>NZ_JAPYKR010000005.1:0-425417 GCF_037179655.1 Mesorhizobium sp. Cs1299R1N1 | reverse complement strand
ATGATCAGCCGATGATGCCCATGATGTCGGATTCCTTCATGATCAGAAGGTCTTCGCCATTGAGCTTGACTTCGGTGCCCGACCACTTGCCGAACAGGATGCGGTCGCCGGCCTTGACGTCCAGCGGGACCAGCTTGCCAGCTTCGTCACGAGCGCCGGAACCGACTGCGATGATCTCGCCTTCCTGCGGCTTTTCCTTTGCCGTATCCGGGATGATGATCCCGCCGGCGGTCTTGGATTCGGATTCGACCCGGCGAACGACCACGCGGTCATGAAGCGGGCGGAACTTCGACTTTGCCATTTTTTCTTCCTCGAATGAGAACGGTGAGAACAGTTCCTCCGTCCGGCGATGCCGGACACGTGGTTAGCACTCACCAATGGCGAGTGCTAACGTGGCGCTGAAATAGGCCGCCGACCTGCGAGAGTCAAGGCACGCGGGAACCGGCAATCGCGCGAAATTTTGCTCTTGCGGCATCGTCGCGAAGAATGCGGCGGGTACCGGCCGCAAAAGCGAAGGATTTCATTAGGTCGTTCAGCGCCTCGGCGACCGCAGTACCAGAAGCGGGCACGTTTCCGCGATCGTCTTTACTGGAATTGCATGGTCGGGGGCGCGGCCTGTCGCTGTCATGGCGACGCGAGTTCGTGGAAAGTGGAGACACCGCCAGAAAGCGCAAGTGCGTCAGAGAAACAACCGCAACTGGGTGTGGATGATCGACCGATAATCCTCGATCGTGCGCCGGCTTTCCGCTTCGCCCTGCGCAAGCGCCAGCCGCACAACGCCGCCGGCGAGCTGGAAGATCAGGAGAACCATGCGTTCGAATTGCTCGTGCTTTTCCGGCTCGAGCAAGGCGATGACATGGTCGCAGAACATCTTGGCCTGATGCCGGGTTTCGGCGATGTCGAGATTCTTGAGCGCCTTGTCGGCCTGGATGGCGTTCTGCAGATCCTGGATGGCCGGATCGCCGGCGACACGGCTGAGATAGTCGTCAAGCAGCCGGTCGGCTGCGGCGAGGACATCAGGCGCTTCGCGGACATCGGCGACAATCACCGCCAGGCGCGCCCGGCTGACCTCGGAAAACCGCTCATAGAGCATAGCCAGGATCGCCGACTTGTTGGGGAAGTAGTGATAGACGGTGGCGATCGGCCCGCCCGCCAGCATGCCGACCTCCTTCATGGTGACGGCGTCGATGCCCTTCTCGCCGATCAGCCGCATGGTCGTCGACAGGATGGCGTCGATGCGCTCGCGGCTGCGCTCCTGCTTGGGCCTGCGCCTGGGCTCGGTGGCCGTTCGACTTGCTTCCGTCATGCACCGATCTTTCGCACGGGTTCCCAAATTCCGGTTGACAAAAAATATGATCAAGTATGAATGCTGACAGAGTGTCAGCTTTTCTGCCGAGCGGCAAGGACGTTGGGAGGCGCCTTTGACTTCGACAAGCCCCGGTCTTCAGGGCGATGGCGACTGGCTGGTTGGCAATCCGACCGGCGGGCAGCTTGCCTCGGCCTTGTGGATCGGGTCGGTCGGCCTGCTCATCCTCGGCCTGCAGCCCGTCCTGCTCGGCGCCCTCTACACCGAGGGCCATGTCAGCGGCGACGAACTGGCACTGGTCGCCACCGCCGAGATGATCGCCATCGCGATCGGCTCGGCGATCGTCGCGATGCTGCTTTCCGCCCGCAATATGCGCTGGAAAAGCGCGCTCCTCCTGCTGCTGCTGGCGGTGGCGAATGTCTGGACGGCCTATGCCGCCGGGGCCAACACGCTGATGGCGGCGCGCGCGCTGGCCGGTCTTGCCGAAGGCGGCCTTGTCGCGGTCGCCACCGAACTGATCGCCCGTTCGCGGCGCGCCGAACGCATCGGCGGCTATTTCGTCACCATGCAGACGCTGGCGCAATGCGCTCTTGCCCTGCTGCTGGCGCTCTATGTCATCCCCGCCGCCGGATCGGCGGGTGGCTTCCTCGTTCTCGCGATCGTCTGCGTCCTGTCGCTCGTCGTCGCCTTTATTGTCCCCGCCGACTATGCCGACCTGCCGAAGCAAGAGAACCTCGCCAATGTGCTGACGGTTCCTTCGGTCACCGCGCTCCTGTCGGTCTTCTGCTACTTCATGTTCTTCGGTGCCGTCTGGGCCTTTCTGGAGCCGCTCGGCGCCCAATTCGGCATCGATGGCCGCACCGTCGGCCTGATCGTCTCGGCCAGCCTCGCGGCGCAGGTTCTGGGCGCGATGACGGCGACCGTGTTCGAGGCGCGCATCGACTATCGCGTTGCCATCGTGGCGATCGGCATCGTCGCGCTCGTCGCCTCGCTCGTGCTTGCCAGCGGACCTGGCCTCACGACATTCTGGGTCGCCGCCCTGGTCATGGGTTTTATCCTGCTCTTCATCGTGCCCTACCAGATCCGGCTGGCGATCACCGCCGACGAGACACGCACCGCCGTGCTGCTGGTGCCGGCCGCCCAGCTTTTCGGCCTGGCGATCGGGCCGGTCGCGGCGTCGCTGCTCATCGACGGCAAGGATTTTCGCCCGGTTCCGGAATTCGCCGCCGCAAGCGCTGTCGCCAGCGTGGCGCTGCTCGGTCTGTTTGTCCTCGTGGCGCGGCGTCGCCGGGTTGTTGCGTGAGCACCATGTCGAACAGCTGGACCAACTGGTCGGGCTTTGTCACCGCCGAGCCGCGGCTGCTTGCCAGCCCGGCCGACGCCGGCGAACTCTGCGATCTCATTCGCACCGCACCCGGTCCGGTCCGCGTCGTCGGCGCCGGTCACTCCTTCACCCCGCTGGTGAAGTCGCAAGGCACCATCCTGTCGCTGGAGAAGCTGGAAGGGCTGGTCTCGCATGATGCGAAAAAACATCAGGCGCGCGTGCGGGCAGGGACGCGGCTTGATTCGCTCATGCACATCCTGCAAGGCATCGGCCAGGGCCTGCCCAACATGGGCGACATCGACCGCCAGGCGATAGGCGGCGCGCTTGGCACGGCTACCCATGGCTCGGGGCCGACGCTCGGTGCCTATCACACGCAGCTGGAAACGGTGCAGATCGTCGACGGGCTTGGCAAGGTCCGCGAATTCAGGCGGGAAGGGGATCAGGAGACGATCCATGCCATCGGCGTCGCCCTTGGTGCCTTCGGTGTGCTCAGCGAAGTGACGCTGAACAACATCGCGAGCTACCGGCTGCGCCGCCGCAAATGGGTGCTGCCGATCGTCGACATGCTGCGCGATTTCGAGACGATGATGGCCGCGCATCGTTCGGCTGAATTCTATTACATTCCCTTCTCCGGCTACGCCCAGTTCATCGCCAGCGACTTCAGCGCCGAAGCCACGACGGTGCGCCCGACCGACGATGATGAGGGCTCGTTGCGCACGCTGCGTCGCTTGCGCACCGGGCTTGCCTGGCTGCCGGCGCTGCGCCGCCGGCTGATCCTCGGCGCCGTCGCCAAGGTGCCGGCCGAGGATTATGTGCAGGACTGGCTCAACGTCTATGCCAGCGACCGGCAGACCAGGTTCAACGAAATGGAATATCACCTTCCCTTCGAGGAGGGGCCGAAGGCGCTGGCCGAGATCATCGAACTGACCGAGAAGCATTTTCCGGAAGTCTATTTCCCGATGGAGGTGCGGTCGGTGGCCTCAGACGAATTCTGGCTCTCGCCCTTTCACAAAAGGCTCACCTGTTCCATTGCCATCCACCATGACGCGGCGAACGATCCGCTGCCGTTCATGCGTGCGGCCGAGCCGATCTTCCGCGGATATGGCGGCAGGCCGCACTGGGGCAAGATGCACAGCCTGAAAGCCGCCGACCTGAAAAAGCTCTATCCGCGCTGGGACGATGCGATGGCGGTGCGCCGCGACATCGATCCGCAGAACCGTTTCGTCTCGCCCTACATGGCCGACCTGTTCGGCGTCGAACCCAGTCCTTTTGGCATCTAGCGATGACGGCTTATTTCGCCACGCTTTCGGATGCGCTGAAGCAGGCGGGCATCTTCCAACCCTGCCTGCTGCTCGACCTCGACCGGCTGGATGGCAACATCGCCCTGGTGAAGGAGAGGCTTGATGCCAGCCTTGCCGTACGGCTGGTCGACAAGTCGCTCGCTTGCCTGCCGCTGCTCTCCCATGTCGGCAAGGCGCTTGGAACCCAACGCTTCATGACCTTCCATCCGCCGATCAGCGAGGCGGTGCTGAGCGCGTTTCCGGATGCGGATCTGCTGTACGGCAAGCCGATGCCGGTTGGCGCGGCAAGGGCGGCGCTTTCCAGAGGCGATGCGGCCTGGTCGCGCGTCTGCTGGCTGATCGATACACAGGAGAGGCTGGCGGAATATGGCGCGCTCGCAGCCGAGTTCGGCGTCGAGCTGCGCATTGCTTTCGAAATCGATGTCGGACTGCATCGCGGCGGCTTTGCCGAACCGGAGGCTCTGTCGCGGGCGCTGAAGGCGCTGCCGGCCCACAAAGGGCTGCGCTGCGAAGGCGTCATGGCTTATGAGGCGCATGCGCCGCACATACCCGCCCTGTTTGGCGGGCCGGCCAAGGCGTTGGCGCAAGCCTCGCAACGGGCCGCCGCTTTCGTCGCGCGCCTCGGCATGGACGAGCGCCACATCTTGAACATCGGTGGCAGCAAGACCGCGCTGCTTCATCATGGCGGCGCTGCCAATGAAGTGTCGATCGGGTCGGCCTTCGTGCTGCCCGGCGATTTCGACACGCCAGGCCTCGATGGCTTCCGGCCGGCGGCCTTCATCGCGACGCCGATCCTGAAAGTGGTCGAGCCGATGCTGCCCGGCCCGCCTGCGGTCTCGCGTCTGCTCCAGGCGCTCGGCCGGTTTCCGCGCAAGGGCTGCTATCTCTATGGCGGCAAATGGATGGCCGAACCGGTGTTTCCCGAAGGCCTGACGATGAACGGCCTGCTTGGCCTATCCTCCAACCAGCAATTCATGGGCCTGCCCGCCGGGGCCGTCGTTAGGCCTGGCGACTACGCTTTCCTGCGACCGACGCAGAGCGAGGCCGTTATGCAGCAGCTCGGGCCGATCGCGGTGCTTTCCAGTGGCAGGATCGTCGGCCGCTGGCCGGTGCTGCCGATGATGTAAGTGTCCGGGTCACCTCCTGATAGTTGACTTAGTCAAGTAAATAATTGATCCTGTGCCAGCAGGAGATGACTCGATGACAATCCACCATCAACCCGACAAAGCTGCACCCGGCAAAAACCTGATTGATGCGGTGCGGGCCTTCAACCGCTTCTATACCCGTCAGATCGGACTGCTCGACGAAGGGCTGCTGAAGAGCGCCTTCTCGCTGACCGAGGCGCGCGTGCTCTACGAGTTGGCGCATCGTGACGGCCTGACCGCGACCGACCTCGGGCGCGACCTCGGCCTCGACGCCGGCTATGTCAGCCGTTTGCTGAAGAAGTTCGAGCGCCTTCATCTCATCTCCAGGGTCACCCTGGTTTCGGACGCGCGGCAATCGTCGATCGCGCTGACGCCTGCGGGCAGAAACGGGTTCGCACCGCTGAACAAGGATTCGCACGACCAGGTTGCGGCGCTGCTCGATCGGCTGCCCGCGTCGGAGCAGTACCGGCTGGTCAATTCCATGCGCACGGTGCAGCGTCTGCTGGATGACAGTGGCGAGCCGAAAATCCCTTATCTGCTGCGGCCGTTGCAGGTCGGCGACATCGGCTGGATCATCCGCCGGCAAGGGATGCTCTACGCGCAGGACTATGGCTGGGACGAAACCTATGAGGCGCTGGTCGCCGAAATCCTCGCAAATTTCGTAAAATCCTTCGATCCGAAATGGGAGCGAGGCTGGATTGCCGAGCGGGAAGGCGAGGTCGTCGGCTCGGTCTTCGTCGTGCGCAAGTCGGACCAGGTGGCCAAGCTGCGGCTGCTCTATGTCGAACCTTCGGCGCGCGGCCTCGGCATCGGCAAGCGCCTGGTCGACGAGTGCATCGGCTTTGCCCGCGCCAGGGGATACAAGACGCTGACCCTATGGACCAACGACATTTTGACCGCGGCCCGGCACATCTACCAGGCGGCCGGTTTCAAGCTGATCGAAGAAGAGCCCCACCATTCCTTCGGCAAGGATCTGGTTGGACAGAACTGGGATCTGGAACTGTAGCGGCGCGTCATGCCTTGACCGGCACCCAGATCTCCAGCCCGCCATTACCTGTGCGTGCATCGAATTCGGGCCCATAGCGCTCGAATTCCGGCGCGTCGGCGATTTCGTGGCCGGAGGCCGGCAGCCAGCTGTTCCAGATCGTGTTGATCGTACGCCGGATGGTCGAGATGTGCTCGCGATGCGTGAAAACGGCGTATTTCCGCGCCGGAACCCGCACCCGGTAGAATTCCTTCGGCAGATCCGCGAAGTCGCGCACTTCGACGCCGACGACATAGTCGAAATTGCCGGCATCGTCGCCATTGAGGCAGACACCATAGAAAACGCCGGCGACTTCGCCGGGTATGTTGCCGATGTAAGGGCTGAAACGCTGCCACTGCATCGGAATGCCGGCGCTCGATTCGCAGCTGTAGCGCTCGCCGAAGCCGGCGATGAGGAAGGGGCGGCTGGTCTCGAAGAGCGGTGGTTCGAGGCTGGCGAGCAGGGTGTGGTCCATCAGGATAGGCTCCACGAGATCAAGGGTCTTGGTCGAACCTTGCGCGCGCACCAGTTCCGGCGTGGTGCCGAACTGGTCGCGGAAGGCACGGGTGAAAGCCTCATGCGAGTTGTAGCCGGCGTCGAGCGCGACGCACAGGATGTCGGGCGCCCCGCCGGCGAGCCTGCGCGCCGCCTCGGTCAGCCGGCGCGAGCGCATGTAACCCATCACAGAGTGGCCAGTGGCGGCGCCGAAGGCGCGCGTCACATGAAAGCGCGACACGCCGCTGCTTTGGGCGACGTCGTCGAGCGTAACAGCTTCCGGCAAATGGCTTTCGACAAACCATAGCGCTTTCTCGGTCGGGTTCATGGGTTCCTCGCATGTGGCGTCCTCACTCTGGCGCCTCGTTGCCCCGCCAGTTTGATCGAAATTGCGCATGGCGCAAATAGACGACAGGCCGCGCGGCCTGTCGTCTATTGGTGGCTCGGATGGGCCGAAAATTGCCGTTAAAGGGCCGACTGGTTCAACGGTAGCGCGCCTGGTTCCATTTGTGGCCAAGCAGCGAAAGGATGATGATCAGCCCGTTGAAGAACTGGACGTAGAAGCCGCTCAGGCCAGCCGCCACGACGCCGGTCTGGATGAACGACACCGTGACGGCGCCGATCGCGCCGCCGACGACGGTGCCGATACCGCCCCAGGTCGGCGTGCCGCCGACGAACACCGAGGCCAGCACCGGCAAGAGATAACCGTCGCCGGCGGTTGGCCACCAGGTGAAGTTGATCATTACGGAGAACGTGCCGGCGATCGCGGCCCCGATGCCGACGAAGACGAACACTTTCACCCGCACGCGCTTGACGTCGATGCCCATCTGCTGGGCACTGTCGGGATTGTCACCGACCACCTTCACCTGCGCGCCGAAGCGGTGGCGGTTGTAGAGCATCGCCGACAGCACGACGAAGGCGATGGCCCAGAAGATCTGCACCGGAATGCCCAGGAACTGGCTGGAGAAGATCCTGTAGGCCCAGCTGTCGGCAAGGCTGGTCAGCGAAGTCGATCTGCCCTCATTGATGATCTGGATCAGTCCGCGCAGCAGGAAATTCATGCCAAGCGTGGCGATCAGCGACGACAGCCCGCCATACACCACCAGCGACCCGACGAGGAAGCCGAGCAGCGTGCCGGTGACCAGCGCTGCCGCAATGCCGAGGAACGGATCGTAGCCGGCCTGCACCACCAGCGCGAAGACCCAGGAGGCAAAACCCATCGTCGCGGGAAACGACAGGTCGATTTCGCCGCAGGTGACGACGAAGACCAGCGGCACGACCACGAACAGCGCCACGGGAAGCGTGGTGAGCACGGCGCTGTAGAGATACCAGGTTGTGAAGACCGTCGGGTTGGCGATCATGAACACCGCCATCATGACGATGAACACGGCGAGCGTGCCAAGCGACGCCCGATTGTCGAGGACGAAGCCGCGCAGCCAATGATCGGACGGGTGCTTCCACTCGTTTTGGGAACTGCCTTGGCGGGAAATGCCGGCCGACGGCTCGTGCAGATCGGGCTCCATGGTCTTGCTCATCGTGCTCTCTGCTCCGCGTCGCCGGTGTCGTGCAGTCCGGCCAACCCGCCCGGATGCGCGACGTCTTCCATGAAGTTGATGAGGTCTTCGGCCGACTTGATTTCGCTGCGGTCGGCCGTCAGCGCCATCTTGCCGCGGTCGAGCACCACGAAACGGTCGGCGATGTCGAAAACGTGGTGGATGTTGTGGCCGATGAACAGGATCGAGCGGCCGCTCGCCCGCACCTGGCGCACGAAGTGGAAGACCTTGGCGGTCTCGGTCAGCGACAGCGCCGTCGTCGGCTCGTCGAGGACGATCAATTCCGCCTGCTTGTAGATGGCGCGCGCGATCGCCACGCCCTGGCGTTCGCCGCCCGACAGCTGGCCGACGATCGAGTGCGGCGTGAATACTTTCGAGGTGAAGCCGATCTCGCGCATCAGCCGACTCGCCTCCTCGATTTCCTTGCTGACCTTCAGCCAGCCGAGAAAACCGGTGAGTTCACGGCCCATGAAGATGTTGCGCACGATCGTCTGCTGCACGGCCAGCGCCCGGTCCTGGAACACCGTCTCGATGCCGGCCTCTCGCGAACGTGCCGCATTCCATCCGGTCACCGGCTTGCCGCGGATGAGAATCTCCCCGCTCGTCGGCTTGACCACGCCGGATAGGATCTTGATCAGCGTCGACTTGCCGGCGCCGTTGTCGCCGATGAGGCCGACCACCTCGCCGCGGTCGACGCTGAGATTGACCCCGCCAAGTGCATAGACGTGGCCGTAGGACTTGGCGATATCGCGCAGTTCTATGAGACGTTCTGCCATCGGATCCTCGCTTGATTGTCTTGCACCGGCCTTCTCGCCAGCGGTCCCGCCGGCCGGGGCCTGATCCCGGCCGACGGCTTGGGAGGTCAGCGCAGCGCCTGCTTGGCGAGTTCTGCGACGATCTCGTAATTTTCGGGCGTGACGAAACCGGCGCCGGTGTCGACGTTCATCGGCGCCAGGCCCAGCACCACTTGCTGGCACAGGCTGAGGATCGGCAGATAGCCCTGCAGGAATGGCTGCTGGTCGGCCGTCAGCTGCACCCAGCCGGCCTTGAAGCCCTCGACGATCTGCGGGCTGGTGTCGAAACCGAAGTTGAAGATATCGCCGGGCTTGCGCCCCGCCGCCTGCATGTAGGTGGGGACATTGCCGAGCATCTGGCCGCCGGGATAGCCGACCGCCTTGATATCCGGGTGATTGAGGAGCGCCGCCGTGATCACCGGAATGGCGAGGTTGGGGTCGGAAGCCCATTCGCCGCTCGGCGGCGAGGACAGCTGGATGACCTCGACGCCCGCTTCCTTCAGCGCCGCCACCGTGGCGCGCTCGCGCGCGCCGCGGTTCTCGTTCTCGAACGGGCCGATCATGATTGCCTTGTCGCCGGCTTTGAGCTTGCCGAGCTTGAACGCTTCGGCGCCGAGCGCGCGGCCCTGCTGTTCCTGCTGCGCGCCGACATAGCCGCCACCGAACGCCGCCGTTACCTTCGCCACCGGGACGTTCTGGTACATCATCTTGATGCCGTCCTTATGCGCCTCTTCGGCGAGCGGCATGATCGCGGCGTCGCCCGGATGGCCCATCATGGCGATGCCCTGGGGCTTGACCGCGACCGCTTCGCGCAATTGCTGCACCATCTTCTCCGCGTCCCACTGGGAAAAGATGTAGTCGACCTTGGGCCCGAGATCGGCCGCGGCCTGCTTGGCGCCATTGTAGACGATGGTACCGAAGGCGTCGCCCTCGGCGCCGCCGACGAAGAAGCGGATGTGGACGTCCTTGCACCATTGGCCGTCGAGCGCCTGCGCCGGCAAGGTGGAGATTGCGGCGGCAAGCGCCGTGGCGGCCGCCACCACGGTCGTCCGCAGAAGTGTCGTTCTGATCGCGATGCTCATGCACGTTCCTCCCATTGTTTCCCTCGTCAGCCGAGGGGCCTTTGAACGATTGCTTTGGCAGTACCACTTACGGCCGGCTCCTCCCGCCGGCCGGTCCTCACTCCGGATTTGGCAGGTAGCTCGCACCTCCCCGGCATAGCTTGAGATACTCCAGCGCGCGTGCCTGCCCCGTGATCTCGAGGTCGCCGCGATAGACCGGGTCGTGCCAGCCTTCGATGTCGATCGCGCCCTTGTATCCGGCCAGCCGCAATTCGCTGATCACCCGCGTCCAGTCGCTGTCGCCGAAGCCTGGCGTGCGCATCTGTACGAACGGCAGCCGGCCGAACACGCCGTGCTCGCGAATGACGTCCCAGCGCACCGTCGCGTCCTTGCCATGGACGTGGAAGATGCGCGGCGCCCATTTGCGGATCTGCGGCATCGGATCGATCAGATAGACGAGCTGGTGGCAAGGCTCCCATTCGAGGCCGAGATTGTCGTCAGGCAACTCGTTGAACATCAGCTCCCAGGCGTCCGGATTGTGGGCGATGTTCCAGTCACCAGCAGCCCAGTTGCCGTCCATCGCACAGTTCTCGAAGGCGATGCGAACGCCCTTGTCGGCGGCGCGCCTGGCCAGCGGCCCCCACACCTCGCGAAAGCGCGGCAGGCTGTCTATCAGTGGCTTGCCACGGAGCCGGCCGGTAAAGCCGCAGACCATCGAGGCGCCGAACAAATGCGCATTGTCGATGACCGTCTCCCAGGCCTGGAGCACGCCACGGTCGACATCGCCGCCCTCCAGCGGATTGCCGAACACGCCGAGCGACGACACCGTGACATCGGCATCGCCGATCGCCTCGCGGATCTGGCCCGCCAGCCGGGGCAGGTCCTTGCCACCCAGTGTCTGCCAGAAGAAGGGCTGGATGCTCTCGAAGCCGAGCGGCAGGATTGCCTTGATATAGGCGGCCGGGTCGTCGAGGTTGGCCCGCACCATGGTGCCGATCCTGATGTCGAGGAGCGGGTTTGGCATCATTGTGCTTCCTTTGCGATCATCACGCGGCGTCTGGTTTCGGCGCTCTCGATGGCGCCAAAGACCATGGCCAGGCTCTTGATGTTGTCGGCGCCGCGCGTTTCCGGCTCGGTGCCGGTCTCGATGGCGCGCATGAAATCCCTGATGATACCGAGATGGCCGTCGACGCGGTCGGCGGGATCGAGCGCCGGCACCTCGATTGGCTGAATTTTGTCGAACATGCCGTCGCGGCCCGGCACCACCGCTTCCGCCTTCAACCCGTCATGGCCGTCCCAGATCAGGCTGCCGCGCTCGGCGACGATGCGCCAGCTGCCCTCCCAACTGGTGCGGAAGCCTGCCGCGCACCAGCTGCCCGCATAGGTGAAGACCTTGCCGTCGCCGAGATCGAAGACCGCGCTGGCCGACGAGCCCTGTCGGTACCAGGAATTGGCCGGTTCCCATTCCTGGCAATGGACGCCGGCCGGCTCGCCATTGACCATGTAACGGGCGGCGTCGAATGTGTGGATCGCCATGTCGAGCAGCAGCACATGGGCCATCTCCTCGCGAAAACCGCCGAAATGTGGCGCGACGAAAAAGTCGGCGTGGATGCTGGTCGGCTTGCCGATGGCGCCGGAGTCCAGAAATCTCCGGATGCGTCTGACATTGGTGACATAGCGGCGGTTCTGGACGACGGCATGGATGCGCCCGGCCTGGCGGGCGGCCTGGACGATGGCGCGGGCATTCTCCGGGCTATCGGCGAGCGGCTTTTCCGTCAGCAGATGGCAATGATGGGCAAAGGCGGAAAACGCGACGTCGCGCCGGGCGGCGGGAACCACCACATCGAAGACCGCTTGCGGTCGGGTCTGGTCGAGCACGGCATCGAGACTGGTGCCGGTGACGGCACCACCAAGGTCGTACTCGCGAGCCCTGGCCTTCGCCCTGTCGGCATCGAGATCGACAAGGCCGACAATGGCGAGCCCGTCGATTTGCCGCGCGGCATCGAGCCAGGCCTTGCTCATCGCTCCGCAGCCGACCAGAACGGCGTCGATCATCCAGCGCTCCTCCTCTCGGCCCCTCCAGGCCGATCGTCCCGGCGTTCACGGCGTGACCGTAAACGTTTTTCCGTAAACGTTTACGAGAACACACCCGAAGGCGTAGAATGTCAATCGGCCGCCCATGAAAATCGTCGTTGCGCCTTGGCCCGGGCGGTCACCGGTGCTAGCCAAGCAAGGGGAGAACAGTCACTTGGCGTCCAGCATTCACGACCTTGCCCGTCACCTGAACATTTCGATCGGCACGGTGTCGCGCGCCCTCAACGGCCGCGCCGACGTCAATGCCGACACGCGCCAGCGCGTTCTCGAGGCGGCCAGGGCTCTCAACTATTCGCCGAACCAGTCCGGTCGCAGTCTCAGGCAAGGCGCTACCCACTCGATCGCCTTCATGCTGCAGCCGCATCCGGGTGACCAGGAATATGGCGAGCCTTTCTTCATTCCGTTCCTGACTGGATTGCAGGGCCGGCTCGCCGAGAGCGGGCTGGATCTCATCGTGGTGATGGGCGCGCCGGGCGACTATCAGCAGGAGCGCCTGCGGCGTGTCGTGGAGACGCGCCGTGCCGACGCGGTGGTGCTGGCCTGGACGCGGCGCGAGGACGAGCGCATCGACTATCTGACCCAGGCCGGCTTCCCCTTCGCCACGCTCGGCCGCAGCCGCTCCGGCGACAAGGCCTACCCCTCGCTCGATCTCGATTTCGAAAAAGCAGGCGCCGACGCGGTCGATCGGCTGGTGGCGCGCGGCCATCGCCGGATCGCCGCCATCCGCCCATCGCTCGATCTGAATTTCGGCTATCTGTTCCTCGACGGCTACCGCAAGGCCTTGCGCCGGCATGGCATCGCCGTCGATCCCGGCCTGATTGCCGACGGCTTCATCAACGAGGCCGGTGGCTACGAAGTGACACCCCAGGTGATGCGCCGCAAGGACCCGCCGACCGCCATCATCTTCAACAATGATGCAATGGCGCTTGGGGGCTGCAAGGCGCTGGCCGAGATGGGTATCAAACCGGGTCACGACATGGCGGTGACCGTCATCGTCGATACGCCGCTCTGCCGCTATTTCTCGCCGGCGCTGACTGCTTTCCGCCCGGCGCTGCAGCCGATGGGACGGAGGCTCGCCGAAATGCTGCTGGCGTCGCTACCGGCTTTTGCGGGGGCCGCCGGGCCAGAGACCATCAGGGAGGTCTGGCCGCTGGAACTGATCGCCCGCGACAGCGATTGACCATTTGTTGGTTCTGTTATAACAAAACAAACGACTGCCTTGCCTCGCCGCCGCGCGCGGCCTAGGCTGCGACTCGTGATGGTCCCCGAGCCGAAAGGCGAGGGGTGAAAAGGGAACGCGGTGAGATCCGATTTTGGGTCGAGGCCGCGGCTGCCCCCGCAACTGTAAGCGGCGAGCAAGATCCGGAACGCCACTGGCCGGCAAGGCTGGGAAGGCAGGATTGCGCACAGACCCGTGAGCCAGGAGACCTGCCATCACTGTGTTGACCGGACGGGGTGTGCCGGGAGGAAACGTGGACATCGGTCATGTCGGCCGGTCGACCAACATCCTTCCGTCGCCAGTTTTGAAAGTGACGGGAAGTTGGACGGCGCAATCGATCGTATTCACCCCGGGCCCATGCACCAGATCATCGTGTGCACCCTTTGCCGCGACGTGCCGACCGGCGTCAGGTCGGGCGAAGGTTTGCGCACCGAGTTGCGCTCTCGCCTCTCGGCCCAGCCTGACGTGGCGCTTGGTTTCACGGTCGAGGGCGTGGCTTGCATGGCGGGTTGCGCGCGTCCCCTGGTGGTGGCTTTCCAGGCGCCCGGCAAGGCCGCCTATCTCTTCGGGTCGATCGATGCGCAGGCCGACGCTGCCGATCTCGTGCGGTTTGCCAGGCTTTACGCCTCGCTTCCCGACGGCTGGTGCAATTCCGGACAACGGCCGCCGCGCCTGGCCGGCAAGACGCTGGCTCGCATCCCGGGACCCGGCAAGCTGGCGGATGGCAATCGATGACAGCGTCGCTTCTCGATGCGCACGACTTGGGCGCGACGGCGAATGGCCGGCATCTGGTCCATGCGGTCAGCCTGTCGGTGACGTCAGGTGACCGCCTCGCCATCATTGGCCCCAACGGCGCCGGCAAGACCACGCTGCTGCGCATGTTGTCCGGCATGCTCAGGCCAAGCTCGGGAGAGGTGAAGCTTGGCGGGCGACGCCTGGACAGGATTTCACCCGCCGAGCGAGCCCTGTATATCGCCGTCGTGGGCCAGACAGACCAGCCGGACCCACGGCTGGCGGTGATCGATTATGTCGAGCTTGGCCGCGTCCCGCATGCCGGCCTGAGGCGCCGCGGCGAGGAACGCGACATTGTCGTGGATGCGCTGCACCGGACCGGCCTGTTGCCGCTGCTCGGCCGGGCCATCGGCTCGCTGTCTGGTGGCGAACGCCAACGCGCCCAGCTAGCACGCGCCATCGCGCAGAAGCCCAAAATCCTGTTCCTCGACGAGCCGACCAACCACCTCGATCCGCGCGCCCGCGCGGAACTGCTCGAACTGGTGGCCGGCTTCGGCATGACCGTGATCGCGGTGCTGCACGATCTGACGCTGGTGGCACCCTTCGCCACCAAGGTGGCGGTGATGAACGAGGCCCGGCTGTATGCGCTGGCGCCGCCGCACGAGGCGCTGACGCAACATCTGATGCGCGAGATTTTCGGCATCGACGTGTTTCGCCTGCGCCATCCCACCGAGGACCGCGAACTGACGGTGTTCGAGCTTCCGAACCGCGCCGCACCGCCGTCCTGACCAAATCCATCCTTATCCGACACGGTTCAACCAAGGAGCAAAGTCCGTGAAACGCCTCGCCCTGTCCCTCGTCTTCTCGCTGCTGGCCTCGACGACCTTTGCCTTCCCCGTGACCGTCGACAGCTGCGGCAAGCCGCTGACCTTCGACGCGCCGCCAAAGCGCGCCGTCATTCATGATCTCAACATGGCCGAGATGGTCTTCGCGCTGAAGCTGCAGCCGTCGATTGTCGGCCTGACCGGTATCACCGGATGGTATAAAGTCGGTCCCGAATTCAAGGCAGAGCAGGGTTCCATTCCCGAACTGGCACCGAAATATCCGACGCTGGAGAATCTCCTCGCCGTCGAGCCCGACTTCTTCTTCGCCGGCTGGTACTACGGCATGAAGCCTGGCGGCGACGTGACCCCCGACACGCTTGCTCCGCACGGCATCAAGACGCTGGTGCTGACCGAAAGCTGCGTCCATCTCGACAGGAGCCGCCCGGCCGCCTCCATGGACCTGCTCTATGGCGACATCGAAAAGCTGGGCAAGATCTTCGGCAAGGAAGCAGAAGCGGAGAAGCTTGTCTCCGGCTGGAAGGCGCAACTCGCCGATATCATCGCCAAGGTCGGCAGCGCCAAGGGAACACGCGTGTTCCTTTACGATTCCGGCGAGGACAAGCCGTTTACCGCGGGAAAGTTCGCCATCCCCAGCGCCATGATATCGGCAGCCGGCGGCGACAACATCATGGCCGACATGGACACGAGCTGGGGCAACACGGACTGGGAGACGGTGGCGGCGCGCAATCCGCAGTTCCTCATCCTGCTCGATTATCAGGACGGCGGCGGTTACAGGAAACTGCTCGATTTCCTGAAGGCGCACCCGGCGATGAAAGAGACGGACGCGGTCAGGAACGAGCGCTTCGTGGCGCTTCGTTACGCCGAGCTGACGCCAGGACCGGCGAACATCGACGCCATCGGCAAGATCGCCAGGGCGATGCATCCGGAAGCGTTCTGATGGCTCTCGCCCGGGAGCACAAATCCGGCGCGCTTTCAGGGCACAAGGGCTTCACGCTGGCCATGACGGTGGGCGCGGTGGCGCTCGTCGCGCTGGCGCTGCTGTCGATCGCCTACGGCTCGACGCTGATACCTCTAGCCGATGTCGTCGCCGCCCTTGGCCGTTCCATCGGGCTGGATGAACCTCAGATATCGGGTCCGGTCGGCAGGATCGTCGTCGACCTGCGGCTGCCGCGCACGATCCTGGCGATCTGTGTCGGCGGCGGGCTGGGCATCGTCGGCGCGCTTTTGCAGACGGTGACCCGCAACGACCTTGCCGACCCCTTCCTGTTCGGCCTGTCGTCGGGAGCCGCTGCCGGCGCGGTTTCCGTCATCACGGTCCTCGGCGACAGTTTCGGCATCTGGACCTTGCCTGTGGCTGCGTTCACCGGCGGCATACTCGCCGCTTCCATCGTGCTCTTGCTGGTGGCGCGGGTGAGGGGGCAAGGTCCGGAGCGGCTGATTCTCGCCGGCCTTGCCGTCTCCTTCATGTTCACGGCCTTGACCAATTATCTGGTTTTTGCCGGCGACCAGCGCGCGGCCCATTCGGTGCTGTTCTGGACCATGGGCGGGCTTGGGCTGGCGCGCTGGGACAATGTGTGGCTGGGTGCGGTGGGCGCTGCCACGATCGCGGCCTACGGGCTGTGGAACCACCGCAAGCTGGACGCTTTCCTGGCCGGCGAAAGCGCTGCCGAAAGCCTCGGCGTGCCGGTGGCCCGCATGCGCAGGACGACATTTCTCGTGGCCGCCTTCTCGACGGCAATCCTCGTCTCGGTCGCCGGTGTCATCGGCTTTGTCGGATTGATGATCCCGCATCTGTCGCGGCCGCTGGCCGGTTCCCTGCATCTGCGCCTGATCGCAAGCTGCGCGCTGTTCGGGGCGGTGCTCCTGCTGGCAAGCGATCTTCTGGCCCGGACCCTGCTGCCGCCGCAGGAACTGCCGATCGGCATCATCACCAGCTCGCTCGGCGCATTCTTCGTTGTCACCATGGTTGTCCGAAACCGCCTTTGAAGACGGCGCCTTGTCGCCTTCCGGGCGTTGTTGCGCACGGGCACGCGTTCACCTGTCGCTAACCAGGATCGGGTTGCAGGCCTGCCATGCGCATTTTGCCACTTTCATCGCGATCCGGCACCTTGAATGGTAAGCACGCTTATTATATATACCGCTCATGGTTTCAGATGGCATCGACAGATTGGGATTTTTGATCCACGACGTGCAGCGCCTGATGCGCAAGCGCTTTGAGGCGCGCGCCAGCGGGCTCGGCCTCTCTTCGGCGCAATGGCGGCTTCTGGTCCGCGTTGCCAAGGAGGCGGGCGTTGCACAGGCGCGGCTCGCCGAACTGCTCGAAATCGAGCCGATCAGCGTCTCACGCCTTGTCGACCGGATGGAGGAGGGCGGCTGGATCGAACGCCGCTCCGACGCGGCGGACCGGCGCGTGCGCATGATCTTCCCAACCGAGAAGGCGAACGCGGCCTATGCGGACGTCAAGAGCCTTGCTGGCGAAGTCTATGAGGAATCGCTCAGCGGCGTTTCGCCGGAAGACCGGCGCGTCCTGATCCGGGCGCTGGATGTAATCGTACAAAATCTGACGGACAGCGAAGCTTCGTCGCTTGAAAAGATCAAGAGTGCGGAAGGTGCGACAGCATGAACGCGGTAGCTAAAGTAGAAGAAAACGCTCCCAAGGTGGAGATGGAAGCGCCGGCCCAGCCGGCTGCCGCCCCTGTCGCGGTCGCTCCTCTCGTGCAGCCGGCGCCGGCGCCGAAGAAGAAGCGCCGCATTGGTCGTTTCTTCTTGATGTTCGCCTTGCCGGCGGCATTGATCGTCGGCGGCGGCTATGTCTGGGTGACGGGCGGGCGCTACCAGGAAACGGAAAACGCCAATCTGCAGCAGGCCAAGGTGTCGATCGCCTCCGACACGGCTGGTCGTATCGTCCAGGTCGCCATATCGGACAATCAGACGGTGAAGCAGGGCGATCTCCTGTTCGCCATCGACCCAGAGCCCTACCGCATCGCGCTTGCCCAGGCCGATGCCGCTGTGGCTGCCGCGCGCCTCAATGTCGAGCAGCTGCGCGCCGCCTACGGCCAGGCAATGGCGCAGGAGAAATCCGCCAGCAGCGAAGTTGCCTATGCGCAGTCGCAATATGACCGCGCCGCCGATCTTGCCCAGAAAGGGATCAACGCCAAGTCTTCGCTGGATGAAGCCAGGAATGATCTCGACAAGGCCAAGCAGCAGCTCGCCGTTGCCGAACAGGGCATCGTCAGCGCCAAGGCGGCGCTTGGCGGTAATCCCGATATCGAGACAGACAAGCATCCGACCGTGATGTCGGCACTCGCCGCGCGCGACAAGGCTGCCTATGACCTGGCGCAGACCACGGTGAAGGCGCCTGCCGATGGTCTTGTCTATCAAGCCGCGTCCTTCAAGGTCGGCCAGTATGTCGGCTCCGGCACACCGTTGTTTGCGCTGGTCGAGACCGGCGACAGCTGGATCGACGCCAATTTCAAGGAAACCCAACTGACCAACATGAAGCCGGGTCAGAAGGCGGAGATCGTGGTCGATACCTATCCGGGCAGGACCTTCGAGGCGACCGTCAAGGCCATCGGGGCCGGCACCGGCGCGGACTTCTCGCTGCTGCCGGCCCAGAACGCCACGGGCAACTGGGTCAAGGTCACCCAGCGTATTCCAGTACGCCTGGAACTGACCGATCCCGATGCCAAGATGGCGCTGCGTACCGGCATGAGCGCCTCCGTCACCGTCGACACCGGCGTGGCACGTGGCTGGCCGTCGATCTTCGGTCACGCCACGGCCGGCGAGCCCGCGCAGTAAGTCAGCGGAAGCCCGCGGGGACCGGGGGGTGGAAGCGAGTTGCAGGATTGGTCTGATGGGAGGGGTGGGAAGAGTCAGCGTTTGGGCAGAGCCGCGTCGCGGCCAAGCCGAAGCTGAAATCTTCGACACGGACCCGTCGGTCCTCAGGTTTCCGGGCGGCATGCATCCGCTCATCAGAGACTTTCAGTCGATGTAACCCCCACATCGATAATCGCGTCCCACCGCGATGAAGGTCTCTCAACGGCAGGCTTTGCCGCCCGGAAACCCGTTGTACATGTTTCAGTTACCTTCTGGAAGTTCTACGCCATGAGCACGTCCGAACCATTCAAAGAAGTGCCGCATCGTGGCTTGATCACCGTCGCGCTCATGCTGGCGACGATCATGCAGGCGCTCGACACCACGATCGCCAACGTCGCGCTGCCGACCATGACCGGCGACCTCGGCGCCTCGCCCGACAACATCAACTGGGTGCTGACCTCCTACATCGTCGCCGCCGCCATCATGACGCCTGTCACAGGCTGGCTCGCCGACCGTTTCGGCCGCAAGGAACTGTTCCTGACGGCGGTGGTCGGCTTCACCATCTTCTCGATGTTGTGCGGCCTGGCGTGGAGCCTGGAAACGATCGTGCTTTTCCGGCTGATGCAAGGTGTGTTTGGCGCCGCGATCGTGCCGCTGTCGCAGACTTTCCTGCTCGACATCAATCCCAAGGAACGCCATGGCCAGGCGATGGCCATATGGGGCGCCGGCATCATGCTGGGACCGATCCTCGGCCCCACGCTTGGCGGCTGGCTGACCGAGAATTTCAACTGGCGCTGGGTGTTCTTCATCAACCTGCCGGTCGGCATCCTCGCCTTCCTTGGCATGGCCGCCTATCTGCCGGCCGTTGCCCGGCGGGTGCGCAGCTTCGATTTCTTCGGCTTTGCCATGATATCGCTCGGCGTTGGCGCCCTGCAGCTGATGCTCGATCGCGGTGGCGAGGTCGACTGGTTTTCCTCGGTCGAGATCTGGATCGAGCTTGGCCTTTCGATCACCGGCTTCTGGGTGTTCATCATTCACACCGTGACGTCGGAACATCCCTTCATCGATCCGAAGATTTTCCTCGATCGCAATTTCGTCACGGGGCTGGCGTTCATCTTCGTCATGGGCGTGCTGATCCTGGCCTCGATGTCGCTGCTGCCGCCGATGCTGTCGACAATCTTCGGCTATCCGACCGTCACCATCGGCATCGTCATCGGGCCGCGCGGCGTCGGCACCATGATTTCCATGCTCGTCGTCGGGCGCATCATGGGCAAGATCGATGCCAGGATTCTCGTCGTCATCGGTTTCCTCCTGACCGCGCATTCGCTCTACACCATGGCCAGCTTCTCGCCGCAGATGGATAACTGGCTGATCATCAGCTCCGGCGTGATCCAGGGCCTGGGCATGGGAATGGTGTTCGTGCCGCTGTCGACGGTTGCCTTCGCCACGCTCGACGCCCGTTACCGCACCGATGCAACCTCGTTGTTCAGCTTGGTGCGCAACCTTGGCTCGTCGATCGGTGTGTCGGTCGTGACGGTGCTGCTGGTGCGCAACACGCAGGTCAATCATGCCGAGCTCTCAGCCTTCATCAACCCGTTCAATCCCAATCTCTGGGCGGTCTCGCCGGCCGCCGCCGGCGGCGATCCGACGGCGCTGTCGCAGGTCGACCGCATGGTCAATCTCCAGGCGATGATGATCTCCTACGTCAACGACTTCAAAATCCTGATGGTGATGACGCTGGTCGCCATCCCGTTCGTCTTCCTGCTGCGCAAGCCGAAGACGGCACCGGCCGGCGGCGGCGCCCCTGCCGCCCATATGGACTAGGCCGACGGCAGGCCTGCCTTCGATATGGACTACACTGCCGCATCGGTTGGTCCTAGCCGGTTGCCGGGCAAACCGGCATCGTTTCGCAAGTCGACGGACGAGTGCAAAGACGATGCAGAACCCGACATTTCCGGTATTCGATCTCGGGCAATTCGAGAAAGCGAGCCCTGAGGAGAAGGCCGCGCGCGGCGCCGAGGTCGATCGCATCTGCCGCGGTACGGGCTTCCTGGCGGTCAAGAACCACGGCATTTCGCAGGCGGTGATCGACGCCGCCTGGTCGAAGGCCCGCGCCTTCTTCGACCTGCCGCCGGAACAGAAGCAGCGCTCCAAGGCGCCTTATAAGGGCTATCCCTACGGCTATTTCGGCCCCGAACTCGAAGCGCTGGCCAAGTCCCGTAACGTCGACACGCCGCCGGACCTCAAGGAGAGCTTCAACGGCGGACCGCTCAGTGTGCCACCGGGCATGTCTGATCCCGAGGCACTCGCCTTCTGCTATGCCGAGACGATCTGGCCTGAAGCACCGGACGGTTTCACCGATGCCTGGAAAGCCTACTACGCCGCACTGGAGGATTTGGCGCTGCGGATCATGCGCGTCTTCGCCACCGCGCTCGGCTTGCCCGAGACTTATTTCGACACTTATCTCGATGCGCCGATCAGCGCGCTGAGGGCGCTCAACTATCCCGAACAGCATGTCGCGCCGAAGCCCGGCCAGATCCGAGCCGGCGCCCACACGGACTATGGCAGCCTGACCATTCTGCTGCCGCAGGCCGGGTCGCGCGGCCTTCAGATCGTCACGCCGGACGGAGAATGGACGGAGGTGCCGCCGATCGCGGGAGCCTTCGTCATCAACATCGGCGACCTGATGGCGCGCTGGACCAATGACCGCTGGGTGTCCACCGTGCATCGTGTCGTCAATCCAGCAGCGGGCGGCCGGGACAGGCGCCAGTCCATGGCCTTCTTCCACCAGCCGAACTGGGATGCCGAGATCAAGGTGCTGGATGCCTGCCTTGCAGACGGCGAGCCGCCGAAATACGGCCCGGTGCGCTCCGGTCCCTACCTGATGGCGAAATTCAAGGCGACGACGAAATAGGCTGGAGCCCTTATTTCCCGAGCACCAGCGACCAGTAGCGCAGGTTGGGGTCGCGGCCGTCACGGACATAGGCAAGCCCGAAGCGGCTGAAGTCCGGATCGAGCATGTTGCGCCGGTGTCCCTGCGAATGCATCCAGATATCGAACAGCTTCTGTTGGTCGAAGCGGCCGGCCGCGATGTTCTCGGCCGCCGCACCGTGTACGCCATTGTCCTTCATGCGCGAGGCGAAATCCTTGCCCCAGCCGGTCGTGTGGCTCATGTTTTCACGCTGCGCCATGTAGCCGGCCTGCTGCAGTGCCGCTTGCTCCAGCTGTGTATCGGCGACCAGCGGTCCGAGCCCAGCCGTGGCGCGCAGGCTGGCCAGCGTGCCGGTTGCCGAGGAGGAAGCCCCGGCGCCTTGCCCGGTCGGCAGCGAGACGGTGCTGCAGGCGGCAAGCCCGAGCAAGGCCGCGAGGCCGGCCGCCTTGAGCCAGGTGCGCCTGTTCAAGTCCGCGGTCCGCTCGCTTTTGAGTCTTGAAGTGGTCATGCCTGCCTGAGATAGTCGCGATCATGGCTTTTGCCGGGCAGGGCGGTGAAATTTCGAATTGAAGCGGCGGTTAGCGGCTATCTCACAAGCGTGATGCGGCGGCTGGCGTACATCTCGCGATTTCCGAATACGGCCGTGCAGTCGGTTTTGATGGATGAGTTGCCTGTCATCTGCACGGTCAAGCCAACAAGCCTCAGGCAATCGCCCTGGCCGCTCATATCCGAGTTGCCGGCGAACGAAACGGCCGCGTCAGGCGCATAGACGAATCCGCTGATCACGGAAGTTGCACCGCCATTCAGGGTCAATGCTGAAATGTTCCCGCGGCTCTGGAAGATGGTGATGCCGGCGTAAGGCCCGCTGGTTGGCGGGGAAAGGTTCACCGTTTCATTGGCATTTATGATGATCTGTGCTCCCTCGACGAGGAATATGGTCACGCCCTGGCCGCTCAGGCTGCCGTTCCCGCCCGGCTTCAGGGTGACACCGCGCAAGATGTAGACGCCTGGGCTGAGCGTGATGTTTCCCGACAATGTCTTGTCGCAATAGGTGCCGGGCGACAGCGTGTAGGTTTTGCCGTTCGGGACCGGCATGCAGAACGTATAAGGGGGAGGCACGATATCGGCCAGGGGATCGAAGGACGCATATTGATGTTCGAGCGGCGCGCCGCAGGTGAGATTGGCACTGGGCGGTGAAAGCCCGGAAGTGCCGCCGACGGTCGAGACGCAGCCCGCCGAAACCTGCGCGGAACCGCCTCTGCTGACGGCATCGGACGCGTCCGAGTTTGCCGCGATCACGCAGTTGCTCATGGCGACATCGGTCGAGCCTTGCAGGTTTACCGCGGACGACGCATGCGGATCGAGCGCCAGCACGCAGGCCTGCGCGCCCGGGTGCATCTTGACCGTCGCCGACCGGTGAGCCGGCCAGGGGGCGGCGCCATTGATGAAGCTCGGACGGTTTATGCCTGACGAAAGCGAGATGTAATAGGCGCTCGGGTCGCCGCTGGCGGTGGCCGAAAAGGCGGTGATGCTGTCTGAATATTCCTGCTGGTCGGCGACGTTCATATTGGCCGCAAAGAATGTCAGCCCAAGCCCTTGGACATCGCTCGCGCTCATGCTGGGCAGGTACTTTGTGCCGACGGCAAGCCCAGCCGCGTCCAGCGAGTTCTGCAATTGCGCCGCGTCGTCGCTCGTGCCCGTCAGATCGAGGGTGCCGGCGACGACAGCCATTATCGGCAGCATCGCTATGGCAGTCGCCATGGCAAAATTTCCCCGCTCCGAAGACCAGAAGCCCTTCAATGTGAACATCGCCCCTCGCCAAGGTTTGTAAAGCTCAGGTGATACGCCCAGGGGTCTCTACGAGTAATTTAAGCAATTACTAAAATGCATAGATTCTAAAATGAAGTCAGCGGTTCTCCAAACGAAGGACGCGGCGACAATTCCAGGAAGATCGGATATGATGCCAGCGTTGTTGAAGTGGCAGCTACGGGCGGCCACCCTAGGCGGTGACCGCCCCCGAGAAAAACGGAGGTAGGTTATGGCCGGCTTTCATGTCATGGCGGACGCGCGCGGATTGCATGTGCAACCTGCGGTCCGCCGCATTTCCACGACAGACCTCTGGGACGCGCTCAGGCTTGGCGCCGAGGACTTCTGGGCCAAGCCCTCGCATTACGTGTTCCTGTGCCTGATCTATCCGATCGTCGGCCTGGTCCTGACGCAGTGGACGTCCGGCTCCAACGCCATCCAGCTCGTCTACCCCTTGATGTCGGGCTTTGCCCTGGTCGGCCCGTTCGCCGCACTCGGACTCTATGAGATCAGCCGCCGGCGCGAGCTCGGCATGAACACCAACTGGCGGCACGCACTCGATGTCCGCCGCTCATCGGCGCTACCCTCGATAGCGGTCATCGGCATCATGCTGGTCGCGCTGCTCCTGTTGTGGCTGTTCACGGCGCAGTCGATCTACACCAGCCTTTTTGGCGGCGAGCCGCCGGCTTCGGTCGGGGCCTTCCTGCGCGATGTGCTGACGACCAGCAAGGGCTGGACGCTGATCCTTCTCGGCAACGCGGCCGGCTTGGTCTTCGCGGTGGTTGTGCTGGCGACCACGGTCGTTGCCTTCCCGCTTTTGCTTGATCGTGATGTCGGCGCCGTTTCGGCAATAGAGACCTCGGCGCGCGCGGTCATGGCAAATCCGCTGCAGATGGCGCTCTGGGGTCTGATCGTCGCGGTGCTGCTGGTGATCGGCTCTATCCCGCTGTTTGCCGGACTGGCCGTCGTCATGCCGATCCTCGGCCACGCGACCTGGCACCTCTACCGAAAGGTGGTCGAACCGGCCCATATCCGACCTCCGCGCCGTCCGATGTGAGCACTCAGCGCTGCGCGTCGGTCGCCATCTTCAGCGCGAGTGCCGTCAGCACGGTTCCCATCATCCAGCGCTGGATCACCAGCCACAGCGGGCGTCCGGCGAGGAAGGTGGCGATCGAGCCGGCCGTCAGCGCGATGATGGCATTGACGCTGAGGCTGATCGAGATCTGCGTCGCGCCCAGCACCAGGAGCTGTGACAGGACATGGCCCTTGCCGGGGCTGATGAACTGCGGCAGCAGCGACAGATAGAGAACGGCCACCTTGGGATTGAGCAGATTGGTCATCAATCCCATGGCGAACAGCTTGCGCGGCCGGTCCTTCGGCAGGTCGCGCACCTGGAAGGGCGAGCGTCCGCCCGGTTTCACCGCCTGCCAGGCCAACCACAGGAGATAGAGCACGCCGGCAAAGCGCAACACGTCATAGGCGAATGGCACGGCGAGCAGCAGCGCCGTGATGCCGAACGCGGCCGACAGCACGTAGAACAGGAAGCCGACCGCAACCCCGCCAAGCGAGATCAGTCCGGCCTTCGGCCCTTGCGACAGCGAGCGGGAGATCAGGTAGATCATGTTCGGGCCTGGCGTCAGCACCATGCCGAGGCAGACCAGCGCGAAGGCGAGGTGGTTGGCGGTATCGGGCATTGTTCGTTCCCCAGCATGCCGCGATGGATTCGCGATCTCGCGAGCGGCCAATCTGTGCCTATCCCGCCAGGTCGCTGCAAGAGCTTGACGGCGCCAGGCGTTGCGCCAGAGGGATGATCCCCGGTTAGCCGACCACGCGCAGGTTCGACAGCTCGTTGCCTATTTCCTTGAAATCGTTTGCCAGGCTGGCGCCGGTCGCATTCCAGAACAGCTTCGCCGGTTTGCTCGGATCCGTGGCATCCTTGCGAAAGCGCGACTCCGACGAGCAGGATTTCAGCGCATCGATGGCCAGCTTGTCGCTGGCCTTGGTCATCGACAGGTCGAGCGCCACCGTCATCACCATGATATTGGCTGCCTTGGCGTTATTGCAGAGCGTGGCCATCTGCTCGTTGAGCGCGTTGGTGTAGTTGCCGTTCGAATAGTCTAGCTGACCGATGGCGCTCGATGTGCCCATGAACAGGCGGCCGACCGAGGTGCCGTTGTATCCGGGGTTGAGATAGCCGTAGGACGCATAGGTCGATTTCGAATTGGCGGGATCCGAGTAGCCCAGCGACGAAGGCGTATAATAGGTGTTGGCGCCGTCGGTCAGCACGATCACCACCTTGTCGTTGCCTCTTTCCGTTTCCGGGCGCCCTTGCGTGAACGGCTCTCCGCTCGAAACCACCCGCCAGCCCCAGGCCATGCCCTCGGGAACATTGGTGCCGCCATTCGGCTGCATCAGGTCGATCGCCGCCTTGATCGAGGTGACACCCTCGGCGACGCTGACATCGGTCAGCGGCGTGATCGGGTTGGTGGTGCAGCTGTAATTCGGCCCGTTGCCGGCGGGCAGCGCCGGCGCATCGATCGGCCGCGGCTGGAAGTACTTGGCCATGTTGCGCAGCCGGGATTGGCCGCTGCTGCTCGACGGATCGTCGTTCCACCAGCTGTTGACGGCACCATAAGTTACCGGCGCGGCCTCGTCGGGGTCTTGAGTGAGCTTCCAGTGATTGCCCGGTTCGTCGGGGGCGAACATGGGCACGAACATCGTTGCCGGATCGCCGACACCGATGCCGGTGTTGGCCGAGCCACCTGACGGCGTGGCGTCGTTTATATTGTAAGGGTAGGGCCGGGCCTCGACGCAGCCCTGCCAACTGGCGAACGGACCGTAGGAATCTATGTAGTCATATTCGTCGTGGCTGCTTTTGCAGGTGTTGTTCGAATTGTATTGGTCGCACACGACCCGTTTGCTGTTGACGACACGCTCGTGGTTGGTGACGACCTTCATGTCGCGGTAGAGCGAGAACCGGGTCAGCATCTGGCCGTCCTCGGTTCCCCAGCCCGTGCCGCGCTTGTACCAGATGCCGTTGGTCCGCTGGGCGTATTTGTTGGCGGCGTTCAGCGTCGACCAGTCGAAATTCTCATTCGACACCGGCGAAAGCCCCTCGGTGTCCATCCACGAAGCATTGCCATTCCCGGGGCCGACATTGACCGAGGCGGCAAAAGGCACGAGGCCGAATTGCACCGGCTTGTCGACCTGCTTGATCATGACCGCCTGCTGGGCCAGTGTGTCGACCAGCTGCTTGGAAGCAGCCTTGAGAAGATCGATGCGCTTTTGCCCCGAGCCCGTGCCGAGCGTGGTCATCGATCCGGAATTGTCGAGCACCAGGGCAACTTCCAGCGTGTTCTTCAACCGCACCTGCGAGGTGACGTTGAAGCTGAGCCTCTGGTTCGCATCGGTCGCCGATTTGCCGACGAGTTGGGCGAAGGCGGGGTAGAAATAGGGTTTGTAGTTGAGCTGGGCGGTCATCGTCAGCAGGCCGCCGCCGCCGCTGCTGCTGTTGCTCGGCAAGATGACGTTGAGCGTCGTGCTCGCGGGATCGATATCGTTCAAATTGGCATTGAAGAAGTCGAGCGCATAGGCTCTCAACTGGTCGTCGGTCGCGCCTTCCGTCAGCCGGCGGGCGGTGGCGAAGTTGGCGGCGTCGAGCGCGTTCATCAGCATCTGCTTTTCACGGTTCATTTCCGTGTAGTCGACCGCGATTGCCAGGCCGCCCATCAGCGGTACCATCGCCACAGCCGTCATGAGAGCATAGTTGCCACGCCTGTCGCGGCGGAACTGACGCCAGATTTCAAACATGCTTGGAGCGGCCCCCGCCGACGGATTCTCGGTCGGCGCCAGCTTTCCATAAAACGCTGAAGGACGGGTTTGGGAAACCGCTCTATTGCTTGGTCGGCGCTTCACCAACCGCTAACCAATCAAAGCCGCCGGTTGCGCGGCAATTCGTGCCGATGGGGGCGAAAGCTGGTGACAGCATGGGCCGGTTCGGATAATTCGAACCGGCTGCGGCGAACCGTCGGCCGCCGCACCCGCAACGATCATACTGAAGGAAACGGCATGGCGGATTCGCCTGAAATCGTCGGCTCGCTGGAAGACGTCTCGAAAGCCTATTCGGCAATTCTCTGCGACGTCTGGGGCGTGGTGCACAATGGCGAATGGCATTTTCCGGCGGCCGCGGCCGCGTTGGCGGCGGCAAGGGCGGCCGGCACTCCTGTCGTTTTGATCACCAATTCGCCGCGCCGCAGCGCCGACGTCGTGGCGCAGATGAGCGTGATCGGCGTTCCGCCGTCGGCCTATGACCGTGTGGTGACCTCGGGCGACGTGACCCGTGACCTGATCGCGGAGGGTCCACGCAAAGTCTTCCACATCGGCGCCGACCGCGATTTGACCCTTTATGATGGCCTCGATGTCGAACTCGTCGAGGAATTCGAGGCGGCCGGCGTCGTGTGCACCGGGTTGTTCGACGACGATGTCGAAAAACCCGAGGACTATACCGAACTGCTGCGCCGGTTGCGTGCCAGGAACCTGCCGTTCATCTGCGCCAATCCCGATATCATGGTTGAACGCGGCGAACGGATCATCTGGTGCGCCGGTGCGCTCGCGCGTGACTACGCGCAGCTCGGCGGTCGCACGCTGATCGCTGGAAAGCCCTATGCGCCGATTTACGAGGTCGCGATGAAGGAGGTGGCCGAGATCCTCGGCCGACCGGTCGGGCGTCCGCAAATACTGACTATCGGCGACGGCATGTTTACCGACGTCAAGGGCGCGGCCGACAATGGTTTCGACGTCCTCTATGTCTCCGGCGGCATTCACGCCCGCGACTATGGCGATCCCTCCCGGCCGGATCCGGCAAGGCTCGGGCTCTTCCTGGAGCGGCACGGCTATCGTCCGGTGGCCGTCATCGCAAGACTGCAGTAGGTGACAATGGTCGCGTTCTGGCATCTTACGACAACCGTGCCGCTGCCCGCCGATCTGCGAGGCGGCGTCGTGGCGATCGGCAATTTCGATGGCGTCCATCGCGGCCATCAGGCCGTACTCGAACGGGCATTGGCGGAGGCCACGCAGCGCGGCGTGCCGGCCCTGGTGCTGACCTTCGAACCGCATCCCCGAACGGTTTTCAGGCCTGATTTGCCGCTTTTCGTGCTGACGCCGCCGCCGATGAAGGCGCGGCTCCTGTCGCTTCTGGGCTTTGCCGCGCTCGTCGAGCAGCCTTTCACGCGCGACTTCGCCTCGCTGTCGGCGGAAGCCTTCGTCACCGACGTGCTGGAGAGGACGCTGGGCATCAGCCACGCCGTGACCGGTTTCGATTTCCATTTCGGCAAGGACCGCCAGGGCGGGCCGGCCTATCTGATGGCTGCCGGCGAGCGCCATGGCTTCGGTGTCACCCTCGTCGACGCCTTTCGCGACGAAGGCGCCGAGGTGGTTTCGTCGAGCCGCATCCGTGCCTTGCTTTGCGAGGGCGGGGTGGCTGAGGCAGCCGGTCTGCTTGGCTATCGCTTCACGGTGGAAAGCGAGGTCGTCGGCGGCCAACAGCTCGGGCGAACGCTCGGCTTTCCCACAGCCAACATGAGGCTTCCGGCGGAAGCCACGCTCAAGGAAGGTATCTACGCCGTTCGCTTCCGGCGCGAGGACGGCACGCTGCACGACGGCGTCGCCAGTTTTGGCCGCCGCCCGACCGTCGACGACAATGGCGCGCCGCTCCTGGAAACCTTCGTCTTCGATTTTTCCGGCGATCTCTATGGCGAGACCTGCGGAGTGTCGTTCTTCGGCTTCCTGCGCAGCGAGATCAAGTTCGACGGGCTCGATGCACTGGTGGTGCAGATGAAGCGCGATGAAGCCGAGGCACGCGCGTTGCTTGGCGGCGTCAAGCCGCTGTCCGGTCTGGACGCCGCGGTGGCGTTCTGAAGCGTGATCCCGAAAAGGGGAACGAGTTTCCTATTTCTTTAGCGCAAGACCGACGGCGATGAAGGTCCAGCCCTGGAAGATCAGGTCGATCGCCAGGAACAGTCCAAGCACCCACAGGCTGTTGATCGGCCACCCCATGGCGATGATCAGGCCGGCAAGCACGCTGATGACGCCAGCCGCGACAATCCAGCCCCAGCCCCGCTCCGGACGGTGGCTATAGCCGACCCAGGCCCGCAGCGCGCCCGAAGCGACGAGCGCGACGGCCAGCAGGAAGGTCAGCACCGCCGAGGCCAGCAGCGGATTGTCGAAAGCGAAGAATCCGGCGACCGCATAGAGCAGTCCGCTGAGCAGCCAGTAGAAGAAGCGGCCCCAGGTCTTGACCCCGAAAGCGTGCATGATCTCGATGATGCCGGCCACCAGCATCAGCCATCCCACGACATAGACGGAAGCCACCGTGGCGATGAACAGATTGCCGAAGGCAATGCCGCCGAGGACCAGCAGCACCACGCCCAGCCCGACAAACCACCCCCATTTGTCGCGCGTCTGGCCGATCGCGTTCTTCAATGTATCGCCGTCCAAGGTCATGTCGCCACCTCCATTGAAGACCGCCAGAATGCAAGGGAGGTTACCCTCGGCGCCGACCCGCGTCCAGCCGATGGCGGGCGCGATGGTGCAAGCAACACGCGCTGGATGTCTCGCCCTTAAATCAAATTTTACCAAAGCCTCGTCAAAGCTGTCGCGGCAGGACAGCTTTGACGTGTTAGTGGAGTGACCATGAGTCAGGTCGGGAAGATTTCTATAGCCTTGGCTACCGTCGTGCTGGCGACGTCAGGCGCGGCCGAAGCCGGTGATGGCGCTTTCGGCTGGCTGTCCGGCGACTGGTATCTGACGGTCGGCGCGACCGGCCTGGTGGCGCCCAATTTCGAGGGCGGCAAGAAGTACATGCTGAGCGCCCAGCCCATCATTTCGCTGGGCAAGGCCGGCCCTGCTGCTCGCTTCACCTCGCGCAACGACAACATTTCGCTGGCGCTTGTCGACGATGGCAGCGTCCGTGCAGGCCTGACCGGCAAGTTCCTGTTCTCGCGCGACGACGGCGATGCCGACGAACTTAGGGGCTTGGACCCGGTCCGCTGGGGCGGCGAGGTCGGCGGCTTTTTCGAATTCTATCCGACGGACTGGATGCGCGCGCGTGCCGAATTGCGGCATGGCATTCGTGCCCATAACGGCTTTGTCGCCGACATCGCCGCCGATGCTTTCTACGACGTGACGCCAACCGTCAGGATTTCGGGCGGCCCGCGCGTGTCTTTTGCCTCGGCGAACTATTTCGATGCCTATTATGGCGTCAACGCACAGGAAGCCGTGGCCTCGGGGCTGAGCCAGTATAATCCCGGCGGCGGCCTGAAATCCGTCGGCCTCGGCGGCGCCGTGACCTGGAAGGTGACCGATCCGATGACCGCCAGCCTGTTTGGCGAATATTCGCGCCTCGAGGGTCCGGCCGCCGATTCCAGCCTGGTCAAGGGGCGCGGCGACCGCAACCAGTTCATGGTCGGCGTTTCGACCACCTATCGCTTCGACTTCAAGATGTAAGTGAATCGAAGGAGACGCTTTATTCCTGCGCTCTTCTCCGCTAAAAGCCCAGCAATGACGAGCTTTTCGCGCCTTCACGCGCCGACGATACGAATTACCAGCCCGGTGTTCCCAGCAGCCTGAAGGCTGTAGGAGCCGCCGGGAATATTGCGCGCGGCCTCTCGCGCTTTTCCAGATCATCAAAGCATGTCGCCCACAAGTGGCCCGGTTTGGGAAAACGGCATGCGTATAAAGTAGAATTCGCCGCAAGCCACGTGGCCCGGCATGCACATGGCAGACCAATGAACGACGAAAACCAATCAACGATCGACTATTCGAAGACCCTTTACCTGCCGCAGACGGAATTTCCGATGCGCGCCGGCTTGCCCGAGAAGGAGCCGGTGCTGGTCAAGCGCTGGCAGGACATGGACCTCTACCGCAAGCTGCGTGAGAGCGCGGCGGGCCGCACGAAATACGTGCTGCATGACGGTCCGCCCTACGCCAACGGCAACATCCACATCGGCCACGCGCTGAACAAGATCCTCAAGGATGTCATCACCCGCTCGTTCCAGATGCGCGGCTTTGACTCGAACTATGTGCCCGGCTGGGATTGTCACGGTCTGCCCATCGAATGGAAGATCGAGGAGCAGTACCGCGCCAAGGGCAAGAACAAGGACGAGGTGCCGGTCAACGAATTCCGCCAGGAATGCCGTGAATTCGCCGCGCACTGGATCTCGGTGCAAGGTGGCGAGTTCCAGCGGCTTGGCGTCGTCGGCGACTTCAAGAACCCTTATACGACCATGGCCTTCCACGCGGAGTCGCGCATCGCCGGCGAATTGCTGAAATTCGCCATGTCCGGCCAGCTCTACCGCGGTTCGAAGCCGGTGATGTGGAGCGTCGTCGAGCGCACGGCGCTCGCCGAGGCCGAGATCGAGTACCAGGATTACGAGTCCGACACGATCTGGGCGAAGTTTCCGGTGGCCAATCTCGTCGTCGCCAGTGTCGTGGACGGGCTGCCGGCGGAGCTCGATCCGGACCTGAGCGGGCGGTCGCTTGACCTGCTGGACGCCCATGTCGTCATCTGGACGACGACGCCATGGACCATCCCTGGCAATCGCGCCGTCAGCTATTCGCCGCGTGTCGCCTATGGCCTCTACGAGGTGACGGCGGCCGAGAACGCATTTGGCCCGCAGCCAGGCGAGAAGCTGATCTTTGCCGATGCGCTGGCCGAGGAAAGCCAGGCCAAAGCCAAGATCATCTTGAAGCGCCTTCACGGCATCAGCGCCGAACAGCTTGGAAATCTTGTGCTTTCGCATCCCTTCAAGGGGCTCGGCGGCGGCTACGAATTCCCGGTTCCGATGATTGCCGGCGACCATGTCACCGACGACGCCGGCACGGGCTTCGTGCACACGGCTCCCGGTCATGGCCGGGAGGACTTTGATGCCTGGATGGATGCCGCGCCCGCGCTGCGTCAACGCGGCATCGATACTGAAATCCCGTTTGCCGTCGACGACGGCGGCTTCTTCACCAAGGACGCGCCGGGCTTCGGGCCGGACCGCGAAGGCGGACCGGCGCGCGTCATCGACGACAACGGCAAGAAGGGCAACGCCAACCAGGCGGTCATCGACGAGCTGATCAAGCGCAACGCGCTGTTCGCGCGCGGCCGGCTGAAGCACAGCTATCCGCATTCATGGCGTTCGAAGAAGCCGGTCATCTTCCGCAACACGCCGCAATGGTTCGTCTACATGGACAAGGACCTCGGCGACGGCACCACGCTGCGCGGCCGCGCGCTGAAGGCGATCGACGAGACGCGCTTTGTCCCGGCCGCCGGCCAGAACCGCATCCGCGCCATGATCGAGGAACGCCCCGACTGGGTGCTGTCGCGCCAGCGTGCCTGGGGCGTGCCGATCGCCGTCTTTGCCGACGAGGATGGCAATGTGCTGAAGGACGAGGCGGTCAACCAGCGCATCATGGACGCCTTCGAGGCGGAGGGCGCCGACGCCTGGTTCGCGCCCGGCGCCAGCGAGCGCTTCCTCGGCAATCACGATGCCTCCAAATGGCGGCAGGTGACGGACATTCTCGACGTCTGGTTCGATTCGGGCTCGACACATGTCTTCACCCTGGAGGACCGGCCCGACCTGAAGTGGCCGGCCGACGTCTATCTCGAAGGTTCCGACCAGCATCGCGGCTGGTTCCACTCCTCGCTGCTCGAAAGCTGCGGCACCAGGGGCAGGGCGCCTTACGACACCGTCGTCACCCATGGCTTCACCATGGACGAGGATGGCCGCAAGATGTCGAAATCGCTCGGCAACACGGTCGTGCCGCAGGATGTGATCAAGCAGTCCGGTGCCGACATCCTGCGGCTCTGGGTGGTGACGACGGACTATTGGGAAGACCAGCGGCTCGGCAAGAACGTGCTGCAGACCAACATCGACGCCTATCGCAAGCTGCGCAACACCATCCGCTGGATGCTGGGCACGCTCGCCCATGACGATGGTGAGGTCGTTCCCCTGGAGACGATGCCGGAGCTGGAGCGGCTGATGCTGCACCGGTTGGCAGAGCTCGACGAGGTGGTGCGCCAGGGCTACGACGCCTTCGAGTTCAAGCGCATCACGCGAGCTCTGCTCGACTTCATGGTGGTCGAGCTGTCGGCCTTCTATTTCGATATCCGCAAGGACGCGCTCTACTGCGACGGCCCGTCGAGCGTGAAGCGCAAGGCCTCGGTCCAAGTGGTACGCCATCTCTTCGACTGCCTGGTGAAATGGCTGGCGCCGATGCTGCCCTTCACCATGGAAGAGGCCTGGCTCGACCGTCATCCCGACGCGGTCTCGGTGCATCTCGATCAGTTCCCGCAAATCCCGGCGAATTGGAAGAACGAGGCGCTGGCGGAGAAGTGGCGCAAGGTCAGGCAGGTGCGCCGCGTCGTCACCGGCGCGCTCGAGATCGCCCGTGCCCAGAAGGTGATCGGCTCCTCGCTGGAGGCTATACCGGTGGTCACGATCAACGACGCGGCGCTCGAGGCGGCGATATCGGACGTCGACATGGCTGAAATGGCGATCACCAGCGATCTCGTCATTGCCCATGGCCAGGCGCCGCAAACCGCCTTTGCCCTCGACGATGTCAAGGGCGTCGCCGTGGTGGTCGAGAAAGCCGAGGACCGTGGCCTCGTCAAATGCGCGCGTTCCTGGCGCTACACGGCCGATGTCGGGCAGGATCCTGCGTTTCCCGACGTCTCGGCGCGTGACGCCGCCGTGCTGCACGAGTTGAAGGCGCTGGGAAGGCTTTAGTTCCTGTCGCCCAAAAGTGCGTAGCGGTTTTGGGACAAACGACAAGGACCAGATCAAGCCGGTTCCTGTCGCCCGAAAGTGCGTGGCGGTTTTAAACGACCGGCATCAGATCGAAGAAGTGCGCAAATAAAACGCCGGACGGTACAAATCCGCCCGTGCGTTGCCCTTAACGAGTGGTTGAGGTAAACACGCGAAACTCCGGAAGACAAATTGTCGCCGGATTTCCGTCGCAAGTGCTTGCACGATGGGGACCGGACACAAAGCCGGTGCGATCGAGAGGCTGTCTAGAGTGGGACTTTTTGGCATGACCGAGAGATATAACGCGCGCCTTGCGCTGTTGGCGCCGCTTGTCGCATCGGGCCTCGCTTTGTCCGGCTGCATGGGCTCTCCGACCTATGGCACCGACAAGACCGCAGCCGAACAACTGGCCGGCGATCTTACAGGCGCCGTTTCCTTCGCGCCGAAGCGCAAGGACCCGATCGACTACAAGCCGCGTCCCACCCTTGTTAAGCCGGCACCCGGCCAGAAGGAAGCGCTGCCTGCCCCGCAGGAAAGCATCCAGACGGCAAACGCCGGGTGGCCCGAATCGCCCGAGCAGCGCCGCGCCCGTCTGCGCGCCGACGCCACCGCGCACCAGAATGATCCGGCCTACCAGGCGGAGATCGTCGATGATGTGCAGACGGATCCCGCTTCGGTGAAGAAGGCGATGGAAGACTCCGGCTCAAGCCATCCGCCGGCGTGGAAACCCGCCGATTCCGACAAGGGCCGCGCCGCCGAGATCCAGCGCCGCCTTGCCGACAGCAAGCAGGGCGATCCGAACACGCGCAAATACCTCAGCGAGCCGCCATTGGCCTACCGCACCGCCTCCGGTGCCGCGCCGCAGAACGAACTCGGCGAAGACGAGTACAAGAAGGAGCGCCGCCTCAAGGCAAAGGCCGAGGGCAAGAAGGGCGGCTGGTTCGACTGGTTGCCGTCGCTGTAGGAACAGTCGCGCCGCTGATCTTGCGGCGGCCTTGGCTCAGTCTCGACGTCCCCTGAAAAAATCCTTCAGCAGCAGGCCTGCTTCGGTCTCGGCCATGCCCGGATAGATGTCGGGCGTGTGGTGGCAGGTCGGTGCAGCGAAGAAGCGCACACCGTTGACCACGGCGCCGCCCTTTTCGTCTGCGGCACCGAAATAGAGACGGCGCAGCCTGGCGAATGAGATTGCCCCGGCGCACATGGCACAGGGCTCCAGCGTCACATAGAGATCGTGGCCGGTGAGCCGCTCGCTCGAGAGTTTGCCGCAGGCTTCACGGATCACCAGCATTTCGGCGTGCGCCGTCGGGTCCGCAAGCTCGCGCGTGCGGTTGCCGGCACTGGCAATGACCGTGCCGCCACTGGCAATGACCGCGCCGACCGGCACTTCGCCGCGCAAGGCTGCCGCTTCGGCCTCTTTTAGCGCCAGCGCCATGAAATCCGGCCTCTTCAAGCGGTTTGTCTTCCCATTATATCCTCGCCACCCGGCGGTGATCCTGTTATGGAGCGCATCAACCTGAAAATCGGACTCGATTTTCGGGAATGATCATGCGCCAAATCAAAAATGCTACAGCGTTCGTTGCGCGCCGAACGGATGCGCCACGCTGTAGCAGCGCAAACGGACAAAGGCCACATGGACGACAACGACAAGAAATCCCCGCGCAAAGGCGGCCCGGGCAGGAGTGGCCCGAAATCGGCAGGTGCACGTGGTCGCGACGCCGGCAAGGGCGGGAAGCCGTCCTTTGGTGCGAAAAAGCCCTATGCCCCACGCGGCGACCGGCCGGCAGCCGCTGAAGGCGAGCGCCCGAAGCGCGACTTCAAGAGCGGCGACAAGCCGTTCCGCAAGGGACCGCGCCCCGAAGGCAAGCCCTACGCCCCGCGTGGCGACCGCCCGATGGCGGCCGAGGGCGAACGCAAGCCGTATGAGAAGCGCGAAGGGCCGCGCAAGCCCTACGCCCCGCGTGGCGACCGTCCGATGGCCGCCGAGGGCGAGCGCAAGCCGTATGAGAAGCGCGAAGGGCCGCGCAAGCCCTACGCCCCGCGTGGCGACCGCCCGATGGCGGCCGAGGGCGAACGCAAGCCGTATGAAAAGCGCGAAGGGCCGCGCAAGCCCTACGCGCCACGTGGCGACCGTCCGGTTTCTGCTTCGGCGGAGGGCGGCGAAAAGCGCTTCGACCGTCCCAAGCGTGATTTCGCAGATCGTCCGAAGCGGGATTTTGCCGATCGTCCAAAGCGAGACTTTGGAGGCGACAGACCCAAACGTGATTTCGGAGACCGACCACAAGGCGCATCGGGCGGCGGCTTCAAGCCACGTCCGCGAACAACCGAAGCAACGGAAGAAGCCGGCGAGCGCATAGCCAAGCGTCTGGCACGTGCCGGGCTCGCCTCGCGCCGCGACGCCGAGGAGTTGATCGCCGCCGGCCGCGTCAAGGTCAATGGCCGGGTGCTGGCCTCGCCGGCGTTCAACGTCATTCCCAACGACATCATCCATCTCGACGGAATGGAAATCCCCCCGATCGAACGCACGCGGCTGTTCCTGTTCCACAAGCCGGCCGGCGTCGTCACCACCAACCGCGACCCCGAAGGCCGCAAGACCGTCTTCGACGTGCTGCCGGCCGAACTGCCGCGGCTGATGACCATCGGCCGGCTCGATATCAACACCGAAGGCCTGCTGCTGCTGACCAATGATGGCGGCCTGTCGCGCGTACTAGAACTGCCGGCCACCGGCTGGCTGCGCCGCTACCGTGTGCGTGTCCACGGCAAGGTCGAGGAAAGCGCGCTTGCCGGCCTGCGCGAAGGCATTGCCGTCGACGGCGTCTTCTACGGCGCCATCGAAGCCAGCCTTGATCGCGAGCAGGGGTCCAATGCCTGGCTGACGATCGGCCTGCGCGAGGGCAAGAACCGTGAGGTCAAGAACATCCTCGGCGCGCTCGGCCTCGACGTCACGCGGCTGATCCGCATCTCCTACGGCCCGTTCCAGCTCGAGGATCTCGCCGAGGGTCACGTGCTGGAAATCAAGGGCCGGGTGCTGCGCGACCAGCTTGGCGAGCGCCTGGTCGAGGAATCCGGTGCCAATTTCGACGCCGAGATAACAAAACCGTTTTCCAACCAGCCGGTGCGGCGTACCGAAGTCCGTGAGGCCGAGCCCGAGCGGCCGAAATTTACGAGAGACGGCGAGCGGCGGCCGATCGGCGAGGGCGGGTTGATCAAGAACCGCAAACGCCGGGAAGGCAGCCGCGACGAGGCGCTCGGCAAGCTGTCGACAAGCCCTGACAGGGGCGAGAGGCCAGAAAAGAGCTTCGGGGAACGCGGTCCGCGACCGGAGCGTGGCGGCTTCGGCGACAAGCCGCGTGGAAGTTTCGGCGACAAGCCGCGCGGCGGTTTCGGTGACAAGCCTCGTGGCGGCGGCAAGAAATCCGAACGCGAGCAGCGGCCGATCGAGCCGCCAGGCCAGCGCAAGGCCAATGTCTGGATGGCACCGGGAGCCCGGCCGATCGGCAAGGGCAGGGCGGAGGCCGATGCGGCCAAGGCGGCCGAGGCCAAGGCGCGCAAGGCCTCGTTCAAGCCGTCTTATGGCAAGCCCGCCGGCAAACCAGGCGACGCAAAGCCATTCGGCAAGCCGCGTGGCGAGCGTCCAGGAGGCGCCGGTGGCGGTGAGCGGCCGCGTGGCCCCAAGGGCCCCCGGACAAGATGAGAATCGTCGGCGGTGAGTTTCGCGGGCGTCCGTTGGCGACGCCCCGCAGCGGCGCCATCCGCCCGACGACCGACCGCACCCGCGAGGCCGTCTTCAACGTTCTGGCGCATCGCTTTGCCGGGCAACTGGAGCGCGCGCGCGTGCTCGACCTGTTCGCCGGCACCGGCGCGCTTGGTCTGGAGGCCCTGTCGCGCGGTGCATCCTATGGCGTGTTCATCGAGGAATCGGCGGAGGGCCGTGGCCTGATCCGCGACAACGTCGAGGCCTTCGGCCTGACCGGACGCACCAAGATCTTCCGACGCGATGCAACGGGCCTTGGCGAGGCGGGCACGCTGGCGCCGTTCGGTCTCGTCTTTGCCGATCCGCCCTATGGCAAGGGCCTTGGCGAGCGCGCTCTGCGGTCGGCCATGGCCGGCGGCTGGCTGCGCCCCGGGGCGCTCTGCGTGGTCGAGGAGACGGCGTCGGTTCCCTTCGAGCCGGGCCCGGGCTTTTCCGTGCTTGATGAGCGCAACTACGGCGAGACCGTCATCCGCTTCATCGAAGCTGCCTGACAGGCCTCTTTCAGCAGTGGCCTCTTTGCCGCCGCCTTTGCCGTCAACATGACCAACAATTCACTTTGCTTGTCGCCAGCGCCTTGCCTATCGTCGCTGCATGAAACCGGAGCCATCGATGACATCCAGGACTGAGTGGCTGAGGGCAACGCTGCTGGCGACGTCGCTGGCTTTGTTCATGACCGACCCTGTCCTGGCGGACAACGCCGTATTGCCAGACACTGTGCCGGCCGAGTTCAAGGTCACGGACTTCCTGCTCGACAACGGCATGGAAGTGGTCGTCATTCCCGACCATCGCGCGCCGATCGTCACCCATATGGTCTGGTACAAGATCGGCAGCGCCGACGAGCCGCCGGGCAAATCCGGCATCGCTCATTTCTTCGAGCATCTGATGTTCAAGGCGACGGCCCATCACGAAGCCGGCGAGTTCGACCGCGCCGTCTCCGACATTGGCGGCTCCAACAACGCCTTCACCTCCTACGACTACACCGCTTTCCACGAGACGGTGGCGCCGTCGGATCTTGAGCTGATGATGAGCTTCGAGGCTGACCGCATGCGCAACCTCATCCTCACCGACGACGTCATCAAGACCGAGCGCGATGTGATCCTGGAGGAGCGCCGCTCGCGCATCGACAACAATCCGCAGGCCGTGCTCGACGAGGAGGTCGATGCCACACTGTGGCAGAACCAGCCCTATCGCATTCCGGTTATTGGCTGGATGCAGGAGATGGAACAGCTGAACCGCACCGACGCCGTCGCTTTCTACAACAAATATTACCGGCCCAACAACGTCGTGCTGATCGTGGCCGGCGACGTCCAACCGGAAACGGTGAAGGCGCTGGCCGAAAAGACCTATGGCAAGGTTGCCCGCGGACCGGACTTGCCGCCGCGCGTCCGCCCGGTCGAACCGGAGCAGAACACCAGGCGCACCGTGACGCTCTCCGACGCCCGCGTCAGCGTGCCGAGTTTCTCGACGCAATGGGTCGTGCCCTCCTATCACACAGCCAAGCCTGGCGAGGCCGAAGCGCTCGATCTGCTCGCCGAGATCCTTGGCGGTGGCAACCGCAGCCGGCTTTACCAGGCGCTCGTCATAAAGCAGGGCATCGCTTCCAGCGCCGGCGCGTATTTCCAGGGCACCATGCTCGACGACACCAATTTCACCGTCTACGGCGCGCCGCGCGGCGACGCCAAGCTGGCCGACGTCGAAGCCGCGGTCGATGCCGAGGTGGCGCGCATCGCCAGCGATGGCGTGACCCCTGATGAGCTCGAAAAAGCCAAGGACCGCTATGTCAGGTCAATGATCTTTGCCCGCGACAAGCAGGACTCCATGGCCAATATCTATGGTTCGACACTCGCCACCGGCGGCAATGTCCAGGACGTGCAGCAATGGCCGGACCGCATCCGCAAGGTCACCACCGACGAGGTCAAGGCCGTTGCCGCGCGCTATCTGGTGTTGGGCCGCTCGACCACCGGTTATCTCTTGCCGCAGCAACAGGCGGGGAATTGATGATGATGAACGAGTTTAGGTGCGCGTTGACTTCTCCCCGCGAGGCTCCCCCTTCTCCCCTTGTGGGAGAAGGTGGCCTCGCGAAGCGAGGTCGGATGAGGGGTGCTCCAGCTTGGCGGCACTCCGTCACCCACCCCTCAACGGTCTCGGCGCTGCGCGCCGATCCACCTTCTCCCACAAGGGGAGAAGGGAAGGCCCTGCATGCTATCGCAACCCTATTCCTCTCCATCCTCTTCCTGATCCTGCCGGCGCTTGCCGCCCACGCCATGGAGATCCAGTCCGTCACCTCGCAGAAGGGCGTCACGGCCTGGCTGGTGGAGGACTATTCCGTGCCGGTCGTCGCCATCCGTTTCGTCTTCGGCGGCGGCTCGACGCAGGATCCGGTGGGGAAGGAAGGCCTGGCCAATCTGATGACCGGCCTGTTCGATGAGGGCGCCGGCCCGCTCGATTCGGAAGCCTTCCAGATCAAGCTCGACGATGCCGGCGCCGAAATGAGCTTCGACGCGACCCGCGACGGCATCTACGGCTCCATGCGCATGCTGGCCGAACAGCGCGACGAAGCCTTCGACCTGTTGCGGCTGGCGGTCAATGAGCCGCGCTTCGACCAGGCGCCGATCGACCGCATCCGCGCCCAGGTCCTGTCCGGCATCATCGCCAACGAGAACGACCCGGACACGGTGGCGCAGAATCGATGGGCGCGCGCCGTCTATGGCGACCACCCCTATTCGCGCTCCGACCAGGGCACCAGGCAGAGCATCGCCGCCATCACGCAGGCCGACCTTGAGGCCCTGCACAAGGCGGTGTTCGCGCGCGGCGGCCTGCATGTCGCCGTGGTCGGCGCCATCGATGCCGAGACGCTGAAGAAGAAGCTCGACATGGTGTTCGGCGATCTGCCGCCAAACCAGGCGATCGCCCCTGTCGCCGATATCGAGCCCAGGCTGGCGCAGCATATCGAGGTCAATTACGACCTGCCGCAGACCTCGCTGCAGCTCGCCTGGCCAGGCGTGAAGCGCAAGTCGGCGGATTTCTTCCCGGCCGCGCTGATGAATGAAATTCTTGGCGGCGGCACCTTCACCTCGCGCCTGTTCCAGGAGGTGCGCGAAAAGCGCGGACTGGCCTACAGCGTCAATTCCTCGCTGGTAAACCAGGACCACGCCGACGCGCTGATCGTCACCACCGGAACGCGTTCCGACCGCGCCGCCGAGACGCTCGGCATCGTACGCGACGTCGTCAAGCGGTTGGCGCAGGACGGCCCGACCGAGGCCGAACTGGCGGCGACCAAGAAATATCTGATCGGCGCCTATGCCATCAGCAATCTGGATTCGTCGAGTGCCATCGCCGCGACGCTGGTCGAGTTGCAGCTCGACGATCTCGGCATCGACTACATGCAGCGCCGTACCGGCTATATCAACGCGGTGACGCTGGATCAGGTCAAGGCGGAGGCGAAGAAGCTGCTGACCGCCGAGCCGACCATCATGGTGGTCGGACCGCCGCTAGCGGGAGCCGGCAAGGGATGAGCCCGACTTTCGGCATAGCTTTCGGCGGCGGCGGCGCGCGCGGCCTGGCGCATATCCATGTCATCGAGGCCCTAAACGAACTCGGCATCAAGCCGGTGGCGATAGCCGGCTCCTCGATCGGCGCCGTCATGGGCGCCGGCATGGCCTCGGGCATGACCGGCAAGGACATGCACGACTATGCCCGCTCGATCCTCGGCCGGCGCGCCCAGGTGGCGAGCCGCATGTGGCGGGCACGGCCAGGCACAATCGCGGAAGCCATGCAAAATGGCATCCGGGTCAGCCAGTTCAATGTCGAGCGCATCCTCAAGGCCTTTTTGCCCGAAGCCATTCCCGAAACCTTCGCCGAATTGAAAATCCCGCTGAAGGTGACAGCGACGGACTATTTCGGCCACAAGCTCGCCGTGTTCGACGATGGCGACCTGCACTCGGCCCTTGCCGCCTCGGCCGCCATCCCCGCCGTCTTCCGCCCGGTGATGCGGGACGGCAGACTGCTGATCGACGGCGGCATCTACAACCCCGTGCCGTTCGATCTGATCGAGAAGGATGCCGACATCATCATCGGCGTCGACGTGGTCGGCGCGCCGGAAGAGGTCGACCGAAAACAGCCGACCTCCGTCGACCTGATGTTCGGCGCCACGCAGCTGATGATGCAGTCGATCATCGCCAACAAGCTGAAACAGTGCCAGCCCGATATACTGGTCCGCCCGGCGGTGTCCAAATACCGGGTGCTCGATTTCCTGAAGATCGATGCCTTGATGAACGAGACCGTTGAAATCAAGGATCGGCTGAAGCGGGAGGTGGCGAGTGTGGTGGAGGCGCGAGCCGGCAAACGCAAGAGCAGGTAACCGGCGGCCGAGTGAGTTGGTTCCGGGAGCTTCGGTGACCTGGCTCTAGATGCGGGAAACCCTGAGGTGGCCCAGCGCCGTTTGGTCGGGTGGCCTCACAATGGCGGTCGTTCCCTTGCTCTTTGGCTCGATATCCGCAACAGCATGTTTCGATTCAAAACCTTGATGCCTCGAAAGATCGACCATGAACCGTCTCTACACAGATCTCCTTATCAAGATCATTGCCAACACAATTTATGGCTCCGGTTCGCAGGTGATCGATCCCGCGAAAATGGGAGAGTCGACCCCCTTCAATCGCGAGGATCGCCTCCAGGGTCGCGATTGGCCGACGGTTGCCCATTCGATGGCAGGCATCAAGCGCTTGTCGAATGTGCGAGACCTCGTCCAAAGGGTCATCGATGAGAACGTGCCTGGGGATTTCATCGAGACCGGGGTCTGGCGCGGTGGCTGCTGTATTCTCATGAAGGGGGTGCTGGCCGCCAACGAGGTCACCGACAGGAAAGTCTATGTCGCCGACTCCTTTGACGGTTTGCCACAGCCGGACGCCGAAAACTATCCGGCCGATAGGGGAGACACGCTGCACGAATATCGCCAGTTGGCGATCGACCAGGCTCAGGTGGAATCCAACTTCGCTGCTTACGATCTCCTGGATGACCAGGTGGTCTTCGTCAAAGGCTTGTTCGGCGACACCTTGCCTGGCCTGGAAGCTGGTCCATTCGCCCTGATTCGACTGGACGGCGACATGTATGAATCGACCATGGACAGCCTTGAGGCGCTTTATCCAAGGCTGTCGCCGGGCGGTTTCGCGATCATCGACGACTTTGCGCTTCCGCCTTGCCGGCAGGCGGTTGAGGATTACCGCGAGCGTCACCGTATCGGAGCGACGATACACGACATAGATTGGACCGGTTGTTGGTGGCAGAAGCCAATTGCCGGCAACCAGACTACGGAAACGCGATGAAACAGAACTGCATCTCCATCGTCGTTGTCGCCTTCAACATCCCGGCTGAACTGCCTAGAACCTTACTTTCGCTGGCTACGCCCTACCAGCAAGGTGTGACCACGAACGATTACGAGGTCATCGTCGTCGACAACGGATCCTCACCTGCCGTGAGTGAGAGTCTGATCGGAGAATATGGGCCGAATTTTCGCGTGCTGCGCATCGATGACGCGTCTCCCTCGCCCGCGGCTGCCGTCAATCGTGGGATAAGAGAGGCGAAGGGTGACAAGATCGGCGTCATGATCGACGGCGCGCGCATTGTGACGCCGGGATTTGTGCGTTTCGCCGGCATCGGCCTGGACATGGCCCCAACGGCGGTCGTGGCTGCGCCGGGCTGGTATCTTGGAAGCGATATCCAGGCAAATGCGCTGACGAACGGCTACACAAAGGCCATCGAAGATTCGCTTTTGCAGTCGATCCGGTGGCCGGACGATGGGTATCGGCTGTTCGAGGTCGGGACGATGGATGAGTCGTCGATCGATCCGTGGTTCTCGCCATTGGCCGAAGCGAATGCTCTCTTTTTGAATCGCGAGAATTGGCATGCCATCAATGGCATGGACGAGCGCTTCAACCATCCTGGAGGCGGCCTCGTCAATCTCGACACGCTCGAACGTGCGATGGCGCTGCCGCAGGCACAACTCATCCTCACGCTCGGAGAGGCTACATTTCACCAGTTGCACGGAGGGATATCCACCAACGCGCCCCTCGAGCAACAGTCCAAGAACTGGGCAATCTGGAAGGCTGAAAGGGACGCCTTGCGGGGAGCAGGGGACTTTATCTTTCACACCCCCTCGGCGTTCGTGGGATCGTTGCCTCCAGCGCTTGTGCCGCACCTTGCCCGCGCCATGATTGCAACTCCACACGGCGTCGGCCCTGCCGTGGCCGCGGGCCTCAGAGCGCAATTGAAACCACCCGAGGAGCCCGTGCCGACGCACCCGGTAGCTGCGGCACTGGTCGGCGTGGCCAAGGCCCAGTTCGAGATCGGGAATTACAACGCGGCGGCGGACATCGTCCGCATGGCAAGCAGCCATGCACCCGCCGAGCTTGCAGCGTCCCGCCTCCTTGCGTCCGCCGGCATTCTTTCGCGGCGGAGTTCGGATCGAGATGCCGCGTATTTTACGGCGATCGGCGATGCGCACCGAGCCGTCGGCGAGAACGAAACGGCTGAGGTTCAATACCGCAACGCATTGGCGCAAGCCGCCAATAGCACTGGCGCCCATATCGGCCTCGCCAGCATGCGGATGTCGGGGCCTTTCTACTACGACTGGCTGGAGCGTCTTTACGCAGAGTTGAAACCGGCCGTCGTGGTGGAGATAGGGGTCTATGACGGCGTATCGCTTTCCAAGGTCAAGGCTCCAACTCTTGCAATAGGCATCGATCCCAATCCACGCGCCACCGTGGCGCTCAGTGCGCAAACGCACATTTTTCCAGAGACGAGTGACGCCTTTTTTGATCGCGGCGGAGCGGGTGCGCTGCTTGCCGGCCGTCCGGTTGGTGTCGGGTTCATCGACGGCTTGCACACGTTCGATCAGGTGTTGCGCGATTTTGCGAACCTCGAGCGCTACTGCGATGCCGGCTCGGTTCTGCTCGTGCACGACACTGCCGCCCTGGACGAAGCGACGCAAAAGGTTCCGCCGACGACGCAATTCCACACCGGCGATGTGTGGAAGCTGGTTCCGGCACTCAAGGCGCTGCGCCCAGAACTCGACGTGTTCACCATTGCCACGCCCTGGACCGGGCTCACCGTAATATCCGGCTTTGGCAGTGGTGGATACGATCGTTCATGGATCATCGAAGCGGGTAGACGTTTTGCAAACATGGAGTTTGCCGAGATCGAGGCAAACTTTGGCGAAGCGCTTTGCCTTGTTGCAAATGAATGGGAGCCGGTGTTTGCGCGGCTCAAGGCGAACCTTGGCGGCAAAGGGATCGGGCAACCACAATCAAAATTTCTACAGCCGGCGGATTGCGAAGCTGAGGAGGCTACGATGGGCGGGTTCTTGCATCAGTATTTTTTGAACAACAGCGGCAAGGAAATATACAAATGGCTGCACTATTTCGACATTTACGAACGCCACTTCGAGCGGTTCAGAAATAGAAAGCCAGTCGTCGTTGAAGTTGGCGTGTACAAAGGTGGATCGCTCGAAATGTGGCGAGCCTATTTCGGCGAGGGCGCGCGAATTGTCGGGATCGATATCGACCCAGCCTGCAAGGTGCACGAGTCGGAGCAGGTTGAGGTTTTCATTGGCAGCCAGGACGACCCTGAACTCCTCGATCGCATAGTCGAGAAATATGGACCTATCGACGTCGTGGTCGATGACGGCAGCCATATGATGGATCACGTCATCGCGACATTCGAGCATCTTTACCAATACGTGCAGCCGAACGGTGTCTACTTGGTCGAGGACACGCATACGAGTTATTGGGACGCCTACGGCGGCGGACTCCGCAGGCCAGGTTCGTTCATGGAATTCGCCAAGGGGAAGCTCGACGAGATAAACGCACACCACGCGCGCGGCGCGTTGCCGGCGAACGCGTTCACCAATTCAACGGACTCGATCTGTGTCTATGACAGCATTGTCGTCTTTGAGAAACGGCCGCAGGGCAAACGCCAAACCTTGATAACCGGCAGGGAATAAATCCATCCCGGCCGTCCCGTTCCGAGAACAACAGAGATACTTTCAAGCAAAGCAATCAATCGGCGCTAAAAGGGGTCTGAGAAAACGACGGCCCGCCCGTACCTGATCAAAAACTGCCCCTCAGTCCTTCGCCCGCTCTACATAGGACCCATCGGCCGTCATCACCACCACGCGGGTGCCGGGCGCGATGTGGGGCGGCACGGTGGTGCGCACGCCGTTGGAGAGCACGGCCGGCTTGTAGGAGGACGATGCCGTCTGGCCCTTGGTCGTCGGCTCGGTCTCGACCACTTCGAAGGTGGCGCGCTGCGGTAGCACCAGGGAGATCGCGATGCCGTTGAACTGGGACACCTGCACCGGCATGCCTTCCTTCAGATAAGGTGCCGCATCACCGACCACGGCTTCCGACACCGCCACCTGGTCGTAGGTTTCCGGGTTCATGAAGTGATAGCCTTCGCCGTCGGCGTAGAGGAAGGTGTGCTCGCGCTCCTCGACATAGGCGCGCTCCACCTGTTCGGTGGTGCGGTAGCGCTCCGACACCTTCACCCCGTCGCCGATGCGCCGCATGTCGAGTTGCGTCACGGGCGTGCCCTTGCCTGGGTGGATGTTTTCGGCAAAGAGGATCACATAAAGCTTACCGTCCTTGTCGACGACATTGCCTTTGCGGAGCGAACTGGCGATGACTTTCACCACGGTTTTAAATCCTGCGAGAGTTGACTGGCGTTTGCCGGCTTGTGCGGCGCTGGATGGGGGCCTAGCGCATCTTGGCGCGAACCGCCAGCCCCCCGATGCGAACTGGCCCGGGGCGAACTGACATGGGGCGAACTGACATGGGGCGAACTGACATGGGGCGCACCTGCATGCCTTCAATCCGCTCATGACCGCCGCGTCGCCCTGGTGGACGCCGCATGTCCATGCCGACCGCCGTCCGCGCCTGATGCTGCGCAACGGGCTGACGGCTGCCTTGCGCGACTGGTTCGCCCGCAACGACTTCATCGAGGTGGAGACGGCCGCGCTGCAGGTCTCGCCCGGCAACGAGGCGCATCTGGCGGCTTTCGCCACGGAGGCGGTCGGGCCGGATGGCGCCCGATCGCCGCTTTATCTCCACACCTCGCCGGAATTCGCCTGCAAGAAGCTGCTCGCCGCGGGCGAACAGCGCATTTTCAGCCTGGGTCCGGTCTACCGCAACCGCGAGCGCGGCCCCTTGCATCATCCCGAATTCACCATGCTCGAATGGTACCGTGTCGGCGAGACCTATGAGAGCCTGATGCGCGATTGCGCAGCGCTGCTGGCGTTGGCCGCGACGAGGGCAGGAGCCGCGCGCTTTTCTTTCCGGGGCCGCGACTGCGATCCGTTTGCCGAACCGGAGCGGTTGACCGTGGCGGATGCCTTCAGCCGCCATGCCGGCATCGATCTGCTGGCCACGGTCGCCGTCGATGGCGGCACGGACCGGGACGCGCTTCATGCCGCACTGATCCAGGCCGGCTTGCGCACCGCGCCTGACGACAGCTGGGCGGATTTGTTCAGCCGCGTGATGGTGGAAAAGATCGAGCCGTTCCTCGGGCAGGGGCGGGCGACCATCCTGTGCGAATATCCGGTCGCCGAGGCGGCGCTCGCCCGGCCGGGCCTCGGAGATCCACGCGTCGCCGAACGTTTCGAGCTCTATTGCTGCGGCGTCGAGCTCGCCAACGGCTTTGGCGAGTTGACCGACGCAGCCGAGCAGCGCCGGCGCTTCATCATAGAGATGGACGAGAAAGAGCGCGTCTATGGCGAGCGCTACCCGCTCGACGAGGATTTTCTCGCCGCCCTTGCCATCATGCCGCAGGCTAGCGGCATCGCGCTCGGCTTCGACCGCCTGGTGATGCTGGCGACCGGCGCTCACAAGATCGAGGACGTGATCTGGACGCCGGTCGCGGCATCTTGAACGACAGGCTGCTGCCCCTCTGACTTCAATGCGCGAAAACCTGCTCGAGTGAGCGAAAGCCCTTGAATTCCAGGGCGTTGCCCGAGGGGTCGCGGATAAACAATGTCGCCTGTTCGCCGGGCTCACCCTTGAAACGCACCATTGGCCGCTCCAGCCAGTCTATGTCGTCGCGCGCTTCCAGCCGAGTGGCAAGGCGCTGCCAGTCGTCCATCAAGAGCACAGCGCCAAAATGCGGGATCGGCACGGTGATACCGTCGACCTTGCCGTCACTGGCGGCTTGCGCGGGGCGCAGATGCGCCGACATCTGGTGGCCGTAAAGGTCGAAATCGACCCAGGTCGCTGACGAGCGGCCGATCGCGCAGCCCAGCACCTCGCCATAGAAAGTTCGGGTTTCATCGAGATCACGAACCGGAAAGGCAAGATGGAAAGGCGTCATGGCGAAGGCTCCAGATAGGCAAAAACCGCGACGTCCGCTCTTTGCGGGCGCTTCGATGGCGGTTTGGTCGCGACATCCTGATTGCCCTTCTGCCATTGCACAAGCGGCATTGGAACAATAGATGGTGCGGCAGCACCTGCCTTCCGGACAGGCTGAAGAAACAGGATCAAGTGCATGACCGACAAGCTGGACGCCGCGAAATTGACGGACCGCGTCGCGGCCCTGGTCGAGGCCGCCAAACGCGCCGGCGCCGATGCCGCGGACGCCGTCGCGGTGCGCGGCCGCTCGACCGGCGTCTCGGTGCGGCTTGGCAAGGTCGAAAACACCGAGGCTTCCGAGGGCGACGATGTTTCGCTGCGGGTCTTCGTCGGCCAGCGTGTGGCCAGCGTATCGGCCACCGCCGCGTCCGATCCGAAGGCGCTTGCCGAGCGTGCCGTCGCCATGGCCAAGGTGTCTCCCGAGGATCCCTACCAGGGTCTTGCCGACCCTGCGCTGCTCGCCAGGCAGACGCGCGATCTGGACCTGTTCGACGCGACCGAAGTGTCGGCCGACCAGTTGAAGGAAGCCGCGCTTGCCGCCGAAGCGGCGGCTCTCGCCGTCAAGGGCGTGACCAATTCGTCCGGCAGCAATGCCAGCGCCGGGCTTGGCGGGCTGGTTCTGGCCACCTCGCACGGTTTTCTCGGCCACTATGTCGGCTCGCGTTTTGCGCGCTCGGCCAGCGTGATCGCCGGCGAGGGCACCGGCATGGAGCGCGACTATGAATTCTCCTCGCGCCAGCATTTTGCCGATCTCGACGCACCCGAGGACATCGGCCGCAAGGCCGGTGAACGGGCGGTGCGCCGCCTTGGCGCGCGCAAGGCGGCGACCGGACCCGTCGACGTGGTGTTCGACCCGCGCGTCGCCCGCGGCATTGCCGGCCATATCGCCGGCGCCATCAACGGCGCTTCCGTCGCCCGCAAGACCTCGTTCCTGCGCGACATGATGGGCAAGCAGGTGGCCGCTGCCGCCATCACCGTCACCGACGACCCGTTGCGGCGCCGTGGCCAGGCCTCGCGCCCATTCGATGGCGAAGGCGTCGAGGGCGAGAAGCTCCTGATGATTGAAAAGGGTGTCCTCAACCACTGGTTCCTGTCGACGTCGGCGGCCCGGGAGCTCGGCCTCGCCACCAACGGTCGCGGCGCGCGCGGCGGCTCCTCCGTCTCGCCGTCGTCGACGAACCTTGCCATCGAGGCGGGCGAGCGCTCGCCGGAAGACCTGATCGGCTCGCTCAAGACCGGCTTCTACGTCACCGAAGTGTTTGGCCAGGGTGTCGACATGCTCACCGGCGAATACAGCCGCGGCGCCTCCGGCTTCTGGATCGAAAATGGCGCGCTTGCCTATCCGGTCGCCGAAGTCACCATCGCCTCGAACCTGAAGATGATGTTCCTCAACATGGTGCCGGCGAATGACCTCGACCGAAATTTCGGTACCGCCGCCCCGACACTCCTGATCGAAGGCATGACCCTTGCCGGAGCATGACCTGACCACTGCCGATCAGGACCTGCCGCTGCTGCGCGACGCCGCCCGCGAGGCCGGTCTTATCGCGATGCGCTACTTCGGCAACAATCCGCAGGTCTGGATGAAGGGTGGTACCTCGCCGGTCAGCGAAGCCGATCATGCCGCCGATGCGTATCTGCGCCAGACGCTGCTTGCGGCACGGCCGGATTATGGCTGGCTGTCGGAAGAGACGACCGACGATCCGGCACGGCTTTCGGCGCGCCGCACCTTCGTTGTCGACCCGATCGACGGCACGCGCGGCTTCCTCGAAGGCCAGCCCACATGGTGCGTCAGCGTTGCCGTCGTTGAGCTTGGCCGCACGCTCGCCGGCGTGCTCGAATGTCCGGCGATGGATGAGACTTACTGGGCGCTACCCGGCCAGGGCGCCTTCCGCAACGACAAGCGCATCGCGGTACGCAAGCCTGAGGACAAGGCTGAAATTTCAGGGTTGAAGCAGTTGATCGACATGGTGCCTGCCGGCTGGCAGAAGCGGCTGCAGCGGGCACCCTACATCCCCTCGCTCGCCTACCGCCTGGCGATGATCGCCAACGGGACGCTCGACGCAACGTTCGTCAAGCCGAACGCGCATGACTGGGACATTGCCGCCGCCGATCTCATCCTGCGCGAAGCGGGCGGCCAGCTGCTCGACCCGAATGGCCGGGCGCCGCTCTATGCCGGCGAGGTGATCCGTCACGGCGCGCTCGCCGCCGGCAGCGGGGACCTGCTGGCGGTGCTTGTCGATGTCATCGCCGGGCTGGATGGCTGAAAGCATTTTCGAAGGTTCCAAAGTCGGCGGCTTTGGTCTAGACCTGTGACAAACTCACGATATGTGAAGGACCGACATGGCCGCGGAAGACGGAAAGAAACAGCTTTTGCATCTGGTGTTCGGCGGCGAACTCAAGAAGCTTGGCGGCACCGAGTTCCGCGATCTCGACGCGCTCGACATCGTTGGTGTCTATCCCGACTATCAATCCGCGCACACCGCGTGGAAAGCCAAGGCACAAGCCAGCGTGGACAATGCCCATATGCGTTATTTCGTCGTTCATCTGCACCGTCTGCTGGATCCCGATAGCAAGGTCATCGGTTGAGTTCGATGGAGCGTGATCTGGCGAAAGAGCCAGCCAGCGAGGCCGCGCCCACGGGCAGGGGCGGCAGCCGCACGACCAAGGCCTTCTGGCGCAGGATTCGCGAGCCGCTCGCGCAATCCCGATTCGTCAAGAACGCCATTGCCAGCCTGCTCGCGCAGTTCGTGCGGCTGGTTCGCCTGACCAGCCCCCTGGTCGCCGGATCGGCCCGCTTTGCGGGCGGCGCCTATGCCGAGTTCGAGCCGGGGATCATTGCTCTGTGGCATGGCCAGCATCTTTTGACGCCGGCCTATTACCCCAAGCGCAAGCCGCTGGTCGCGATGGTGTCGCGCAGCGCCGATGCCGAACTCAATGCCCTGATGCTGGAGAAATTCGGGATCGAGGCGGTGCGCGGTTCGGGCGGGCGCGAGAATGCCAGGCATCTCGACAAGGGCGGGGCCAAGGCCCTCATCGCCCTCAAAAAGTCGCTCACCGCAGGCAAGAACGTCGCCATGATCGCAGACATTCCCCACGGTACCCCGCGCGATGCAGGGCTCGGTATCGTTCTTTTGGCTCGCCTCTCCGGCCGGCCGCTGCTGCCCGTCGCCATCGCCACCAGCCGCCGCAAGGTGCTGGAAAAGAGCTGGGACAAAACCACCATCAACCTGCCCTTCGGCCGCTCCGCCGTGACCATCGGCACGCCGATCTTTGTGGCGGCGGATGCCGACGATGCCGAAATGGAACGCAAGCGCCAGGAAGTGACGGCCGCCCTCAACGCCGCGACCGCCGAGGCCTACCGTCTCGTGGACGGCCCGCGGTGAGCGGCCGCTGGGCACGTACCATGCTGTCGGCATACCGTTTTGCCGGCGCAGCCGCCTATCCCCTGGTCGGGCCTTACGTCGCCTGGCGCACCTCGCGCGGCAAGGAAGACCGCAACCGAAGGCGCGAGCGCTATGGCGTCGCCGGCCGCCCGCGCCCGGAGGGGCCGGTGATCTGGATCCATGCCGCGAGCGTCGGCGAGACCTTGGCCGTCGTGCCGCTGGTCGAAAGCATCCTCGACTATGGCGTCAACATCGTGCTGACGACCGGCACGGTGACCTCCGCCCAAGTCGTGGACGAGCGGCTCGGCGACCGCATCATCCACCAATATGTGCCGCTCGATCTGAAGCCGGCGGTCAGCCGCTTCCTCGATCACTGGAAACCTGATCTGGCGATCATCGCCGAATCCGAGATCTGGCCGATGACCATCCTCGAACTCGGTGCGCGCCACGTGCCGCAGGTGCTGGTCAATGGCCGGCTTTCCGATCGCTCGTTCACGTCGTGGAAGAAGCGGGCCAACATCGCCGAGGCGCTGTTCGAGAATCTGGCCCATGTCGTTGCCCAATCCGATGTCGACGGCGAGCGTTTTCGCGCGCTCGGCGCCCGGCCGGTCACGGTGTCGGGCAATCTCAAGGTCGACACCAACCCGCCGCCGGTCGACCAACGGGCGCTCGCCACTTTGCAGCGGCAGATCGGCGATCGCCCGACCTGGGCGGCGATCTCGACCCATGATGGCGAGGAAGTGGTCGCGTCGGAAGTCCACGCGACCCTGCACAAGCGTCACCACGGCCTTTTGACGATCGTCGTTCCGCGCCATCCCGATCGGGCCGAAGCTCTCGCCGCGCAGATTTCCGGCATGGGACTGAAGGTTGCGCGGCGCAGCAAGGGTGACCGGATCGGTCCCGACACCGATATCCTGCTTGGCGATACGATCGGCGAAATGGGGCTTTATCTCCGCCTGACCGAAATCGCTTTCGTCGGCCGTTCGCTGACCTCCGAAGGCGGCCAGAACCCGCTCGAGCCGGCCATGCTCGACACGGCGGTTCTCGCCGGGCGCAACGTGCAGAATTTTCGCGAGGCCTATCAGCGTCTGCTCGACAGCGGCGGCGCCAAGCTGGTGCGCGACCGCGACATGCTGGCTGGCGCCGTCAATTTCCTCCTGACCAACGAAGTGGCGCGCCACGAGATGATGGCGGCGGGGATCGCGACTGTCGATGAGATGCGCGGCGCGCTGGCACGCACGCTCAAATCGCTCGAACCCTATATCCAGCCGCTGGTGGTCAAGGCGCGCCTGAAGGGCGCGAACGGGCGTTAGCGTGGCCTCGGAAGCACCACCATTCTGGTGGGAAGAGCCGGACTGGAAAGTCCTGGCGCTATCGCCGCTGTCGGCTGTCTACGCGCTGGTCGCCGGTCGCGGCATGCGGCGGGCCCGGCGCGAGAAGATCCAGGCGCCGGTTTTGTGCGTCGGCAATTTCACCGTTGGCGGCACCGGCAAGACGCCGGTGGCGATCGCGCTCGCCCAACAGGCCAGGCGCATGCGATTGAAGCCCGGTTTCCTGTCGCGCGGCCATGGCGGTTCCTTCGCCGAACCGCATGTCGTCGATATCAGTCATGACAGCGCCAAGCACGTCGGCGACGAGCCGCTTCTGTTGGCGGAACATGCCCCGGTTGCAGTGACGCCGAACCGTGCCGCCGGCGCCCGGCTGCTGCTGGAAAAGCACGGCTGTGATTTTCTGATCATGGACGACGGCTTTCAGAGCGCCCGCATCCACATCGATTATGCGCTGGTCGTGGTCGATGCCCGTTATGGGATCGGCAATGGCCGCGTCATCCCGGGCGGTCCGCTCAGGGCTAAAATCGTCGACCAGCTGGTCTTCACCAGCGGGCTGCTGAAGATGGGCGAGGGCACCGCCGCCGATGCCGTGGTTCGCCGGGCAGCGCGTGCCGGCCGGCCGATCTTCGAGGCCCACACGGAGCCGAGCAGCAAGGCGGGGCTTGCCGGAAAGCGGTTTCTGGCCTTTGCCGGCATCGGTCATCCCGAAAAGTTCTTCGACACGGTGCGCGAGGCCGGCGGCGAAGTGATCCTTTCCCGGCCCTTTCCGGACCACCACTTCTACGCCGAGGACGAGCTTGCCGAACTGGCCGCGACGGCGCGGGCCGAAGGCCTTGGCCTGATCACCACCGCCAAGGACGCCGCCCGGTTGCGCCATGGCGCCCCGCAGGGTTTTCTCGACCGTCTCGACGTGCTGGAAATCGACACGGTGTTCGAACTCGACCACGTTCCCGAACGCATCATCGAGGAAACGCTCGATGCTTGGCGGCAGCGCAAGCTGAGAGGCTAACCCCGCTTACGCAGTTCCGGATGCACCTCGATTTCGCGGCGCAGCGAAGCGGCGGCGTTCACATAGGGCTCCTGCCTGGCAACGCTCCAGTATTTCAGTTCGTCCAATGGGATGTTTTCGCCCGTCACCGCGCAGCGCACGAACGATCCGGGGCTGGTGACCTGGAAATCGCCATCGAGGTAGCGGATGCGGGCTTCCTTGCCGCCGGGGCCTTCGAAACGGTTCATCATTCAATGGCACTTGAGTTCATCGGGATTCAATCGCCATAAATCGTGGGCAAGGTCAAGCTTGGCGCAATGCTCATGTAATATTGCCCTTTGGCACAATGGTTGTCGGGAAGCGCCATGGACATCGCCAATGCAAGCATGCCGCCTTTGCTGAAAGAAGCACTCATGCCCCAGCCGGTGCCTTCGCCCAAGGCCGACCCGGCGACCGCGGCGCTGGTCAAGGCGCTCGTCCAGCCGCCGGCGCCCGCGATGGTGCAATCGGCGCAGTTCGCCGCCCAGGCGCTGCAAAGCTCGCTGCCGCGACCGGCCGCTCAGACCTCGCAACGCCTGTCATCCTCCGAAATCGAGGATGCTTACCGGGCCGTCATGGAACCTGACGTCGCCACCCACCATGCACCGGCAGGAACGTCGACGCGTGGGGCAGGGACGAACACCGATCAGGATTGGCGCGGCTTCGCCCCGCAGCAGCCAATGGCCACTGACAGCACACCCAAACTGGCAGCGGCCTCGGCCCCGTCCACATTTTCGCCTGCTGTCGCTTCCGCCGCGGTGCTGGTCGCGGCCAACGCCAACGCGCCGCAACCGCGCGGCGCCTCCATCCGTCCGGCGGGCCATGCTCCGCGATCCGAGCCAGCTGCGTCGTCGCTGTGGACGATATCGATCGTGACGGCCATCGTCTCGGCCGCGACCACCATGATTGTGCTTTTTCTGTTTCGTTGAGAGGCATCGCGCGATTTCCGACCGCGACCGTCACGCATTGTCTCCGAGAGGCGTCGCAGCCTAATTGTCATCCTGCAGGAAAGCTTCCAATCTTGCCGGCGCGAGCCTGGCCTGTTCGGCAATGCGCCTGGCGAGATCGGCGGCGGCGGCGCGCGGTCGGCCGACCGGACGATCCAGCCAGTAGGAAACGGGATTGAGCGCGGTGCGATCGTCGACGGCGACGAGGCGCCCCGATCCTATCTGGTGCTCGGTGAGCGGCGGCCGCGCCAGCGCGATGCCGAGACCATGGGCTGCGGCATCGAGCACCAGATTGTAGTCTTCGAAGCGGCGGTCTTGCGGGCGCGGCCGGTAATCCATGTCCTGCGCGGCGAACCAGGCGCGCCAGCCCGAAGCGTCGGAATCGTTGATCAGCGGGAATTTGAGCAACCGGGCCGGGTCGCCAGCGCCGATCTCTCGTGCGAGGCCCGGCGAGGCGATCGGGAAGAGATGTTCTTCGAACAGTTGCACCGAGACACGGCCCGGGATGCGGCCGCGACCGCAGCGGACCGACAGATCGATGCCTTCGTCGGCGAGATCGGCCTGACGATTATCGACGTCGAGCACGATGCGCAGGCGGGTAGGGTCGTTCTCCAGCGTTGCCATGCGCGGCATCAGCCACAAGCCGCTCACCGATGGAATGGAGGCCAGGCGCACCACGGCGGTGCCGCGCGGCTCCACCCACCGATCCGAATTGACCGATATCAGCGCGAAGGCTTCGGTGGTCCTGAGATGCAGGCGATTGCCTTCGTTGGTCAGCGACACGCCGCGCGCGCCGCGTTCGAAAACCTTCAGGCCAAGCCAGTCCTCGAGCTTGGCGATCTGCCGGCTGACGGCGCCATGGGTGAGGTTGAGTTTTTCAGCGGCGGCCGAAAAGCTTCCCGTGCGGGCCGCCGCGTCGAAGGCGCGCAATGTCTCCAGCGGCAGCATGCTGTTCGAGCTGTGATCCATGCTCACAGGTGACCCTCGATTTGGTCGTTTGTCAATTGACCTGAAAGGGCGTTTTCTGCTGCCGAGACCGAAGGATCCGAGGGCAATGAGATGAGCGTAACGACAGGCACGTTGAATTCGACACAGCGGATGGACACCACGGCCGCCATCGCCGTGGCGCTGACGGTGATCGGCTGGGCCTCCGCCTTCCCGGCGATCCGGGCCGGGCTCGCCGCTTTCCAGCCGTTGGAGCTTGGCGCCCTGCGCTTTGCCATAGCCGCCGTGCCGGCTGCCATCTTCCTCGCCGTCAAGCGTCCGGCGCTGCCCAGGATCGGCGATTTCTGGCGCTTCGCCTTCGGCGGCGCCATTTTCGTCGCGCTCTACACGGCGATGCTCAATTTTGGCGAGCAGACCGTCTCGGCCGGAGCAGCCGGCTTCATCATCAATGTCAGTCCCATCTTCACCGCCATCATGGCGATGGCCCTGCTTGGCGAGCGCTTCTCAGGCCTGGCCTGGATCGGTACCGTCATTTCCTTCGCCGGCATCGGCATCATCGCCATCGCCGATGGGCATGGCCTGCATTTCAACGCCGGCGCGCTGCTGGTGCTTGGTTCGGCACTCTGCTCGGCCGTCAACACCATCGTCCAGAAGCCGCTGTTTGCCCGTCACCATCCGCTGACCATCGCGGCGTCCAACATGGTGCTCGGCGCGCTCTGCCTGGCGCCCTTCCTGCCCGCTGCTCTGCAGCAGGCCGCCGTCGCGAACACCGCCGGCCTTGGCGCCGTCATCTATCTCGGCATCGTGCCAAGCCTGATCGCTTATGCGGCATGGGCGACCGCGCTGTCGCGCTTGCCGGCGGCGCGTGCCTCGAACTTCTTGTACCTGGTCTCGCCGATGTCGGCCCTGATCGGCTTCTTCTGGCTGGGCGAAGTGCCGACGCTGCTCGGCATTCTCGGCGGTGCGTTGGCGCTCGGCGGCGTTATCGTGGTGAATTTGAAACGCTAATTCAAAAGGTTGCGATCTTTCCCTGACTTATCAGGAACCACGGATTTCAGTTGACGGCTGCCGCGACGCAAGGCAACTGTCACGCAGTCTTGGCGGATTGTCGTCGCGGAGCGCAGCGGGGTTGGGATGGGAAGACGCTTTATCTCAACGGTCGTTTGCTTGTTGCTGCTCAACGCAAAAGCCATTGCGGGTTGGTACCACGTGGAAAACTACGAGGGTTTCCTCGGGTCATCTCCTATCCATTTCTCCATACAGACAGATGACAGCTTAGGCAGCGCGCCAAAGGTCAATGGAAGCTACTTCTACGACGCGAAGCAAATCCCGATTGCGCTGTATGGCACGGTCAGCGGCACCAGGTTCGTGCTTTGCGAGATTTCAGACGATAAGGAGCTTTATCGGATAATAGTGCAGGGACCGACGCCCCCTGTCGACACCGCAAGGTGCCCATTGTCCCTCGACCTCAATGGAAACGCTTTGACAGGAAGCTGGAGCAAGGGCACGGACAGATATCCCGTCACCCTCAAGAAAATAGCGAGCCTGGATGACACCGGCGAGGCAAAGATCGACGGCACTGTCGAGATCCCCTTCTGGGCGCAGACAGCCACCCACAGGTTTTCGGGAATTTACACGAATACCGGTGGCGGCCTTTGCATGGAAAAAGTGCAGGTCATCAAAAAGAGCAGCCGCAAGGTTGTCCAGGAAATTACCTTCGCCGATGACGACGCTTGCAGTGCCGGCATGCTGAAAACGATCATCTACATGAACGTCCAGAAATGGGTGGAGCAAGGCAAGGACGTCATTTCCGTGAATTTTGAAGGCGGCGGTGCCGGAACCGCGGTCGATTACGTCTTCAATTCACGGACAAGGAAATATCAGCAGATGAAATGAGGGCTGGCCCGTTGGGGCCGGTTCACCGCCGTCCGAACAGCCTTTCGATATCCGCCAGCTTCAGCTCGATATAGGTGGGGCGGCCATGGTTGCAGGTGCCTGAGCCCGGAGTCGCCTCCATCTGGCGCAGCAGCGCGTTCATCTCCTCGGCCTTGAGCAGCCGGCCGGAGCGCACCGAGCCGTGGCAGGCCATGGTCGCCGCGATCTTGTCCAGCCGCCCCTTGAGCGTTTCGACCGTGTCGTTGTCGGCGATCTCGTCGGCGAGGTCGCGCACCAGTTGCTGGACATTGGTCTCGCCCAGCATCGACGGCGTCTCGCGCACGGCAACCGCGCCCGGGCCGAAACGCTCGATGCCGAGGCCGAAGCGGGCGAGGGTTTCGGAATGCATGGCGAGCCTCTCGGCGTCCTCTTCCGGCAAGTCGATGATCTCGGGCAGAAGCAGCATCTGCGAGGGCACCGGCCGCGAATGCAGGGCGTTCTTCAGCGCTTCATAGACCAGCCGCTCATGCGCCGCGTGCTGGTCGACGATGACGAGCGAATCCCTGGTCTGGGCGACGATGTAGTTCTCGTGCACCTGGGCGCGCGCGGCACCCAGCACCGCACCGAGCAGCGTCTCGGTTGCCTCATTCTGCCCGGCACGCGCATCGGCGCTGGCGAGCGGGCCGGCATCGAACGCCGCCTGGTCGGGTTCACCGAACCCGGCGGTTCTTGCATTGCCGCGTTCAAAGCCGGCGCCTGAGAATTGCATGTCGAGCGGTCGCTGCGGCGAGCGCGAAGGGTCGAAACCCGCGGGGCCGGACGCGCGGAAGGCTGCTTCGTAGCTGCGATGGCCATTTGTCGGGCCGCCGTGATCATAGGGTGCGGCGCCCGGACGGAACGCAGCCATCATGCCGGCGGCACCCGTGGTGGCGGAGCGGATGCCGGCATCGGCCAACGCCTGCCGGATCGCGCCGACGATCAGTCCGCGCACGAGGCCCGGATCACGGAAGCGGACATCGGCTTTGGCCGGATGGACGTTGACGTCGACGATGGCCGGATCGAGCGAAAGGAACAGCACGGTCACGGCGTGGCGGTCACGCGGCAGGACATCGGCGAAGGCGCCGCGAATGGCACCGGCGATCAGCTTGTCGCGCACCGGCCTGCCATTGACATAGGCATATTGCTGCAGCGCGTTGGCGCGGGTGAAGGACGGGATCGACACATGGCCGGTCAGGTGCACGCCTTCGCGCATCGCGTCGATTGCAATGGAATTGTCGGGAAAGTCGGCGCCCATCACCTGCGCGATGCGGCGCAGGCTGCCTTCCGCGCTGTCCTCGGTCGCGGGCAGTTCCAGCGTCGTGCGGTCGGACCCGGCGAGCGTGAAACGCACTGTGGGGAAGGCGATGGCGATGCGCCTGACCACGTCGCTGATGGCCGAGCTTTCGGCGCGTTCGCCTTTCATGAACTTCAGCCGTGCCGGCGTGGCGAAGAACAGGTCGCGCACCTCGACGGTGGTGCCGCGATTGGCGGCCGCGGGCTTGACCGGCAGGATGCGGCCGCCCTCGATGCCGATCTCTGCGGCGCTGTCGCCCGAAGCCGTGCGCGAGCGAATCGACAGCCGTGACACCGAGCCGATCGACGGCAACGCCTCGCCGCGAAAACCAAGCGAGCGGATGTCGTGGATGTCCTCGGCAAGCTTGGACGTGCAGTGACGCGCGATCGCCAGCGCCAGCTCCTGCTCAGGAATGCCGGAGCCGTCGTCGGTGACGCGGATAAGGTTCAGCCCGCCTCCCGATGTGACGACCTCTACCTTGCTTGCACCGGCATCGAGCGCGTTCTCGACCAGTTCCTTGACCACGCTCGCCGGACGCTCGATGGCTTCGCCGGCGGCGATCTGGTTGATCATCGTTTCGGAAAGCTGGCGAATGGGCATGATCTGATCTTACACGGATTCGGTCCGTGCGTGCGAGGCCACTTTACGCCTGCGCGACCAGCCAGTCTCTTACCTTGCGGGCATTGTCGGAGAGCTCGCGGTTCTTCGGCCACACGACATAGAAGGCCTTGCCGGTCTTGAGCACGTGGTTCGTCACCGGCACCAGCAGGCCGGTCGCCAGCAGCCGCTCGGCAAGATGGCGCCAGCCCAGCGCAATGCCTTGTCCCTCCATGACGCCCTGGATCACCAGGCCATAATCATTGATGCGCAGGCCCCGCGCGGTGTTGCTGAGGCTGCCGCCGGCCGACTGGAACCATTCGTCCCAGCTTGCCGCTTCACGATACGGCTCCTCGAGGTGAATGAGACGGTGCGTGGCCAGTTCCTCGACGCTCCCCGGCATGCCGAACTTGGCCAGATAGCTGGTGCCGGCGACGGGGAAGATCTCCTCATCGGCGAGCGGCAGCGAGTGGTAGTCCGGCCATTCCCTGGGCTCGCCGCCGCGCACCGCCAGCGGGATACCTTCGGCGATGATGTCGAGATCACGGTCGGCGGTCTGGATGCGCAGGTCGATGCCCGGCAATTCGTCGCGGAACTGCTGCAGGCGCGGCATCATCCAGAAGGAGCCAAAAGCGGTCGAGGCGGCAAGCGTTACATGGCCACCGGTCGCCTGCAGGCGCAGATCCTCGGCGGATTTGCGGATATGCGACAAGCCCAGCGAGACGTCGGCATGGAACCGCTCGCCGGCTTCCGTCAGGCTGACTTGCCGGTGGCGACGCTGGAACAGCTTGGCGCCGAGCTGCTCTTCCAGTCCGCGCACCGCATAGGAGACGGCCGCTTGCGTCATGCCGAGCTCGCGCCCGGCGGCGGTGAAGCTCGACAGCCGGCCCGCCGCCTCGAAGACGATCAGGCTGCCGGCGGACGGCAGGAGGTGGCGCAGGCTTCGCATAAGCACAGCTTATACAAGAGATCAGGATTTTCCAGCGTCACAGCCATATTTCACCTCGCTAACTTGGCTGGAACGGACGCTAGGAGGTCTCATGAACGCACCCGCCGCTGAATTGACCGAACCGACCCATCGCCGTGGCGGTGGCCGTCTCGGGCGCAAGGCGCTTCGGGGGGCACCGATCGCCTCGTTCCCAACCCTGGTTCGCCAGATTCCGGTGTACCAGATGGTTCCGGACGAGGCGGTGGAACTGATCCACGAGGAGTCGCTTTCGATCCTGGAAGAGGTCGGTTGCGAATTCCGCGACGACGAGGCCATCGCCTTGTGGAAGGCCGCCGGTGCCGATGTCCGGGAAACGCGGGTCCGCATCGATCGCGCGCTGCTGATGGAACTCGTCTCCAAGGTTCCCTCCGAGTTCACGCTCAACGCGCGCAATCCCCAGCGTACGGTGCGCGTCGGCGGCAAGAACTCGATCTTCGTGCCGATGTATGGCGCGCCCTATGTGCGCGACCTCGACAACAACAGGCGCTACGGCACGCTTGCCGACCTCAACAATTTCCACAAGCTCGCCTACATGGCGCCGGCGCTGCACTCGTCGAGTTCAATCATCTGCGAGCCGATGGAAATTGCCGTGCCCAAGCGGCACCTGCACATCATCCATTCGGCGCTGAAATATTCCGACAAACCGTTCATGGGCATCGTGACGTCCAAAGAGCGGGCGGAAGATACGATGGCGATGGCCGGCATCGTGTTCGGCGAGGAGTTCGTCCGCGACAATCCGGTGCTGGTTGCAATCACCAACTGCAATTCGCCGCTGGTCTGGGACGCCACCATGCTGGACGCGATGAGGGTGTATGCGCGCCACAATCAGCCGCTGATCCTGGCGCCCTTCGCGCTCTGCGGCGCCTCGACCTCGGCGTCGGCCGTCGGCGCGGTTGCGCAGGTCAACGCCGAGGCGCTTGCCGGCGTGGCCTTCACCCAGCTCATCCGTCCGGGTTCACCCCAGATCTACGGCCAGTTCATGGTCACGGTCGACATGAAGACCGGCGCTCCGATGGGCGGCACGCCGGAAGCCGCCCAGATGATGTATCTGATGGGTGCGCTGGCGCGGAAATACAAACTGCCGTGGCGCACGTCAGGCTTCCATGTCGGCTCGAAGCTCAACGATGCCCAGGCCGGCTACGAGGCGAACATGCTGATGCATGCCGCCATCCTTGCCGGCGCCAACTACATCTGGCATTCGGCCGGCTGGCTGGAAGCAGGTCTCACCTGCGGGTACTCAAAATTCGCCACCGACTGCGAACAGCTCGTCGGCTGGTACAAATACGCGGGCGGCCTGCCTTTCGACGATTTCAAGGAAGCGATGGCGGCGATCCGCGAGGTCGGACCGCAGGGCCATTTCCTTGGCACCCAGCACACGCTCGAACATTTCGAGAAGGCTTTCTTCATGCCGAGCATCATGGACTTCAACTCCTACGAACAATGGAAGGCGGAAGGGGCGAAGGACCACGACACGCGCGGCCGCGAGAAGGCGCGCAACATGCTCGCCGATTATGAGGAGCCGAAACTCGACGAAGGCATCGCCGACGGTCTCAAGGATTTGATCGCGCGGCGCGAGGAAAAATTGCCCGACAGCGTTAGTTGAAAAACAACAGACAAAGACCTGACGGGAACAACAAGGGGAGAGTGACATGACGGTTTTCAAAAGTAATGGCGATCGTGTGCCGCAAGCTATCGAAGCGATGGCAACGGAGGCGCGGGCGGGTCGCATGGACCGGCGCGAGTTCCTGGCGCTGGCCAGCGCGCTTGGCGCATCGACGGCGTTTGCCTATGGCATGATCGGCCTCGCCGCGCCGACGCAAGCTCTGGCCGAGGAGCCGAAGAAGGGCGGGACGCTGCACGTCTCGATGGCGGTGAAGGCGCAGAAGGATCCGCGTACTTACGACTGGGTGGAACTGGCCAACATCTCGCGCAGCTGGCTGGAGCCGTTGGTTCGCTACACCAGACAATTCACCTTCGAGCCGGTGCTGCTCGAAAGCTGGGACATCAACGACGACGCCACCGAATACACGTTGCATGTGCGCAAGGGCGTCACCTGGAACAATGGCGATGCCTTCAACGCCGATGACGTGGTGCACAATGTGACGCGCTGGTGCGAGAAGGGCGTCGCCGGCAACTCGATGGCGGCGCGCGTCGGTGCGCTGATCGATGCCAAGACCGGCAAGGCCAGGGACGGTGCGATCACCAAGGTCGACGACAACACGGTCAAGCTGAAGCTCAGCGAGCCCGACATTTCGCTCATTCCAAACTTCACCGATTACCCCGCCCTTATCGTGCACCGGAATTTCGATGCCGATGGCGCCGATCCGATCAAGAAGCCGATCGGCACGGGAGCGTTCGAGCTGGTCTCTTACGACGTCGGCCAGAAGGCCGTGGTCAAGCGCCGCGAGAACGGCAAGTGGTGGGGTGGCGAAGCCCCGCTCGACAGCGTCGAGTTCATCGATTACGGCACCGATTTCAACGCCACGGTGAACGCTTTCGACTCCGGCGAGGTCGACGTAAACTTCGAATCGCCCGCCGACTTCATCGACATTCTCGACAAGATGGGGCTGCAGAAATCGGAGGTCGCGACCGCCACCACGCTGGTTGCCCGCACCAACATCACGCACAAGCCTTATGACGACCAGCGGGTTCGCAATGCCCTGCAGATGGCGGTCGACAACAACGCGGTGCTGCAGCTCGGTTATAACGGGCGCGGCACGGTCGGCGAGAACCACCATGTCAGCCCGATCCATCCCGAATATTATGCCCTGCCCAAGAAGGAGCGCGATGCCGCGGGCGCCAAGAAGCTGATGGCGGAAGCCGGCCAGGCCGACTTCGAGCATGAACTGATCACGATCGAGGACGACTGGCAGAAGAACACCGGCGACGCGATCGCCGGCCAGCTGCGCGACGCCGGTATCAAGGTCAAGCGCACCGTGCTGCCGGGCTCGACCTTCTGGAACGACTGGACGAAATATCCCTATTCGATGACCATCTGGTACATGCGCCCGCTCGGTGTCCAGGTGCTGGCGCTGGGCTATCGCACCGGCGAGGCGTGGAATGAATCGGCTTATTCCAATCCCGATTTCGACGCCAAGCTCAAGCAGGCGCTCTCGCTGATCGACGTCGCCAAGCGCAAGGAGGTGATGAAGGATGTCGAGCAGATCCTGCAGGACTCCGGCGTCATCATCCAGCCGTTCTGGCAGAAGCTCTACAGCCATACGAACAAGAAGGTGAAGAACTACGGCGTCCACCAGACCTTCGAAATGGATCTCCAGAACGTCTGGCTGGACGCCTAGCTTCAAGGATCGCGGCAAAGCCGGCACCCCCGAGGTGCCGGCTTTCCGGCAAGAATCGACTTTGGTTGCGAGCGCTGGCGCCTGGGTGCCGCCGCCAAGGCTTTGAAGGAGCGGTGCATGTCTGGGCGGGTCTTCAACCGGCTGTTCACGCCGGCCACTCTGCGCGGCAAGACGTTACGCAACAGGATCGTGTTCGGAGCCCATACCGCCAACATGGCGGTGGAGGGGCTGCCGACCGAGCGGCATGTCGGCTATTACGCGGAACGCGCCATCGGCGGCGCCGGCATGATCGTGGTCGAGCCGATGCCCGTGCATCAGGCCGCCGTGCTGACCCGTGGCAACTTCAGCCCATCCGATGACCGCGTCGTCCCGCATTTTCGCAAGGTGACGGAGGCGATCCGCGGCAACGGCGCCGTCGCCATCCAGCAGCTCTACCATGTCGGCCAGCACGCGGACGCGGACAACTCGTTTCACCCCGGTTGGTCGCCTTCCGGCCTGCCGAGCTACCACGATTCCGACGGTTCGCATCGGATGTCCGAAGCCGAGATTGAAGAAACGATCGACGGCTTTGTCCAGGCGGCGCGCCGTTGCCGCGAGGCCGGCTTCGACGGCGTCGAGGTCTGGGCGGCGTACCATTCGATGCTGGACCAGTTCTGGACACCCTGGTCGAACCGCCGGGACGACCGATGGGGCGGCAGCCTTGAAAACCGCACCCGGATGAGCCGCGAGGTGATGACCAGGATTCGCCGAGAATGCGGCGATGATTTCATCATCGGTCTTGCGATCAACGATGAGCCGGAAGTCGAAGTGGCGCTGAAGCGCGAAGCGCTGGCCGAGATAATCGACCTCCACGACCGCGATGCCTTGATGGACTATGTGACTTGCGGAACGGGTTCCTACTTCGATTTCTACAAGATCATACCGACCTTTGTTTATCCGGAAAAGCTCGGTGCCGACCTGGCGTCCGTGCTCAAATCCACCGTGCGTCACGCGCTGATCACCGCCGAGAGCCATATCCGCACCCCCGAGAACGCCGAGAGCGTGTTGAGCGAAGGTCGCGCCGATCTCGTTTCCATCGTGCGCGGGCAGATCGCCGATCCGCACCTCGCTGCAAAGGCCGCCGCCGGACGGCAGCAGGACATTCGCGGCTGCCTGTCCTGCAACCAGATGTGCTGGGGCCGGCGCAGCCGTGATTACTGGATCAGCTGCGTCATCAATCCCTCCGCGGGGCGGGAATGGGAGTGGGGCGGAGATCGCTTCGCTCCGGCCGCCCAGCCGAAGCGCGTGCTGGTCGTCGGCGGCGGCCCGGCCGGGCTCGAAGCGGCGCGCGCCGCGGCCGAGCGCGGTCACCGGGTGACACTGGCCGAGGCATCCGACCGCCTTGGGGGGCAGTTCCGTCTTGCGGGCCTGCAGCCGCGCCGTGCCCAGATTCTGGATCTGATCGACTGGTACGAGCGCCAGCTCGGCCAGCTTCAGGTCGACATCCGCTACGGGCAGTATGTCGAAGCCGACGATGTCGAGCGCGAAGGCGCGGATCACGTCGTCGTCGCGACCGGCTCGATGCCGCCAGACGGCGCTTTCCAGCGGGCCTTGCCGCAGTGGGGCAGCATTCCGGGCGGCGGGCCGGTGCTCTCGGCCGAAGCGGTGATGGCCCGTGAGGCGAGGCCGGGGAAAAATGTTCTCTTGCTGGACGATGGCGGCAATTGGAAAGGCTGCGGCACCGCCTGGAAACTCGCCGAGGACGGTCACAATGTGACGCTCGTGACTCCGGACGCCCTGGTTGGCAAAGAGCTTCAGCGAATGGCCGTCGACGCGCCGCTGCGGCGGGCGCTCGCCAAGCTGAAGGTGCGGTTTGTGACCGAGAGCGCCGTCGTTCACTGGGATGGCAGGCTGGCCAGGGTCGCTTCGCTGCTCGATGGAACCGAGCAGGAGATCGAAGCCGATGCGTTGGTCTTCGCCACGACGAATATGGCCGCCGACATGCTTTCCATCGAACTCGAAAGGCGCAAGATTGCCCACACTTCGATTGGTGATTGTACCGCTTCCAGGCAGGTGGCATTCGCCATCCATGACGGACGCAAGGCAGCGCTCGGCCTCTGAGTGCAAGCTTGGCCTGCACGTCCCGTCGAGATGACCCGCTTCAGCCGTGATGCGTGCGCAGGCGGGCTTCATGAACCGCAAAAAAGCCGATATGCAGGATGCGTGGTATTGGTTGCTTCAAGCCATGAAAAGCCGGAGATTCTGCATGAGACTGACAGTGCTCCTTGCCGCCCTTTCGATAGCCTTGCCCGCCGTCGCCGTGGCCGGTCCGGCTTCCGACGCCGTGAAGTTCTTCTATGTCCCGCAGGTCAAGTTCGAGGCCGACGCGCAATACCGCGATCGCTTCACCGAGCCGGTGACGAAACTGTTCGACCTCAACGACCAGGCGACCAAGAAAAATCCGGACCAGGTCGCCTGTATCGACTTCGACCCCGGCCTCGACGCGCAGGATTTCGACCAGAAGACCCTTTCCAAGACACTGAAGCTGTCGGAGACGGTGGATGGCGACACGGCGCAAGTGGTGGCGAACTTCAGTCTTTTTCCGGAAGGAGACGATGCGCAGCGCGAAATGCACTGGTCGCTGAAGAAGGTCGACGGCAAATGGAAGATATCGGACATTGCATCGAAGACCAGCAACTGGACGCTGAGCCAGCTCGAATGCATGGCGGGCCAAGATCCGGAGTGAAGCAATGGCCGGTCGCGCGCTCCTGTCATTGTCGGCCGTGTGCCTGCTGGCGGCTGGCTTGAACGGCGCATCTGCTCAGGGCCTGTTGGGCGCGCCGCCGGCAAATGCCCCTGCCGGGACCGCGCCTGATGACGGCCGGACACCGCCGGCAACCGCGCCTGGCGGAGCCGCGGAGCCGGCGACGCCGCCAGTCGCCTGGCCGCCGAGCGAGCCTGCCGCCCCCATCCAGCCGGGATCGCCGACAGCGGTCGTGCGGCCGTTTTACGATCAGGTCGGCCTGGAGGTGGATCCGGCCCAGCGCGGCCATTTCACAGACCCGGCTAAAACCGTGCTCGACAAGAGCGATGCGTTGCGCAAATCCGGACAGGGCGAGTGCCTGGACCCTAACATGGCGCTCGACAATGCGGACTACGACAAGGCCGAGATCGACAAGAGCCTGAAGACGCTCGAAGCGATCAATGGCGATCAGGCCAAGGTCATCGTCGCCTTCGTCGTCGGCGGCAACCCGCACCGCCTCGAATGGAAGTTCAAGAAGGTCGGCGGCGAATGGAAGATATCGGACCTTTTGTCGGTGACCGGCGAATGGGCGCTAAGCCAGTACCAGTGCGAATGATGGCCGAACTAGCCGCGCCCGCGATAGGGGGCGACTCCGGTGTCCGGCAGCCAGGCGCCTTCCGGCGGAGAGCCGGTCTGCCAGAACACGTCGATCGGAATGCCGCCGCGTGGATACCAATAGCCGCCTATGCGCAACCAGAGCGGCTTGGTCGCGGCCACGATGCGACGTCCGATCATCACCGTGCAGTCTTCATGGAAAGCGCCATGGTTGCGAAACGAGGTCATGAACAGCTTCAGCGACTTCGATTCCACCAGGGCGGCATCGGGGGCGTAGTCGATGACGATATGAGCGAAATCCGGCTGTCCGGTCACCGGGCAGAGCGAGGTGAATTCCGGGCAGGTGAAGCGCACGATCGCCGGCGGTCCGTCGCCGCGAGAAAACGGCACGGTTTCCAGGATCGCGGCTTCGGGGCTCTGTGGCGTCTCGACGTGCGTGCCGAGCTGGGTGAGGGTTTTGGTATCGATCATAAGCGGTTTTCCTTGGATTTGCCGCTCATTAGCACAAATTAAAACGGCAGGAAGACGATGATCAGCAACGACCCGCTTCTCCAACCTTACCAGCTCAAGCATTTGACGCTGAAGAACCGGGTGATGTCGACCAGCCACGAGCCGGCCTACTCGGAGGACGGCATGCCGAAGCAGCGCTATCGGCTCTACCATGCCGAAAAGGCCAAGGGCGGCATGGCGCTGACCATGACCGCAGGCTCGGCCATCGTTTCGCGCGACAGCCCGGCCGCCTTCGGCAATTTGCATGTCTATGACGACCGCATCGTGCCGTGGCTGGCCGAACTCGCTGACGCCTGCCACGAGCACGATTGCAAGGTGATGATCCAGATCACCCATCTTGGCCGCCGCACCGGCTGGAACAAGGCCGACTGGCTGCCGGTGCTGTCGGCCTCGCCGGTGCGCGAACCGGCGCATCGTGCTTTCCCCAAGACCATCGAGGAATGGGATATCGAGCGCATCGTCGCCGACTATGCATCGGCCGCCCAGCGCTGCCAGGCAGCCGGGCTCGACGGCATCGAGTTCGAATCCTACGGCCATCTGATGGATGGCTTCTGGTCGCCTGCCACCAATCGTCGCGATGACGAATATGGCGGTTCGCTCGACAATCGGCTCCGCTTCACCAACATGGTGCTCGATGCGGTGCGAGCGGCGGTCGGCGAGAAATTCGTCGTCGGCATCCGCATGGTCGCCGACGAGGATTTCGAGAAAGGCCTGTCGAAGGAGGAGGGCGTCGAGATCGCCAGGCGGCTGGCCGGCTCCGGCAAGGTCGATTTCCTCAACATCATCCGTGGTTCGATCGAGACCGATGCGGCGCTCACAAAGGTGATCCCGGTGACCGGCATGCGGTCTTCGCCGCATCTCGATTTCGCCGGCGAGGTGAGGGCGGCGACGAAATTCCCGACCTTCCACGCGGCGCGCATTTCCGACGTCGCCACCGCGCGCCATGCGATCGCCACCGGCAAGCTCGACATGGTCGGCATGACCCGCGCCCACATCGCCGATCCGCACATCATCAGGAAGGTGATGGAGGGCCGCGAGCACGAGATACGTCCCTGTGTCGGCGCCACCTATTGTCTGGATCGCATCTACGAAGGCGGCGAGGCGTTGTGCGTCCACAATGCGGCGACCGGCCGCGAGGCGGATATCCCGCATATCATCGCCAAGACGGAAGGGCCTAGGCGGAAAGTCGTGATTGTCGGCGCCGGCGCCGGCGGACTGGAGGCGGCGCGCGTCGCGGCCGAGCGCGGCCATCAGGTCACGATCCTGGAAGCATCATCACAAGCGGGTGGCCAGGTTCGTCTGGCGACCCAGAACCCACGCCGCAAGGAATTGATCGGCATCATCGACTGGCGTCTGGCCGAACTCGAACGGCTGGGCGTCGAGATCCGCTACGACACCTGGGCCGAGCAGGACGACGTCCTGGCCCTGGCGCCTGACGTGGTGGTCGTCGCCACCGGAGGCCTGCCGCAGAACCCGCCGCTGGCCTCCGGCGACAATCTCGTCACCTCGAGCTGGGACATCATGGCCGGCAGTGTCAAGCCGGCCGAGAATGTTCTTCTCTATGACGACAATGGCGGCCATCAGGGCATGGGCGCGGCCGAACTGATTGCCAACAGCGGCTCGAAATTGGAACTGGTTTCGCCAGAGCGGTTCTTCGCCCCCGAAATGGGCGGTATGAACCACGTGCCGTACATGCGCGCCTTCCAGGAAAGGGGCGTCACCATCACCATCAACACACGCCTGCGCTCTGTGCGGCGCGAGGGCAATCAATTGGTCGCGGAACTCGCTTCGGATTTTGCCGATGGCTGGCGCGGGGAGCGCAGGGTCGACCAAGTGGTGGTCGAGCACGGCACGGCGCCGCTTGACGACCTCTATCTGTCGCTGAAGCCGCTGTCGAGGAATGGCGGCGCGATCGATTATGAGCGGCTGGTGAACGGCGGCGATATCTTCCCATTGCGCAATTCGGAAGGTGGCTTCGTCGTGTTCCGCATCGGCGATGCGGTCGCCTCGCGCAACATCCACGCCGCCGTCTATGACGGCATACGGTTCGGGATCAGGATTTGATCACGATCAGGTGGCGCGCAACGGCCTTTGCAAGGAGAGCCACCTGCCGCTCTGGTCCGTTGCGCGCCGCGCATGATCGGCTTTCACCGGCCGTGCGATTCTAAAACATCTTGGCGGTCGCCATGCAAAGCACGGTGATGACCAGCAGCCCGCCGGCGATGCGTTCGCCCCTGGTCATTTTCGCGCGCAGCTCCGTTTGGGTCGCGGCATCGGCGCCGGCAAGCTGCCTGCTGGCGGAGCCCACAAGCGCGCCTTGCACGCCGGCGGCGATCAGCGCCGTCAAAATGCCGAGCGCCAGTACCTTCTCCATCGAGCCGAAAGCACCCTCATGAAAGAAATACCAGAGCAGCAAACCGGTCAGGAAAGCCAAGCCGGCCGCGCCCATTTGCGGCCGAAAGAACCGCTCTGCCCGGATGTCCGGATCGCGGGCAACCGCGATGGTCGTGCCGGCCCAGAAGACGCCGGCCATGACGTGCAGGCCGATGACGACGATATAAACATATTGCATGACCGCATTTCCTCTCATTCGCCCGCCGCCCACGCATCGCAACCATGTCGTGACGCCATCAATAAGACAAAATTAGATATCTAACAGTTAGATGTCAATCATGAAGCCCAGTTTCACGTTTCCACTGCTTGCTCTACTGTCAGATCATGACACCATTTGACCGCCCGCCGGTCGGCATGAATCTCGGCCGCACCGCCAAGCTTGTTGCCCAGGCCTTCGACGCTGCCTTGGTTGAAGCGGGGGGGACCTTGCCGGTCTGGCTCACGCTGCTGTCGGTCAAGTCGAGCGAGCTTGCCAATCAGCGCGAACTTGCCGGCATGATCGGCATCCAGGGCGCGACGCTGACCCATCATCTCAATGCGATGGAGGTGCAGGGCCTGCTGACGCGGCGGCGCGACCCCGTCAACCGACGGGTTCACATGGTCGAATTGACGGCGGCGGGAGAAGCGCTGTTCGAGACGTTGCGGCAAGCCGCGCTCGTCTTCGACAAGCGGCTTCGCACCGGACTGTCCGACGAGCGTCTGGCGGAGTTTGCGCAGGTGCTCGCGGCGTTGCGGGAGAATGTGGGGAGCTAGCAGTGCCGACCTGATGGCTCAGTCGTCATAGCTCTGGATTATTCCAAACGCATAGTGGCGTAGTTTCAATGCGGTGATCAGCTTGGTCAGTTGCGTCTTGCCGTCAAAGCCGTCCTGAAACATCTCGTCGTGCATAAGCAGGATCAACTTGCCTGGTTTGGCGAAATGGCCATAGCCGAACAAATGATCGATCTCGCTGACCAGATGATCGACGCTCTGCACCGGCTCACCGCTGTCCTTGTGCACCCACTCATGGTCCCAGCCATAGAGATAAAAGCCGGACGCCGCGACAAACTCATAGTCGGGATCCTCACGCCCGGCTTGCGCCTGTCCAAGCGAATTGTCGTTCTTCGACATCGAAGGCAGCCGGAACACATCGCGACCCGGCAGGCGGGCGTGCACCGCCGGCTTCAGGCCCAATACGGCATTGGCCTTGAGCATGTCGGCAACCACGCCTTCCGTATCGCCATAGAAGTGCCGGTAGTGATTGTAGGCGTGACTGTAGCTGTGGTTGCCGATCGTCACCAGCGGCATCGCCTTGGCGCGCCGTACCAACGCCTTGTTGGACGCACTGGCTTCGGCATGCATGCCGACCATGAACAGCGTTGCGGGAACCTGCGCCGCCTCCAAGACGTCGAGGATGTTGCTCGTGCCGTTCAGCGGACCGTCGTCGAAGGTGAGATAGATGGTGCGATCCGCGCCATAGGCCGGCAACGCCGACATCAACATGGCTGCCAGGGCAAACCGAAGGAATATCATGGGGCCGCTACCCGGTTGCGATCAGGGCAGGCCGCCATTTCCGCGGCTGCTTGTCAAGGCTGGCCGGGCTCTACCTACGCCAGGCTTCCCTGCAATACCGTCAGCCTGGCTTTCTTCGGCATGCGGGCGGTCAGCCACTCGAGCGCCTTTTCATGCGGCATCGGGAAGGCGATCGAATAGCCCTGCACCTGGTCGCAGCCGATTGCCATCAGCGAATCGAGTTCCGCCTCCGTTTCGGCGCCCTCGGCGACGATGGAGATGCCCAGCCCCCGGGCAAGCTCCGTGATGGCGCGCACGATCTTGGAGTTGTCGCCATTCTCGTGGATGTTCTGGACAAAGCGGCGGTCGATCTTGAGTCGGTCGATCTCATTGGGATTGACGTGGCTGAGCGAAGCATAGCCGGTTCCGAAATCATCGAGTTCCAGATGCACGCCGGCCGCCCTGATGTGGCGCAACTTCGCCGCGATGCCTGTCTTCTCGTCGTCGAGAATGACGGATTCGACGATTTCCAGCGACAGTTTCTGCGGCGGCAGTCCGGCTTTCTCCAGCGTCTCGAACAGAAACGCATCGAAATCGTGCTCGCGCAGCTCGGTGCCCGAGACATTGACGGCAAGCCGCCCGAAGGCAATCCCGGCACGGTTCCATTCAGCGGCCTCGTTGATCGCCTTGCTGATCACGATGCGGCCGATCTCCGGCATGAAGCCGCATTTCTCGGCGACCGGAATGAACTCGCCCGGCGAGATCATGCCGCGCTCGGCATGGTTCCATCGCACGAGCGCTTCGATGCCGCTGATGGTGCCGTCGGTCAGCGAGACCTGCGGCTGGAAATAGACCTGGAACGCCTTTTCGGAAATGGCGACCTTGATGTCGTGTTCGAGCTGCTTGCGGTAGTCGAGCTCGCGGCGCAGTTCCTCTGAGAAGAACGAGAAGTTGCCGCCACCCATTTTCTTGGCGGAGTAAAGCGCCAGATCGGCATGGACGAGCAGGTCTTGCGCATTGTCGGCATCGATCGGATAGACGGCGATGCCGCCGCTGGCGCCCGGAAGAATGGTGGTGCCCTGGAACACGATGGGCTCATTGATGTGCACCAGGATGCGCCGTGCCAGCATGTTGATGTCCTCGGTGTTGCCGGCTCCGTTGAGGATCATCACGAATTCGTCGCCACCAAGCCGCGCGCACAGATCCGACGCCCGGCAGGAATCGCGCATGCGCTGTGCGGTCACCACCAGGACATAGTCGCCGGCGGCGTGGCCCAGCGTATCGTTGATCTGCTTGAAGCGGTCGAGGTCGAGCTGGACCACGGCCAGGCGTTCGCGCCGGCGATGCGCGCCCTTGATCAGCGTCTCGAAATGGTCGGTCAGGAAGGTGCGGTTGTGCAGGCCGGTGAGGCCGTCATGCACCGCGATGAAGGCCATCGAATTGCGCGCATCGACCAGTTCACGTGTCTTGCGCAGGATCGCGTTGGACATCGGCCTGAAGATGAACAGCGCCACCAGCAGGATGACACCGAGGGTGGCGTAGAACAGCGTGCGATGGAGGGTGAGCAGCTTCTCGGAGCGCTCGTCGGCATCCGCACTGATACGCTGGCCAAGCGCGGCATAGCCCGACAGCGTGGCATTGGCGACCGAGGCATCGAGGTTGACTCGTTCGGCGCCGCCCTTGTAGCCCCCATTGTCGAGCTGGTTGAGTTGCGATTCAAAGGCCGAGACCAGCCGATCGCCGTTGGCGATCAGGCCAACCGAGAAATAATCGAGATGGAAGGGTTTGGCGAAAAGCACGCTCTCGATCGACTTCGGATCGAACTTGGCAGGCGATTGCGGATCCGCGCCTGTCTGCTTGAGCAGCAGATCATAACTTGTCTCGAACTCAGCCGTGGCCTGCTTCAGCGCGCTGACCAGCGCTGGCTGCTTGTCGCGCGAGGCGGCGCCTGTTGCGCTGGCAAGGAAAACGATGCGCTGCGACAACGTTTTTTGCGTGCCGACGATGTCGAGCAGCGTGTTGTTGTGCTGCTGCGTGGCCATCGTCTGCTGCAGCAGGACGAAGGAGGCCGCCACCATGGCGGCAATGATCAGCAGCGCCAGCCAGTAGCCAGCTTTGATCAGCAGTATGAGCTTGCCTGAAACGGTTTGCACCGGCTGCTGAGACATGTTCGGGGGCGGTCCTCTCGCCAACGGATTTCTGTATGAGCACCATTGAACTGCAAACGTTAACAGGACCGGAAGTCAACGGCCGGCCGGCAAGGGGGAGGCGCGGAGAAATCGCGAAATGGTTATCGGCTTCTTTCGCCGCAAGACCGCTTTTGAGCATTCGTCAGTCCATGAGTTCCCGGGCCGTCACTTGGGCAATGTCCATTGCATCCCGGCTGATGCTGCCCGGCCACCTGATCCGGTCGCTTTTGCGATGGATTTTTTGCGCCGGCGGGACGACAGTCTGCCCACGTCAAACGAGGCCTGATCATGACCGCAGCATTTCTCTCCCATATCGACAGCGAGCTTGCAGGGCTGAAATCCGCCGGCCTTTACAAGTCCGAGCGGGTGATTTCCTCGATGCAGTCGGCCGAAATCGAGGTCGGCGGCGAGAAGGTATTGAATTTCTGCGCCAACAATTATCTCGGCCTTGCCGACAGCGCGGACCTGCGCGCGGCGGCCACGCAGGCGCTCGATCGCTACGGCTACGGCATGGCCTCGGTGCGCTTCATCTGCGGCACGCAGGAAGAGCACAAACAACTCGAGGCGACAATTTCATCCTTCCTCGGCCTGGAAGACACCATCCTCTACGGCTCCTGCTTCGACGCCAATGGCGGCCTGTTCGAGACGCTGCTTGGTGACGAAGACGCTGTTATCTCGGATGCGTTGAACCACGCCTCGATCATCGATGGTGTCAGGCTGTCGAAGGCCAAACGCTTCCGCTACGCCAATAACGACATGGCCGATCTCGAGGCGCGATTGCAGGAAGCGAAGGATTGCCGCTTCCGCCTGATCGCCACCGACGGCGTGTTTTCCATGGACGGCATCATCGCCAATCTCCGAGGTGTCTGCGATCTCGCCGAGAAATACGACGCGATGGTGATGGTCGACGACAGCCATGCAGTCGGTTTCGTGGGTGCAGACGGCCGCGGCTCGGCCGAACATTGCGGCGTCGAGGGCAGGGTGGACATTATCACCGGCACGCTCGGCAAGGCGCTCGGCGGCGCTTCCGGCGGATATACCTCTGGCAAAAGCCAGGTCGTCGACTGGCTGCGCCAGCGCTCGCGGCCCTATCTCTTTTCCAACACGCTGATGCCGGCGATCGCCGGCGCCTCGATCAAGGTGTTCGACCTGATCCGCAATGGCGATGCCTTGCGCGAGCGCCTATATGCCAATGCGGCGCGGTTCAGGTCTCAAATGGGTAAGCTTGGCTTCACGCTGGCAGGCGCCGATCATCCGATCATACCGGTGATGCTCGGTGATGCGACGCTGGCCCAGGAGATGGCCGCGCGCATGCTGAAGCGTGGCATCTATGTCATCGGCTTTTCCTTCCCGGTCGTGCCGAAAGGCCAGGCGCGCATCCGCACCCAAATGTCGGCGGCGCATTCCAGCGCCGATATCGACCGCGCGGTGGAGGCATTCGGTGCGGTCGGTAGGGAATTGGGCGTGATTTCCTGAACGGCCGGCGCCGAAAAGCGATTCCGGATCAAGAGATTCAAGGGACAAAAGAATGTCGAACATGATGAAGGCGCTGGTGAAGGCCAAGGCCGAGCCGGGCATCTGGATGGAAGAGGTGCCGGTGCCGGAGATCGGCCCCAACGACGTGTTGATCAAGGTCAAGAAGACGGCGATCTGCGGCACCGACGTGCATATCTACAATTGGGACCAGTGGGCGCAGAAGACCGTGCCGGTGCCGATGGTCACCGGCCATGAATTCGTCGGCACGGTCGCCGACTTTGGTGCTGCGGTCACCGAATACAAGATCGGCCAGCGCGTGTCGGGCGAGGGCCACATCGTCTGCGGTCATTGCCGCAACTGCCGTGCGGGCAGGGGGCATCTGTGCCGCAACACGCTCGGCGTCGGCGTCAACCGTCCTGGCGCTTTCGGCGAATATCTGGTGATCCCGCAGCACAATGTCGTGCCGATACCCGACGATGTTCCGGACGAGATCGCCGCCATCTTTGACCCCTTGGGCAATGCCGTCCACACGGCGCTGTCCTTTGATCTGGTAGGCGAGGATGTGCTGGTTACCGGCGCCGGGCCGATCGGCATCATGGGCGCGCTGGTGGCGCAATGCGTCGGCGCGCGCAAGGTGGTCATCACCGACATCAACCCGGTGCGGCTGGCGCTGGCGAAAAAGCTCGGCGTCCAGCATGTCGTCGATGCCTCGAAGGAAAAGCTGCGCGATGTCATGCCGGTGCTCGGCATGACCGAGGGGTTTGACGTCGGTCTCGAAATGTCGGGCGCCGCGCCCGCCTTCCGCGACATGATCGACACCATGAACAATGGCGGCAAGATCGCCATCCTCGGCATAGCGCCGACCGGCTTCGAGATCGACTGGGACAAGGTCATCTTCAAGATGCTGCACTTGAAGGGCATCTATGGCCGCGAAATGTTCGAGACCTGGTACAAGATGATCGCCCTGGTGCAGGGCCCGCTCGATGTGACCGGCCTAATCACGCATCGCATCGGCATCGATGATTTCCAGGTTGGGTTCGATGCGATGAGGAGCGGCAGTTCGGGCAAAGTGGTGATGGACTGGTGAGACGCGTCGATAGAGACGCAGAGTTCCTTCGCGCCCCCCTCTGTCCTGCCAGCCTATCAACTCTATTTTCCTTCCAACGCCATCTCCAGCGCCGCCACCCCGTTCATAATCGCGGCACGTTCGTCCACGCCAAACTTCGCCAGCAATTCCCTCTCAAACGCCTTCGCCAGCGGCACCATCTCGCGATAGGCCGCAAGCCCGGTCTTGGTCAGGGCCAGGTGCTCGACGCGGCGGTCGTTCTCGTCGGGTGTTCGCACCAGCCAGCGCCGCCGTTCCAACTCGGCCACGGCGCGCGAGACCTTGGTCTTGTGCATGGCCGACTGCTCGCCAAGTTCCGTCGCGGTCATCGTGCCGCGCTGTCCCAAGCCCGATAACGTGCGCCATTCGGGCCGGGTCAGGCCATGGCGGTCCTTATAGACCTTCGAGAATTCGCGGCTGACGGCATCGGCAAGACGGTAGAGCCGGTAGGGCAGGAAGCTTTCGAGTTCGAGAATGTTCATTGTCCTCACCCGGGAAAAACGAAGATTGATAGTTACATTTTCAATGGTTACAAATGCAACCAGTTTGGTCAATCCGGGAGGAAGCGATGGCCTTTTCCTACATGCCGGGCTTCGGCAACGACTTCGAGACCGAGACACTGCCTGGCTCGCTGCCGCAGGGGCGCAACTCGCCGCAGCGGCCGGCCTACGGCCTTTATGCCGAACAGCTTTCCGGTTCGCCCTTCACCGCGCCGCGCGGCACCAATGAGCGCTCCTGGCTCTATCGCATCCGGCCGAGCGTCAAGCATACCGGCCGCTTCAAGGCCGCCAGCTACCCCCTGTGGAAGACCGCCCCCAATGTCGGCGATCATGAACTGGCGCTTGGCCAGTACCGCTGGAATCCGGTGCCGATGCCGAACGAACCGACCGATTTCATCCAGGGCATGCGCACCATTACCACGGCCGGTGACGTGCTCGGGCAGACCGGCATGGCAGCCCATGTCTATGTTGCCAACACATCGATGGTCGACGACCATTTGTTCAATGCCGATGGCGAGTTGCTGGTGGTGCCGCAGGTGGGCGGCTTGCGCTTCGTCACCGAGATGGGGGTCATCGAGCTTCGGCCCGGCGAGATCTGCGTGTTGCCACGCGGCCTCGTCTTCAAGGTCGAATTGGTTGACGCCGAAGTGCGCGGCTATGTCTGCGAGAACTACGGCGCCAAGCTGACGCTGCCCGATCGAGGACCGATCGGCGCCAATTGCCTGGCCAATCCGCGCGACTTCAAGACGCCTTGCGCCTGGTTCGAGGAGAAGGAGACGCCGTGCCGGCTGATCGTGAAATGGTGCGGCAATTTTCACGTCACCGAGATCGGCCATTCGCCGCTCGACGTGGTGGCGTGGCACGGCAACTACGCCCCCTACAAATATGATCTGGCGACCTTTTCGCCGGTCGGCGCGCTGCTGTTCGACCATCCCGACCCGTCGATCTTCACCGTGCTCACCGCGCCGAGCGGCGAGGAAGGCACGGCCAATATCGATTTCGTCATCTTCCCGCCGCGCTGGCTGGTGGCCGAGGATACGTTTCGGCCGCCCTGGTATCACCGCAACATCATGAGCGAGTTCATGGGGCTGATCCACGGCCAGTACGATGCCAAGGAGGAGGGCTTCGTTCCCGGCGGCATCAGCCTGCACAATCTGATGCTGGCCCATGGCCCGGATGCGCCTGGCTTCGAAAAAGCCTCGCGCGCCGACCTGAAACCGGTCAAGCTCGACAACACCATGGCTTTCATGTTCGAGACCCGCTTTCCGCAGATGCTCACCCGCTACGGCGCCGAACTCGAAACCCGGCAGGACAATTACATCGATTGCTGGGCCGACCTGAAGAAACGCTTCAACGGCACGCCCGAGGGCGACTGGTCTTGAGCGGCAAGCCAATACCGGATCGGCTGGTGCTGCTGGGCTCGAAAGGCGGTCCTGCGCTGCGGCCGGGCGGACCGTGGCCGAGTTCGTCGCTGCTCGAGATCGGTGGGCGATCAATCGTCGTCGATTGCGGGCTTGGCGTCACGCGCGGGCTGGTCGATGCCGGTGTCAGCCTGAAGGCGCTCGACCTGATCTTCATCACACACCTGCATTCCGACCATCTGCTGGAACTGGGTCCGCTGATCCACACCGCCTGGACGGCTGGCCTGGCGACGCCGGTCACCGTGTTCGGCCCGCCTGGGGTCGGCCACTACTGGCGGCGCTTTTGTCAGTCAATGGAATTCGATATCGAGATCCGCATCGTCGATGAAGGCCGGCCCGACATTCGCGAGTTGGTTTCTGTAGACGAATTCGGCGAGGGCCCTGTGGTCGAGCAACGCGGCCTGAAGGTGACGGCGCTGCGCGTCGACCACCCACCAGTGACCGACTGCTTTGCCCTGCGCTTCGAGCATGGCGCAAAAAGCGTGGTGTTCTCGGCCGATACAGCCTTCTTCCCGCCGCTCGCCGATTTCGCCGAAGGTGCCGATATCCTGGTCCATGAAGCCATGCTGGAAGAAGGCATCGAACGGCTGGTCGCCAGAACCGGCAATGGCGCGCGGCTCAGGGAACATCTGCTCGCCAGCCACACCTTTGCCGAGGAGGCCGGTCGTATCGCCGGCGATGCCGGCGTAAAGCGGCTGGTGCTCAATCACCTCATTCCAGCCGACGATGCCGAAATCGGCGAGGCGGATTGGATCGACGCCGTCAGGAAAACATGGGCCGGCGACTTGACGATTGCCCGTGACGGCCTTGTTGTGGAGCTAAGCAGCGAGAAAGCTGCACAAGGAGAGGGAACCGCATGAAGCTTGCCACGCTGAAGGATGGAACGCGCGACGGGAAACTCGTCGTGGTTTCGCGCGACCTGACGCAATACACCGACGCCTCGTTCCTGGCGCGCACGCTGCAGGCGGCACTCGACGACTGGCGCAGGATCTCGCCGCATCTCGCGACAATCGCGGAATCGCTGGAGAACAATGCGATGCCGGCAGCTCGCTTCCACGAACACGATGCGCATTCGCCACTGCCGCGCGCCTATCAATGGGCCGACGGCTCCGCCTATGTGAACCATGTCGAACTGGTGCGGAAAGCGCGTGGCGTCGAAATGCCGGCGAGCTTCTGGACCGACCCGCTGATCTACCAGGGCGGCTCGGACTCCTTCGTTGCGCCACGTGATCCGATCCGCATGGCCGATGAGGCCTTCGGCATCGACATGGAGGCCGAAATTGCCGTCATCGTCGATGACGTGCCGATGGGCGCCAGCCTCGATCAGGCACGCGCCGCGATCCGGCTGGTCATGCTGGTCAACGATGTCACGCTACGCGCGCTGACCGGGTCGGAACTCGCCAAGGGGTTCGGCTTCTTCCAATCGAAACCGTCCTCCGCCTTCTCTCCGGTCGCGGTGACGCCGGATGAGCTGGGCGACGCCTGGGATGGTGGCAAGGTCAGCCTGCCGCTGCTCGCCGACATCAACGGCAAGCCGTTCGGCCGCGCCAATGCCGGTATCGACATGACCTTCGATTTCCCGGCCCTGATCGCTCACGCCGCCCGCACAAGGCCACTGGTATCAGGCACCATCATTGGTTCGGGTACGGTATCCAACAAACTCGACGGCGGCCCGGGCAAGCCAGTCTCGGCGGGCGGCGCCGGCTATTCCTGCATCGCCGAACTGCGCATGATCGAGACCATTGAAGGGGGTGAGCCGAAGACACCGTTCCTGCGCTTCGGCGACACGGTGCGCATCGAGATGAAGTCGAAGACCGGAGCCTCGATTTTCGGCGCCATCGAGCAGACGGTGGAGAAATACGAGCGGTGAGCGCAAGGAGGAAGAATGACCCTGCTCGAGCATCTTCGCCGCATGGCGCGCAACAATTTGTGGTCGAACGACCGGCTCTATCGCGCCGTGCTTGCGCTGAAGCCCGGCGAGTTCGAAACCGAACGCACCAGCTTTTTTCCGTCGATCAAGGCAACGCTCAACCATGTCCTCGCGGTCGATCAGCTCTATCTCGATTTTCTCGAAGAAGGCGGCGTCGGTGCCGCTGCCTACGATGACTTCGTTCCTTTCGATGCTGCGCCGGAGCTTTGCGTGGCGCAGCTGGCGGCCGACCGGCGGCTGATCGCCTTCTGCGATGGCCTGTCGGAGGCCGATCTCGATCGCCGCGTCATCACCGACCGGCGCGAGGACGGCATGATCCCAGAAAAGATCGGCGATATCCTGGCGCACGTTTTTCTGCACGACATCCACCATCGCGGCCAGGTCCACGCCATGCTGTCGGGTAGCTCGGTCGCGCCGCCGCAGTTGGACGAGTTCCTGCTCGATTATGATATGAAGCTGAGGGAGAAAGAGGTCGAGCGGCTGGGGCTCTAGCCGTCATCTCGAATACTCGGCCCATTCAGGGCCAAGGGCGTCAAAATCATCGGCGATACGAATCTAGCCCTTCAAGGCGCCGATGCGTGGCAAAAGGTCTTCCTTCACCGGCGGCGGCAAGAGACGCGCCACGGCCTTCCCGCCCCGCGTGAGCACGATCTCCTCGCCAGCTTTCGCGCGTCTCACTAGTTCCGACAGTTTGGCTCTGGCTGCAGCTATGGAGACGTTCACAGATCGACCTCTTATGGCCGGAACTTAGGTCAACGCTGATCGAACCGCAAACGAGCTTTCACTTTTACGCCGCCTTGCCCTCAACCTTGATGACGCCGCGCTTGATCTGGTCCTGCTCGATCGATTCGAACAGCGCGCGGAAATTGCCTTCGCCAAAGCCTTCATCGCCCTTGCGCTGGATGAACTCGAAGAAGATCGGCCCGATCACGGTCTTCGAGAAGATTTGCAGAAGGATCTTGGTCGTGCCGCCATCGACCACGCCTTCGCCGTCGATCAGGATGCCGTGCTTCTTCATCCGCTCGATCGGCTCGTCATGGCCGTTCACGCGGTCGTACGACATCTCGTAATAAGTTTCGGGTGGGCCGGGCATGAATTTCAGCCCGTTCTCGGCGAGCTTGTCGGTGGCGGCGTAGATGTCGTCCGTGCCAACAGCGACGTGCTGGATGCCTTCGCCATTGTACTTCTTCAGGTATTCGGCGATCTGGCTGGTCTCGTCCTTGGACTCATTCAATGGAATGCGGATCTTGCCGCAGGGCGAGGTGATGGCGCGGCTGACCAGGCCGGTAATCCTGCCGTCGATGTCGAAGAAATGGATCTGCTTGAAACCGAACAGATTGCGATAAAAGTCCCACCATTTGTCCATCTGGCCGCGATAGACATTGTGGGTCAGGTGGTCGAGGTAATAGAAGCCGACGCCCTGCGGTCGCGGGTCGCGTTCGCCCAGCCATTCGAACTCGGCCTCATAGGCCGAGCCCTTCTTGCCATAGGCCTCGATGAAATAGAGCAGCGAACCGCCAATGCCTGATATGGCCGGCACGTCGAGTGCCTTGTCGTCGCCGTCATAAGGCGTGGCGCCCTTCGACACCGCATGCTCGAAGGCATGTTTGGCATCAACCACCCGCCAGGCCATCGAGGCCGCGCAAGGGCCGTGCTTGTCGGCGAACTTCATCGCGTGCGAGCCGGGCTCGGCATTGACGACATAGTTGATGTCGCCCTGGCGCCAGACGGTGATGTCCTTCGTGCGATGCCTGGCTACCGCCATATAACCCATGCGGGTGAACAGTTCGGCTAGCTTCTTGGGCTCCGGATGCGCGAATTCGACGAACTCGAAACCATCGGTGCCGGCAGGGTTGTCCTTGCTGATCGTGGCGGGCGGGGCGTCGTGTGGGAAGGGACCCATGATAATTCCTCCGGAAGCTGCTTGGCCTAAAAAGGCCATCCAACGTCATCATAGCGCGGAGCCTGTGCATGGTGCTTGCATTCAAACGCTTGAAATGGTGATGTTATGCGTGAAACATGCATGATATGGGAGAAAACCATGGACAATGCGCGCATTGATCAGTTTGACCGCAAGATAATGGCGCTCTTGCAGGGCGACGCGCGGCTCACCAACAACGACCTTTCCGAAAGGGTGAACCTGTCGGCATCGCAATGCTCGCGCCGCCGGCAGCGGCTGGAGGAGGATGGCTATATCAAGGGCTATCGCGCCGTGCTCGACCGCGACAGGCTCGGCTTCTCGCTGGTCAATGTCATTTCAGTGACGCTGGCCACCCACAACCGCGACAATGCGCGGCGCTTCGGCGAATTGGTGGCGCGCCTGCCGGAAGTGCAGGAGGCGCACGCGCTGACCGGCGAGATGGATTACATCCTGAAGGTGGTGACGCCCGATCTCAAATCATTGTCCGAATTCGTCAACGGCGTGCTCCTGCCGCACGAATCGGTACAGCATGTGAAGACGGCGATCGTGCTGGAGACGCTGAAGGAAACCGGGGCGCTGCCGATCTAACCCTTCGACTGTTGTATCGCCAGGAACAGATTGGTGCAGCGCGCGCCAGAGCGGCAATAAGCAAACACCGGGCCCTCCAGTTCGTCGAGCGCCTCTGCCTGGTCCTCGACATTTTCGGCGGTCATCTGGCCGCTGATCACCGGGATGTAGCGGAAGGCGAGGCCAGCGGCTTCGACCGTTGCCTTGAGCGTGTCCGCCGAAGGTTGGCCGGGCTGCTCATCGTCCGGCCGGTTGCAGATCACGCTCTTGAAGCCGGCTTCCTTGATGGTGGCGACATCTTCGGGCTGGATCTGACCCGAGACCGAATAGTCCTCGCTGATCTGGCGATATTCCATGGCTCATATCCTCGCAATCTGGTTTGGCGGCAGTCTTGCCATTGCCCGGTGGGCACGGCAATCCGCATCGACGGAATTCTCTGCCAAATAGACACGGCACGCCAGAAAATCCAACCAGGCCGATACGACCCGGTTTGGGTGCGGATCAAATTCAGCTGCCCAGAATGGCACCTTTGATCTGACGGATGTTGTTGTGCATCATGTCGATATAGGTCGAGCCTGGGCCGTCGGGCTGCGACAGCGCGTCCGAGTAGAGCGTGCCGCCGACCTTGATACCGGTCTCGCTGGCGATCTGCTCGATCAGGCGCGGGTTGGTGATGTTCTCGACGAAGATGGCCGCGGCCTTGTCCTGCTTCACCTGCTCTACCAGCTTGGCGACATCGGCGGCCGACGGTTCGGAATCGGTCGAAATGCCTTGCGGAGCGAGGAAGGTCAGGCCGTATTCGTGTTCGAAATAGCCGAAGGCGTCATGCGAGGTGATGACGACGCGCTTTGCCTCGGGGATCGACTGGATCGCCGCCTTCACTTCGCCTTCCAGCGCATCGAGCTTCCTGGTGTAGGCGGCGGCATTGGTCTGGTAGCTGACACAGCCGTCGCTGTCGGCCGCGCAGAAGGCCTCGGCGATGTTCTTCACATAAATCTTGGCATTGGCGATCGACTGGAAGGCGTGCGGATCGGCGACGGTCTTGCCGCCGCCGGTACCGGCACCCTCGGCCGCATCGGCGTCGGCGAATTCAGGTTTGAAGTCGATCGGCGTCACCCCCTTGGTCAAGGTGACAATGGAGGCCTTGGTGGCGCTGGCATCGACCAGGCGCTGCAGGAAACCTTCGAAGTGCAGGCCGTTGACCAGCACGATATCGGCCTTGGCCATGGCCACCGCGTCGGCAGGGCTCGGCTCGTAGACATGGGCGTCGCCGTCTGGACCGACGATCGTGGTGATCGCGATGCGGTCGCCGCCGACATTCTTGGCGAAATCCGCAATGACTGTGAAGCTGGCGACCACTTTCAGCGGCGCGGCGAAAGCCGATGACGCGCTAAAGGCGGCAAATGTTATAACGCTCATCGTCAGGGCGGCACGGATCGATTTGAGCATAAGCGGGTCTCCTTTTAGGGCGGGGGATCAGGCCGTTCTGTGACGGTGATGGATGATGCGGGCGCGCAGGATGCCGCGCGTGCCAAACAGGATCGAGGCGAAATAGACGACGCCGGCCGACAGGATGATGGCAGGGCCGGATGGCAGTGACGCATGATAGGACAGGAGCAGTCCGGCGATGCAGGAGGCAAAGCCGATCAGTACGGCCAGCACGCACATCGGTTCGACGCGCGTCGTCCAGAAGCGCGCGGCTGCCGCCGGCAGCATCATCAGTCCGACGGAAAGCAAGGTTCCGAGCGCCTGGAAGCCGCCGACCAGATTGAGCACGACGAGGCCGAGGAAGATGAAATGCACCGGGCTGCCCATGCGGCTGACCGAACGCAGGAACAGCGGGTCGAGGCATTCGGCCACCAGCGCCCGCCAGAAGATGGCAAGGCTGACCAGCGTCACCGCGACGATGCCGCCAATCAGCGTCAAAGCCTCGTTGTTGAGCGCCAGCACCGTGCCGAACAGCACATGCATGAGGTCGACGCTGGAACCGCGGATCGACACCATCAGCACGCCGATGGCGAGCGAAATCAGGTAGAAGGCCGCCATCGAGGCGTCCTCGCGCTGGATGGTGAAGCGCGACACGGCACCGGCGCCGAGCGCCACGATGATGCCGGCGATCAGGCCGCCAATGGTCATCGGCAGGATTTCCAGCCCGTAGAACAGGAAACCCGCGGCCGCACCCGGCAGGATGGCATGCGCCATCGCGTCGCCCGACAGGCTCATGCGCCGCAGCATCAGGAAGACGCCGATCGGGCAGGCGCCGAGCGACAGCATCAGCGAGCCGAACAGCGCCCGCTGCATGAAGCCGAAATCGGCGAAAGGGGCGATGAAAAGGCTGTAGAGCGCATCCATCAGGCAGCCCTCGGTCCGGCGCCGTGGTGATGATCGTGGTCGTGGCCATGATGGTCATGGTCATGAGCGTGCTCGTCAGGCTCGCACCAGGGCGCGTTCTCTTCCCAGGCTTCGTGGAAGCGGCGCGCACGCAGCAGGTTCTCCGGTTTCAGCGTCTCCCGGGTCTCGCCCCAGGCAACCGGCTGACGGGCAAGCAGCAGTGTTTCGGGAAAATTCTGGCGCACCAGATCGAGATCATGGACCACGACCATGATGGTGCGCTCTTCGCCGTGCCAACGCTTGATCAAGGCAATGAGATCACCGACGGTCTTGGCGTCGACGGCGTTGAACGGTTCGTCGAGCAGGATCAGGTCGGCATCCTGCAACAGCACGCGGGCAAACAGCGTGCGCTGCAACTGGCCGCCCGACAGCGTGTCGATCGGCCGCTTCTCGAAGCCGCCGAGGCCGACGGCCATCAAAGCCTGGCTGACGGCCTCACGATCTTCCCCGGTATAGCGGCCAAGCATGCCGCGCTTCGGCCACAGGCCGAGCGAGACCAGATCGACAACGCGGGCGGGAAAGGAGCGATCGAGTTCCGATTGCTGCGGCAGGTAGGCCGCCCGCACGCCCGGCGCGCGAATGACCTCGCCTGCCATCGGCTTCAGCACCCCGACAATACCCTTCATCAGCGTCGACTTGCCAGAGCCGTTGGCCCCAACCACGGCCGTCAGCGAGCCCTTGCGGATCGCGCCATCGAGGTGATGGATCGCGGGATGGCTGTTGTAGCCCAACGTCAGGTCACGGAATGTCAGGCAGGTCTGGGTCATATCGTTCCGTGGGAAACCAAATCCGGCTAAGGTGCGGCCGTTTGGATATGTGATGTTATTACATTAGTCAACAAGCCAATCCGGCGGAATTGCGTCGCGGTGGTCAACTCGCCGTGTAGGCGCCTGGCCCTGGATGGAGCAATTGGCTCAAGCGGTTTCGGTTCAGCCGGCCTTGCCCGAAGCGGGCGGCGACTCTAAAGAGGCGCGATCACAACGGAAGGAACTCGCAATGAGCATTCGTCGCATCGATGTTGGCCCGCGCATGAGCCAGATCGTCATCCACGGCAACACCGTCTACCTGGCCGGCCAGGTCGGCGAACCCGGCGGCAACGTCGCCGCGCAGACCCGCGATATTCTGGCGACCATCGACGAATTGCTGGCCAAGGCCGGTACCGACAAGACCAAGATCGTCCAGGCGATCATCTGGCTGGCCGACATGGGCACCTTCGCCGAGATGAATACCGAATGGGACAAGTGGGTGCCGCAGGGTCACACGCCCGCCCGCGCCACCGGCGAAGCAAAGCTCGCCGGCCCGGAATATCTGGTCGAGATTATTATCACCGCGGCGCTGTAAAGGCGCGACGTCAGAACTGCCGATCTCCCCCACGACGAGGGGGAGATCGCTCACCCCTGCGACGGCGTGAACCTTGCCACCAGCGTATGGCTTTCCGCCGGATAGATGAAGCGCACGTGGGTGACCGGGTGCTCGGCACTCCAGGTGCGGCGTTCGACCACCAGGCAAGGTGCCCCGGGATCGATGTCGAGCGCATCGGCGATGGCGTCGTCAGCGCTCATGGCGCGTATCCGATGCTCGGCCTCGCTCCACGGCACGCGGTCGATCAGCCAAGGCCCGGCGGCGATTTCCAGAAACTCTTCGTCCCCGGCTTCCGAAACCGCCGCAAGATTGATCAGACGTTGCTCGAGCGCGAATGGCCGCTCGCCGGCAAAATGAAGACCTTCGAGCCATAGCACTGGACCTGCGGCGGACAGTTCGAGCAACGTCCTGTCCTCCCCATTGCTGCGCCGTTTCAGGCGTTCCAGCCGCTCGTAGCGATAGGGCAGGCCGAGCGCCTCGACTTCGATCCTGATGTCGTGAAGTTCCAGCACGGCTGCCTGCGATTGCGGCTGGCGGACAAAACTGCCCGACCGGCGACGGCGTTCGATCAAACCTGCCTTGGCCAACTGCGACAGAGCCTTGTTCACCGTCATGCGTGAGCATTTGTATTCGGCGGTCAGCTCATGTTCGAACGGGATACGGTGGCCGGGCACCCAGGTGCCGGACAGGATTTTTTCCCGGATATCGGAAAGGATACGCTGATGCAGCGAGACGGTCTCGCTGTCGTCTATCTCCGTCGGTTCAGCCATGCTCATCTGGTTGAACCCTCGGAAAGCGCTGTCATCACGCCGCGAAACCGCTCAGCGATGGCCTCGCGCTTGGCATGTCTGCCATCACTGACCTGTTTCTTGCCATGCACCCAGACACAATCGACCTTGCTGCCATTGGCGAAAATCCAGGCGTCGAGGATCGCATCGCCGGTCTTGCCGGCCAGCGAGGGGTTGCCGGCGTCGAGCGAGACGAGATCGGCGGATGCACCAGGCGCGATTTGCGATGCACCGGCGCCAAGCGCGACGCTGCCGCCGTCAAGCGCTGCGTCGTACAGCGCGCGGCCGGTCGAGCCGCCAGCCACGGCCAGCACATTGCGGGCGCGGTGCGCGAGGCGCTGCGAATATTCGAGCTGGCGCAATTCGTCGGGCAGGCCGATCAGCACGTTGGAATCGGAGCCGACACCGAAGCGGCCGCCATGCTCCCTGAACAAAGGCGCGGCAAAGGTGCCGTCGCCGAGATTGGCCTCCGTGATCGGGCAAAGGCCGGCAATGGCGCCGCTCCTGGCCATGCGGATGGTTTCAGCATCGGTCATATGGGTGGCGTGGATCAGGCACCAGCGCTGATCGACAGCGGCAGCCCCAAGCAGAAATTCGACCGGACGCGCGCCGGACCAGGCAAGGCAGTCTTCGACTTCTTTCACCTGCTCGGCGACATGGATGTGGATCGGCCCGTTTGGCGCCATGGCCGCAACCGCCGTGAGTTGCTCAGGCGTCGCGGCCCGCAGACTGTGCGGGGCAACGCCGACAATCGCTTGATTCAAAGAGCGAACAGATTCCCGGCTTTTCTCAACAAGCCGGGCGAACCGATTCACATCGTTGATGAATCGGCGCTGGCTTTCGTTTGGCGCGCAACCACCGAAGGAGGAATGTGCGTAAAACACCGGCAGCAGCGTCAGGCCGATCCCCGTTTCGCCGGCCGCGGCAGCGATGCGCTCGGCCATCTCGGCTGGGTTGGCATAGGGTTGTCCATCGCGGTCATGGTGCAGATAATGAAATTCGCCGACGCGCGAAAAACCGGCCTCCAGCATTTCGACGTAGAGCTGCGCCGCCACCGCCTCGACCTGGTCGGGAGTCATCGACAGCGCGAAGCGGTACATCACCTCGCGCCAGCTCCAGAAACTGTCGGCGGAGGGCCCGCGCAACTCGGCAAGCCCGGCCATGCCGCGCTGGAAGGCGTGGCTGTGCAGATTGGCCATGCCTGGCAGGAGAATGGCATGGCGTTCGTCACCAGGCGACGCGGTGCTCCCAGGCTCTACGGCCGCAATGCGCCCATTGGCGAAAGTGATCCGCACATTGTCGTGCCAGCCGTTGGGAAGAACCGCCTGTTCCGCAAAGATATCGGTCACTTTTCTCTCCGCTTCCCGGTCTCGTGTGCGATGATGACACTTGCAGTGCGTTTCGATATGTATATACATAATCGCCACCGATTGAAACGGAAAAGATGATGGCCGTAGAGAGCAAAAACTCGGCAGGGGGGCTTCGCCTGTGGCGCAATGCCCGTCTGGCGACCATGGCTGAAAATTCTGCCGGACTGGGTATCGTCGAGCAAGGCGCGCTCGCCGCGCGCGACGGCCGCATTGTCTATGCGGGTTCGCAATCCGAGATGCCGTCGGCGTTTGCCGAGGGCGAGATCATCGATTGCGAGGGCCGCTGGATCACGCCCGGCCTGATCGACTGCCACACCCATCTTATTCATGCCGGGAACCGCGCCAACGAGTTCGAGATGCGGCTGGCCGGAGCCACGTATGAAGAGGTCGCCAGGGCCGGCGGTGGCATCGTTTCCTCGGTCAAATCCTTGCGTGCCGCCAGCGAGGACGACCTGGTTGCCCAGACGCTGCCGCGCCTCGATGCGCTGATGGCCGAAGGCGTCACCACCGTTGAAATAAAGTCGGGCTATGGTCTCGATCTTGAAAACGAGAAGAAATCGCTGCGCGGCGCGCGGCAACTGGGCAATGAACGCCCGGTGACGGTTCGCACCACATGTCTCGCAGCCCACGCGCTGCCACCCGAAGCCAAGGGCGACAAGGACGCTTTCATCGATCTCGTCGCCAAAACGATCCTTCCCGGCGTCGTCGAGGAAGGCTTGGCCGACGCCGTCGACGGGTTCTGTGAAGGCATCGCCTTTTCGCCCGAGCAGATGTCTCGCGTGTTCGACAAGGCCAGGGCGCTCGGCTTGCCCGTAAAACTCCACGCCGACCAGCTGTCCAACCTGCATGGCGCTGAACTCGCCGCCCATTATGGCGCATTGTCGGCCGATCATCTCGAATACACGGACGAGGCTGGCGCCATGGCGATGGCCAAGGCGGGAACAGTGGCGACGATCCTGCCCGGCGCCTATTATTTCATCCGCGAGACCAAGAAGCCGCCGATCGGCCTGTTCCGCCAGCATGGCGTCAGATTGGCTGTGGCCACCGACAACAATCCCGGCACCTCGCCGCTGACCTCGCTGCTTCTGACCATGAACATGGCGGCGACCCTGTTCGGCATGACGGTCGACGAATGTCTTGCCGGCGTCACCCGCGAAGCCGCGCGTGCGCTGGGGCTGTTCGACGAGACCGGCACGCTGGAACTGGGCAAATCCGCCGACCTGGCGATCTGGGACATCGAGCGTCCCGCCGAACTCGTTTACCGCATGGGCTTCAACCCGCTGCATGCCCGCATCTGGAGAGGACAATGACAGAACTGACGCTGAAGCCCGGCGATGCGACGCTGGCCGACTGGCGCGCCATCTACCGTGGCGCCGTGCCGAAACTGGACGGTGCCTGCCGCCCAAAAATCAAGGCAAGCGCCGAAGCTGTCGCGCGCATCGTCGCCAAGGGTGAGCCGGTCTATGGGATCAATACCGGTTTCGGCAAGCTGGCCAGCGTGCGCATTCCCGCCGAGGATCTCGAGACCCTGCAGCGCAACATCGTGCTTTCGCATGCCGCGGGCGTCGGCGAGCCGATGCCTGTTGCCGTTGCCCGGCTGATGATGGCGCTGAAACTTGCGAGCCTGGCGCAGGGTGCCTCCGGTGTGCGCCCGCAAACCATCGAGTTGCTCGAAGCGATGCTGGCCAATGACGTCATCCCGGTGGTGCCGGCGCAAGGCTCGGTCGGCGCCTCCGGCGACCTTGCGCCACTATCGCACATGACGGCGGTGATGATCGGCGTCGGCGAATGCTTTACTCCGCATGGCCGCTTCCCGGCGAAGGTCGCGTTCGTCTCGCACGGGCTGGAGCCCGTGACATTGGGCGCCAAAGAAGGCCTGGCGATGCTCAACGGCACGCAGTTTTCGACGGCCTATGCGCTGGCCGCCCTGTTCGAGGCCGAAGTGCTCTACCAGTCGGCGCTTGTCGCCGGAGCGCTCTCGACCGACGCGGCGAAAGGTTCCGACGCGCCCTTCGATCCGCGCATCCATATGTTGAGAAAGCATCGCGGCCAGATCGAGACCGCGGATGCGCTGCGCAATCTGATGGCCGGCAGCGCCATCCGCGAGTCGCACCGGCTCGGCGACGAGCGGGTGCAGGATCCCTATTGCCTGCGTTGCCAGCCGCAAGTGATGGGCGCCGCGCTCGATGTCCTGCGCAAGGCCGCCGATACGCTCGAAACCGAGGCCAATGGCGTTACCGACAATCCGCTAATCTTCGCCGAGGACGACACGGCGCTCTCCGGCGGCAATTTCCACGCCGAGCCGGTCGCCTTCGCCGCCGACATGATCGCGCTTGCCGTCTGCGAGATCGGCTCGCTGTCGGAACGCCGCATCGCCATGCTGGTCGATCCCGCGCTGTCAGGCATGCCCGCCTTCCTGACGCCCAAGCCCGGCCTGAACTCCGGCTTCATGATCCCGCAGGTGACAGCGGCCGCACTTGTCTCGGAAAACAAGCAGAAAGCCTATCCGGCCAGCGTCGATTCCATCCCGACCTCGGCCAACCAGGAAGACCATGTCTCGATGGCTGCGCATGGCGCGCGCCGGCTGATCGGCATGACCGAGAATGCGACGGCTGTTATCGGCATTGAATTGCTGGCCGCCGCGCAAGGGTGCGATTTCCATGCGCCGCTGGCCTCGAGTGCGGCGCTTGAAGCCGTGCGCAAGCTGGTTCGCGCCGAGGTGCCGCATCTCGACAATGACCGGCACTTCCACCCCGACATGGAAAAGGCGATCGCCATGGTACGTAGCGGTGCAGTCGCGAAGGCCGCGAGCGCCGTGGCGCTGCCGGGGATTGCGCGATGACACCTTCTTGGCTGACGATAAAACAAGGCACGGCACCGCTTTTGGTGTCGATCCCGCATACCGGCATCGACCTCGCTGGGCTTGAGCCTCGGCTCGTGTCGCCATGGCTTGGTCGCCGCGATTGCGACTGGTGGATCGACAATCTCTATGATTTCGCCGGCGGTCTCGGCGCTACCGTCGTGCACACCGCGATCTCGCGCACCGTCATCGACGTCAACCGCGATCCATCCGGCGCCTCGCTCTATCCCGGTCAGGCAACCACCGGTCTATGTCCGACCGAAACCTTCGACGGCGATCCGCTCTATCGCGAGGGCGAAGAGCCGGGACCGTCGGAGATCGACGAGCGCGGCGAGAAGTTCTTTGCGCCCTACCACGCCGCCTTGCAGGCCGAGATCGACAGGTTGCGCACCTTGCATGGCAAGATTGTCCTCTACGACTGCCATTCGATCCGCTCGGTGCTGCCACGATTGTTCGAGGGCACGCTGCCGGTGTTCAACCTCGGCACGAACGACGGCAGGAGCGCTGATCCGGCGTTGCAGGCGATGGTCAATCAGATCATGGCAGAAACCGGTGAGACCTTTGTCGTCAACGGACGCTTCAAGGGCGGCTGGATCACGCGCCATTTCGGCCAGCCGCATCAGGGCGTGCATGCGCTGCAGATGGAGCTCTCCAACCGCGGCTACATGCGCGAGCCGGACGGGAAGGGCACACCGGACAATTGGCCCGCGCCCTACGATGCCGCGTTCGCCGCGCCGATCCGCGCCACGCTGACGCAGATTCTCCAAACCGCCATTGACTGGGCCGGGCGCTGACGCGCCGCCTCATCCGAACGCGCCGCCTCATCCGAAAGGGACAATGATGACCGACCCCCGTCACAACATCCGCGAAGTGCGCAGCCCCCGCGGCGACAAGCTCAATGCCCGGTATTGGACGACTGAAGCGCCGCTGCGCATGCTGATGAACAATCTCGACCCTGATGTCGCCGAGAACCCCAATGAACTGGTCGTCTATGGCGGCATCGGCCGGGCGGCGCGTACCTGGAACGATTTCGATCAGATCGTTGCGTCGCTGAAGACGCTTGGCGAGGACGAGACGCTGCTGGTGCAGTCCGGCAAGCCGGTCGGCGTGTTCCGCACCCACCCCGATGCGCCGCGCGTGCTGATCGCCAACTCCAACCTGGTGCCGCACTGGGCGACCTGGGAGAAATTCAACGAGCTCGATAAGAAGGGCCTGATGATGTACGGCCAGATGACGGCCGGCTCCTGGATCTACATCGGCACGCAAGGCATCGTGCAGGGCACCTACGAGACCTTCGTCGAAGCCGGCCGCCAGCACTATGGTGGCAATCTCAAGGGAAAATGGATCCTGACCGGCGGCCTGGGCGGCATGGGCGGCGCCCAGCCATTGGCCGCCGTCATGGCCGGCGCCTGCTGCCTGGCGATCGAATGCAATCCGGATTCGATCGATTTCCGCTTGCGCACCCGCTATGTCGACGAGAAGGCCGAGACGCTCGACGAGGCCATGGAAATGATCGAGCGCTGGACCAAGGCCGGCGAGGCGAAGTCCGTCGGCCTGCTCGGCAACGCCGCCGAGATCGTGCCGGAAATGTTCCGTCGTGGTATCCGCCCCGATATGGTCACCGACCAGACCTCGGCGCACGACCCCATCAACGGCTATCTGCCGAAGGGCTGGACGATGGCCGAGTGGCGCGAAAAGCGCGTCAGCGACCCCCGGGCGGTCGAGAAGGCGGCGCGCGCCTCCATGCGCGAGCATGTCGAGGCGATGGTCGCGTTCTGGAACGCCGGCGTGCCGACACTCGACTATGGCAACAACATCCGCCAGGTCGCCAAGGACGAAGGGTTTGAAAACGCCTTTGCGTTCCCCGGCTTCGTGCCGGCCTACATCCGTCCGCTCTTCTGCCGCGGCATCGGCCCGTTCCGCTGGGCAGCACTCTCCGGCGATCCAGAGGATATCTACAAGACCGACGCCAAGGTGCGTGAACTCACCCCCGGCAACACCCATCTGCACAATTGGCTGGACATGGCCCGCGAGCGGATTTCCTTCCAGGGGTTGCCGGCGCGCATCTGCTGGGTTGGTCTTGGCGATCGCCACCGATTGGGCCTCGCCTTCAACGAAATGGTGGCCAAGGGCGAACTCAAGGCGCCGGTCGTCATCGGTCGCGATCACCTCGATTCGGGTTCGGTCGCTTCGCCGAACCGCGAGACGGAAGCGATGAAGGATGGTTCCGACGCCGTCTCCGACTGGCCGCTGCTCAATGCGCTGCTCAACACGGCTTCGGGCGCGACCTGGGTATCGCTGCACCATGGCGGCGGCGTCGGCATGGGCTTCTCCCAGCATGCCGGAATGGTCATCGTTGCTGACGGCACGCCGGACGCGGCAAGGCGGCTGGAGCGCGTTCTGTGGAACGATCCGGCGACCGGCGTCATGCGCCATGCCGACGCCGGCTATGACATCGCGATCGAATGCGCCAAGGAGCACCAGCTCAATCTGCCGGGCATTCTCGGATAGCGGCTGACGTGATGCGTGTCCTTCGTGCCACCGATTACCGCGTCATGCCGTGGAAGAACGGCGGCGGTACGACGACCGAGATCGCCGTCTCGCCCGATGGTGCCGGGCTCGACGATTTCGACTGGCGCGTCTCGATGGCCCGGGTCGAACGCGGCGGGCCGTTCTCGGGTTTTGCCGGCATCGACCGCACGCTGTCGGTGCTGGAAGGCGAGGGGATCGTGCTTGATGTCGCGGGCCGTCCGCCGGAGCGGGTGACGGCGGCTTCCCAGCCATTTTCCTTTCCAGCCGACCAGCCGACGAGTGCCGCGCTGATCGCCGGCCCGATCACCGATCTCAACGTCATGACCCGCCGCGGCCGCATGTTCCATTCGGTCGAGCGTCTGGCGATTTCGACGCCTGCGGAAATCCCGGCCGAGGCCGGTCCGACCCTCATCCTTTGTCACAGAGGCCATGCCATTTTCCCCGGCGCCGCGCCCATTCGTCTCGGACCGCTTGACACCCTGCTGCTTGGGCCGGACGCCTCTGTCTTGCGGGTTCAGCCCGCGCCGGATGCGACCCTTTTCGTGATCCGGATAATCGCTGCCGCCTGACGCGCTTCGCCCCAACGGTTACCGCCTGTTTCCAAACATGATCGCGACGCTGGCGAAATATAGCGTAAGCTGGCACTGGCATCACGAAAAAGCCCGAATCCTCTCCGTCGATCGATCCCGGCGGGAGCGAGAGGCGCTCGTCTTTGAATTGGTCGAAAGATGACGCTCCGTCGTGGTGCGGAAATAAACTTTCGGCTTAGGGTTGATGCAACCGATTGCATTCGAACCAGTTTTAGGGCCATTGCCGTGGCGGTGACGCCGCTGAGTGCCCGCTTACGGAATTTTCAATGAATATTCAGACGAACCTAGCCCAGATCGAGAAGACAAGCGCGAGCTTCCCAGTCATCACGGAAGAGCCGATAAGATCCACATTCCTGCCGGAGGAACGGCTCCGGCTGCTCGGCGAAAGCCTGGCCAAGGGCGATCTGACGGATCTGTTCGGCCTGATACCGTTCGACTTTCAAGCCCGTATCCGTGACAGCGCCAAGAAGATCCTCGAAGTCTACCGGTCTACCAATGCCGCGCAGGCGAGGGGCGAAACCATCACGCCGGCCGCGCAGTGGCTGCTCGACAACAACTATCTGATCGAGGAAACCATTTTCCAGGTCAAACGCGACCTGCCGCGCCGCTTTTACCGGCAATTGCCGACCCTGAAACTGCCCGATGGCGGCACCGTGCCGCGCGCATTGGCGCTGGCCTGGACTTATGTCGCGCATTCCGACAGTTCCGTCTCGGCGACCATGTTCAAGTCTATCGTCCAGGGTTTTCAGTCGGTCGAACCGTTGAAGATTGGTGAACTCTGGGCACTGCCGTCCCTTCTGCGTTTCGTGCTGATCGAGAACCTCCGTCGCCTGGCGGTAAGGGTCAATCGCACCCGCCAGATGCGCCAGATCGCCAATGACGTGGCCGACAAGGTGCTGGCGACCGACGACAATCCGGATCGGCAGGCGATCCTCGCCAATTTCAGCGCGCATGCGCAGGACACCACCTTTGCCACTCAGCTTCTCTATCGCCTGCGTGACGGATCGCAGAACGCCGGCAAGGCGCTGGAGTGGCTGGAAGGCGAACTCGAGAAGACCGGCTCGGATGCCGAGGAAATCATCATTTCCGAGCACCAGACGCTGTCCAGCGGCAATGTGACCACCGGCAACATCGTCCGCGGCCTGCGCCTCATCAACGACGTCGACTGGACGGTGTGGTTCGAAGGCGTCAGCCGCATCGATACCGTGCTGCGCGAGCGCACCGATTTTGCCGCGCTCGACTTCTTCTCGCGCGATCAATACCGCACCGCGATCGAGGAACTGGCTCGCCGCTCGAACCTTTCGGAGGACCGTGTAGCCGAAAAAGCCATTGAACTGGCCGGCCACGCCGTCGGTGAAACCGTCCCCGAGAGCGGTGAAGGAGCGGACGCCCAGGTTGCATCCGCTCATACCGATGTCGGTTTTTATGTCGTTGGCCCGCGCCGGCTGGAACTGGAAAAGGCGATCGGTTACCGGCCCACGATCAGCCAGACGGTCAAGCGGACCTTCGCCAAGACCGGCTGGCTGGGCATCGTCCTGCCCGTCTTCGCGCTGACCGTCCTGCTGCTTGTCCTGTCCGGCAACGCCCTTTCCAATCTCGGCCTGTCGGTGCCATCGATCGTGCTGATGCTGGCTCTGTTTGCCGTGCCGGCCAGCGAAGGCGCGCTCGCTTTCTTCAACACCGTGGTCTCGCTGTTCCTTAAGCCGACACGCCTTATCGGTTACGACTACAGGCACGGTGTGCCGCCCGAGGCGCGCACCCTGGTGGTCGTGCCGTCGCTGATCGGCTCGCGTGACGATGTCGAGGAAAACATCCGCAACATCGAAGTGCATTACCTTGCCAATCTGGCGGACGAGATCCATTTCGCGCTGCTTTCGGATTGGCCCGACAGCAAGATCGAGATAGATGCGGCGGATACCGAGATCCTCGACTTCGCCCGCGCCGAAATCGCCCGTCTCAACGCGCGCTATCCCTCCGACGGCGCGCCGCGCTTCTATATCCTGCACCGCCGCCGGCTCTACAATGCCGGTCAAGGGTGCTGGATGGGCTGGGAACGCAAGCGCGGCAAGCTGCACGAACTCGACCTCTTGCTGCGCGGCGACAGCGATACCACCTTCCTGCCGCTCGAAGTCCCGCTGCCGGAAAAGGTCGTCCATGTGATGACGCTCGACGCCGATACCCGCACCACCCGCGATGCGGTATCGAGCCTGGTCGGCAAGCTTTGCCATCCGCTCAACCGTCCGCATTTCGACGCCACGAGGCGCGTCGTGACCGCCGGTTACACCATACTGCAGCCGCGCATCACCGCTTCACTCACCAGCGGCGACGAAGCCTCGTTCTTCCAGCGCGTCTTCTCGGCCAATCGCGGCCTTGATCCATATGTCTTCGCTGTTTCGGACCTCTATCAGGACGTCTTCAGCGACGGATCCTTCACCGGCAAGGGCCTCTATCATGTCGATGCCTTCGAGGCCGCCTTGCAGGGCCGCATCGAGGAAAACACCATCCTCAGCCACGATCTGCTCGAAGGTGCCCTGGCGCGCGCCGCACTGGTCACCGACGTCGAACTGGTCGAGGATTACCCGACCCGCTACTCGGTCGATGCGTCGCGCCACCATCGCTGGGCGCGCGGCGACTGGCAGCTTTTGGGCTACATCTTTAACCCTCGTTCCGGCGTTCCGGCCTTGTCGCGCTGGAAGATGGTCGACAATCTGCGCCGCTCGCTGACGCCGATCTTTTGGGTGATGGCGGCGATCGCCGGCTGGACCTTGCTGCCGTTCACGCAGGCCGCGCAGTGGCAGGCCTTGCTGATCCTCAGCCTGTTCATGGCGCCGACCTTCGACGTGGTCAACGCCATCCTGCCCAAGAGCGGCGACCAGACGCCGCGCGGCCATTTCTCCGCGCTGGCGCGCGACGTCGCCTTCGGCACCGCCATGGTGGCGCTGAAGATCGTGCTGATGGCACATAACGCCTGGATGATGGGCGATGCCATTGTGCGCACGCTCTACCGGCTGTTCGTCAGCCGGCAGAACCTCCTGGAGTGGCGCACCGCCTCGCAGGCGCACAAGGCGGGCGACAACGATGTCGGCTCCTATTACGGCATGATGTATGGCGCCGTGATCATCGGCTTTGTCGGCCTCGCCATTCCGGTGCTGGCCGATTCCACCGGTGCCTTCGTCGCCTTCTTCTTTGCCTTGTTCTGGATCGGTTCGCCGGCGATCGCCAGCTGGATCAGCCGCTCCGCCGAAACCGAGGACCGGCTGCGCATATCGCAAGCCGACATCCACACGCTGCGCACCGTGGCGCGGCGCACCTGGCACTATTTCGAAACCTTCGTCACGGCAGAACATCACAATCTGCCTCCGGACAATTTCCAGGAAAGCCCGGCGCCCGTCGTGGCGCCGCGCACCTCGCCGACCAATATCGGCGTCTACCTGCTCTCGGTCGTTTCGGCGCGCGATTTCGGCTGGATCAGCCTTTCCGATGCCATCACCCGCATCGATGCAACCATGACGACCATCGAGAGCATGCCGCGCAGCCGCGGCCATCTCTTCAACTGGTACGACACCACGACGCTCAAGCCGCTTTATCCGCTCTATATCTCGGCTGTCGACAGCGGCAATCTCGCCGGTCACCTGGTGGCGGTGGCGGCGGCCTGCGCCGAATGGGCGGAAGCGCCTTCCGTCCACCTGCAGGGCGATTTCGAAGGCATTCTCGACACGGTGACCATCTTGAGCGAAAGCCTCGATGAACTGCCCGACGACCGCCGTCAGTTGCGCCCGTTGCGCCAACGGCTTGTCGATCGCCTCGACGGCATGCGGCGTGCCGTCGACACGATTAAGGCCCAGCCGGAAATGGCTTCGATCCGCACCATCAATCTGGCGGTGCTGGCCGGCGAAATCCGCAAGCTCGCCACCGCCATTCACACTGAGGCCGCATCACCGCAGAGTGACGTCATCGTCGACTGGGCGGCAAGGCTCGAAGCCACCTGCGAGGCGCACGTCCACGACGCCCACAGCGACGAAAACGCTGTCGAGGCTCTGCGTGCCAAGCTGCTCACCTTGCGCGAGCGCACCCGTCGTTTCGCCTTCGAGATGGAATTCGCCTTCCTGATGCGGCCGGAGCGCAAGCTTTTGTCGATCGGCTACCGGGTCGAGGAACATCAGCTCGACGAAAGCTGCTACGATCTTCTGGCTTCCGAGGCGCGGCTGACCAGCCTGTTTGCCATCGCCAAGGGCGATCTGCCAACCGAACACTGGTTCAGGCTCGGCCGTCCCATCGTCGAGATCGGCTTCCAGGGCGCGCTGATGTCGTGGTCTGGCTCGATGTTCGAGTACCTGATGCCGCCGCTGGTGATGAAGGAGCCGCAAGGCTCCATCCTCAACCAGACCAGCAAGCTGATCATCAAGCGCCAGATGCAGTACGGTCGCCAGAAGAACGTGCCGTGGGGCATCTCGGAAGCGGCCTACAACGCCCGCGACCGCGAACTGACCTATCAGTACACCAATTTCGGCGTGCCGGGGCTTGGGCTCAAGCGCGGCCTTGGCCAGAACACGGTAATCGCGCCTTACGCGACTATCATGGCGGCGCAGTTCAACCCGCGCGAAGCGGTGCAGAATCTGGCCCGGCTGCGCGAAATCGGCGCGCTTGGCCGTCATGGTTATTATGATGCGGTCGACTTCACGCCGCAGCGCGTGCCGGAAGGAACCAACCAAGCGGTCGTGTTGAACTACTATGCCCACCATTCGGGCATGTCGATCGCCGCCGTCGCCGACGCCATCTTCGAAGGTCGCCTGCGCGATCGCTTCCACAGCGATCCGGTCATTGAATCGGCCGAACTGCTGCTGCAGGAGAGGGCGCCGCGCGATATTCCGACCGCCACCGTCCGCACCGAGGCCGACGAGCGCTCCAAGGACGAGACCGAAACCGAGAGCCCCGATACCCGCATCGTGCTCGATCCCGTGCGTGCGCTGCGTTCGACCAATGTAATGTCGAACGGCCGCTATTCGGTGATGGTGACCGCGACCGGCTCCGGCTACAGCCGCTGGGGCGATCTTTCCGTCACCCGCTGGCAGCCCGACCCCGTCGAGGACCGGCTTGGCTCCTACATCTTCCTGCGCGACGCTGCCACCGGCGACTGGTGGTCGGCGACATCGGAGCCCAGACGCGCCGCCGAGGAAAAGACGCAGACCTTGTTTTCCGACGACAAGGCGAGCTTTGTCAAAACCGCCGGCACGCTGCGCTCCGAGGTGGAATGCATCGTCGTTTCCGAGGGCAATGGCGAGGGCCGCCGGATCACGCTCTACAATGAGAGCACATCCGACCGTCACATCGAAGTGACGTCCTTTGCCGAGCTGGTGCTGGGTTCGGAGGCTTCCGACAACGCGCATCCGGCTTTCTCGAAGATGTTCGTGGAAACCGAGATCGCCGCCAACAATGGCGCGATCTTCGCCACGCGCCGCAAGCGCGAAACCAGCGAGCCCGATGTCACCCTGGTGCATTTCGTCACAGATCCGTCGGGACCGGCGCGTGATGCCGAGGCGGAGACCGACAGGCGCGCCTTCATCGGCCGTGGCCGCACCATCGTCGATGCCGCCGCTTTCGATCCAGGCGCCAGGCTGGGTGGCCATTCCGGCTTCACGCTCGATCCCATCGCCTCGCTGCGCCGTCAGGTGCGCGTGCCCGCCAACAAGAAGGTATCGCTGACCTTCTGGACCGTCGTCGGGGCCAACCGCGCCGAGCTGGATGAGGCCATAAGCCGGCTCGACCATCAGGAGAGCTTTGCTCGCCAGGCCATGCTTGCCTGGACGCGCAGCCAGGTGCAGACCCGCCATATGGGCCTCAGCCTGACCGATGCGGCCAATGTGCAGAAACTGGCGCGCTATCTGATCTATCCCGACCCGTTCCTGCGGCTGCCGGCCGAGTCCGTTGCTTCCGGATTGGGCAAGCAGTCGAGCCTGTGGCCGACAAGCATTTCGGGCGATTACCCGATCTTCCTGGTCAGGATCGGCGACGTTGCCGATCTGGAGATCGTTGCCCAGGCGTTGCGCTTCCAGGAATATATGCGCACCCGCGGCATGATGATCGACTTCGTCGTCGTCAACGAGCAGGCTTCCTCCTATGTCCAGGATCTGCAGCGCGCGGTCGAAACGCTTTGCGAAAACAGCCGCTTGCGTGGCAAGGAACTCGGACCCCGCCAGCACATTTTCGCGGTGCGCCGCGACCTGATGGAGGAAACCACCTATAAGACGCTGCTCGCCGTCGCCCGGGTTGTGCTGCATACGCGCAATGGCACCATTTTCGACCAGATCGAACGGGCCGAGGCGGCCGCACTGCAGGCGCGCGATGGCCTGCAGCCGGCAGGGTTGCCAAGCCCGCGCGAAATTCCGGCGCCCGCACCGCAGATGCATGCATTTGCCTCGCAGGCGGGGGCCGATCTCAGTGCCGATGGCTCCGGCCTCAGCCAGTGGAACGGTTTTGGCGGCTTCGACGGCGACGGGCGGCACTATGTGGTGCGCCTGACTGGCGGGCGCACCACGCCGCAGCCCTGGATCAACGTCGTCTCCAACGCCTCGTTCGGCTTCCACACCTCGGCCGAAGGTGCTGCCTTCACCTGGAGCCGCAACAGCCGCGACTACCAGTTGACGCCATGGTCGAACGACCCGGTGTCCAACCGGCCGGGCGAGGGCGTCTATATTTACGACCAGGCCAGCGGCAAGGCGTTCTCGCCGATCGCGGCGGTGGTGCGCGATCCCTCGATGACCTACGAAGCCTGGCATGGCCAGGGCTTCTCGACCTTCCGCTCGAAGCGCGGACCGTTGTCGATGGACCTGACCCATGTCGTCGATCCCATCGATCCGGTGAAGATCACGCGGCTGCGCATCCAGAATTCCGGCCCGGTACCGGCCCGGCTGCGCGTTTACGCCTATGCCGAATGGGTGCTTGGCGGGCATCGGTCGCGCACCGCGGCAACTATAGTGCCGTCCCGCGACGGTGCCACCGGCGCGCTGCTGGCGCAAAATCCCTACGGGCTCGATTTCAGCGAGCGGGTGGCCTTCCTCGCCGCCGACACCGGCGTCCACTCGGTGACATCAGACCGGGCCGAGTTCCTCGGCCGGCACGGGTCCAGCGAGTTGCCGCAGGCGGTGCTGAGCGGCGCGGCCCTCTCAGGCCGCGTCGAGGCAGGAGATGATCCTTGCGCGGCGATCGCCCGCGACATCGAGATTCAGGCTGGCGGCGACGTCACGCTCATCTGGCTGCTTGGCGATGCCGAGTCTTCGGCGCAGGCGAGCGCGCTGGTGCAGAAGCACCGGGGCAAGGATTTCGACCAGCGCCTGGCCGACAATGAGCGCGAATGGCGCGCCTTCCTCGACACCATCCAGGTCGAGACGCCCGACAAGGCGCTCGATGCCATGGTCAATCACTGGCTGCCTTATCAGAGCCTTGCCTGCCGCATCCGCGCCCGCTCGGCTTTCTATCAGGCAAGCGGCGCCTTCGGCTTCCGCGACCAGTTGCAGGACACACTCGCCTTGCTGGCGCATGATCCCACGCTGGCGCGCGACCAGATCCTCAACGCCGCGCGGCGGCAGTTCCCGGAAGGCGACGTGCAGCATTGGTGGTTGCCGCGCACCGGCGCCGGCGTGCGTACCCTGATCTCCGACGACGTGGTGTGGCTCGCCCACGCCACGGCCCGCTATCTCTTGGTGACCGGCGACGCCACCATCCTGAAGGAACAACTGCCTTTCCTCGACGGACAGGTGCTGGGCGAAGGCGAGCACGACGCCTTTTTCACCCCGGAAATCTCGAAGAAGACGGTGTCGCTGTACGACCACTGCGCGCGTGCGCTCGACCTCGCCATCAAGCGCAGCAGTCCAGCCGGCCTGCCGTTGATTCTCGGCGGCGACTGGAACGACGGCATGAACCGTGTCGGCGAGGACGGCAAGGGCGAGAGCGTGTGGCTGGGCTGGTTCCTGCTGAAGACGCTGGGCGACTTCGCCGCGGTCGCCAGGACCGAGGGCGACACCAAGCGCGCACAGGCCTGGACAAAGCATGCCGACGCGCTGAAGCGAGCGCTCGAAAGCACGGCATGGGATGGCGAATGGTACCGGCGCGGCAGTTTCGATGACGGCACGCCTTTGGGGTCGCGTACATCGCAAGAGTGCAAGATCGACTCCATCGCCCAGTCCTGGAGCGTGCTTTCGGGCGAGGGCGACCCGGCGCGGTCGACCACCGCGATGCAGCAGGCGACGAAGCTGCTCGTCGACGATCATCTCAAGATCGTCAAACTGTTCACTCCACCCTTCTCGAAGACGCAGAAGGATCCCGGCTACATCAAGAGCTATCCGCCTGGCGTGCGCGAGAATGGCGGCCAGTACACCCATGCCGCCACCTGGTTCGTCATTGCGCTCGCCGAGATGGGGCAGACCGATGAAGCCTATCGCTGCTTCTCGATGCTGAACCCGGTCAACCACGCGCTCGACGAGGCGTCGACCGAGCACTACCGCGTCGAACCCTATGTAGTGGCGGCCGATATCTATGCCGGGGACGACAAGGGTGGGCGCGGCGGCTGGACCTGGTACACCGGCTCGGCGGGCTGGCTCTACCGGGCGGCGGTCGAAGGCATCCTGGGCATCGAACGGCGCGGCAAGCAGATCACATTCCGGCCGAAGCTGCCCAGCCACTGGGATGGCTACCAGGCTTCGCTCAAGATGCTGGGCGCCGACATCAAGGTCCAGGTCGTTCGCGACAAAAAGGCCAAGACGATCTCGCTCGAAGTCAATGGATCGAAGACAAAAGCGGCGTCCTTTGAACCCAAAGCCGGCGACCAGACCGAGGTCGTGGTCAAGATACCAGCGTAAAATCAGCAGTTTATGTCAGAAGCGCGCGCGTCCTCCGGGACGCGCGCCGCCGCGTCCTGTTTACTTGCGCGCGATCTGTGGGGCGTCCGCCAAAGACGCGCGAAACCGACCGTGCAAGCTCGCGGTGATTAAAAATGTGGCAGTGCTCCGCTGCTGCCACGATTTTGCCGCAAGGCTGACATTTCACCTTTTATCTCAAACCGTTAGGTGATCACGTCAGATTTCGTATCGTCGTCATCTTTTGTTCGCTAAACGGGAACGGAAGCGATAGACGGGCATTGTTTTGCGACGCATCAACCGTTAGGTGTTACGAAATGGTGCAGTGCACAATATTGGTATTGGGCACAATAGAAAGTTGGCGGAGTAGCTAAAGTGTCACTTCTGCAGATCTATTGGAGAGCGCTGGGATATCTGGCTGCCGACAAGAAGCGCGTCGCGCTGATCTGTGCGGCCAACGTCGCGCTTGCAGCCATCGCGATCCTTGAGCCGATCCTTTTAGGCCGGGTGATCGGCGCTATTTCCGAAAAAGGTCCGGTGTTTTCGACGCTCGCGGTTTGGGCAGCTCTCGGTCTCTTCAATGTCATGGCCTTCGTGCTGGTGGCGCGTGGCGCCGATCGCTTCGCCCATGCCCGTCGTTCGGAAGTGTTGTGCCAGTCCTTCGAGCGCGTAATCACCATGCCGCTCGCCTGGCATCACCAGCGCGGCACTTCCAATTCGCTGCACACGCTGCTACGCGCCGTTGAAACCCTTTTCAGCTTGTGGCTCGAATTCATGCGCGTGCATCTTTCGACGGCCATCGCGCTGGTGCTGCTGGTGCCGACCGCGCTTGCGATGGACGTCCGCATGTCCATTGTGCTGCTTGGCCTTGGCGTCCTTTACGTGGGCATCGGCCGTATCGTCATGCGCCGCACCAAGGCAGGGCAGACCGCCGTCGAGCGTCACTATCATACCGTGTTTGCCCATGTGACCGACAGCGTCAGCAATGTCGCCGTGCTGCAGAGCTACAACCGCATCGGCCATGAGACCGCGGCGTTGAAGCGTTACGTCAAGGGCCTGCTCGACGCGCAGAATCCTGTGCTCGACTGGTGGGCGATTGCCAATGCGCTGAACCGCCTGTCCTCGACCATTTCGATGATGATCGTGCTGTCGATCGGCGCATATCTCGTCACCCGTGGCCAGCTCCGCGTCGGCGACGTGGTGGCCTTCACCGGCTTTGCCGGAATGCTGATCGCCCGTCTCGACCAGATGTCGGCCTTCACCACTCAGATTTCGGAAGCCCGCGCCAAGCTTGAGGATTTCTACAAGCTCGAGGACTCGGCCGCCGATACCGCCGAGCCGGATGGCCTGCGCGACCTTGCCAACGTCACCGGCCATGTCCGTTTCGAGGATGTCAGCTTCGAGTTCGCCAATTCGGGCCAGGGCGTCAGCGATGTGTCCTTCGAGGTCCAGGCAGGCCAGACCGTCGCCATCGTCGGCCCGACGGGTGCGGGAAAGACCACGCTCATCAATTTGCTGCAGCGCGTCTTCTCGCCGTCCAGCGGCCGTATCCTGATCGACGGCATCGATACCCGCACGGTGACCCGCAAGTCGCTGCGCCATTCGATCGCCACCGTGTTCCAGGATGCCGGGCTTCTCAACCGCTCGATCGAGGACAACATCCGGGTCGGCCGTGCCGACGCGACCAACGAAGAAATCCATGCCGCCGCCACCGCGGCCGCGGCGCAGGACTTCATCCTGGCCAAGAGCAACGGCTACGACACGGTGGTCGGCGAACGTGGCGGCCAGCTGTCTGGCGGTGAGCGCCAGCGCATCGCCATCGCCCGTGCCGTGCTGAAGGATGCTCCGATCCTGGTGCTCGACGAAGCGACCAGCGCGCTCGACGTCGAGACCGAGGACCGCGTCAAGGAAGCGATCGACGAATTGCGCCGCGACCGCACCACCTTCATCATCGCCCACCGCCTGACCACCGTTCGCGATGCCGATCTGGTCGTGTTCATGGACAAAGGCAAGGTGGTGGAGATGGGTGGCTTCGCCGAACTGTCGCTGCGCAACGGCCGCTTCGCCAGCCTGCTGCGCGCCGGCGGCCTGCTCAACGACGAGGAAGTCCGCCGCCTGAGCCGCTCCGTACAGGGTGAGGCCGCCTGAGCCGGTTCTTCCTTCCCCCACAAGAGGGAAGGAAGACGCTTCTACGCCTGCGACACCACCGCTCGATTGCCCCAAACGCATCGGCGGTCTATGTAAAGTCGCATGAGTGACACCACCTCACGCCTGAGCGGCTGGGCCGATCTTGCCAATCCGACGCGGTTCGTCGGGATGGCCGACAAGCTTGTACCGTGGTTGGCGGCGCTCGCCGCGCTCGTCCTCGCCGTCGGCCTCTATATGAGCTTCACCGCGCCCGAGGATTTCCAGCAAGGCATCACCGTTCGCATCATGTACATCCATGTGCCTTTCGCCTGGCTCGCCATGATGTGCTACACGCTGATGGCGCTGTCTGCCCTCGGCACGCTGGTCTGGCGCCATCCGCTAGCCGATGTCGCGCTCAAATCAGCGGCCCCCATCGGTGCGGTCTTCACCGCGCTGGCGCTGATCACGGGTTCGATCTGGGGCAAGCCGATGTGGGGCACCTGGTGGGTCTGGGATGCAAGGCTGACCTCGGTGTTCGTGCTGTTCCTGATGTATCTCGGCATCATCGCGCTGACCCGTGCGCTGGATGATGCCAGCCGCGCCGCCTGGGCCGCCGCCATCATCACGCTGGTCGGCTTCATCAACATCCCGATCATCAAATTCTCGGTCGACTGGTGGAACACGCTGCACCAGCCGGCTTCCGTGTTCAGGCTCGGCGGCCCGACCATCGATCCCAGCCTGCTCTGGCCGCTGCTTGTGATGGCCGTCGGCTTCACCGCGCTCTTCTTCATGCTGCATCTGATGGCCATGCGCACCGAAATCCGGCGCCGCCGCGTCATTGCCATGCGGCGGGTGGCGGCGCGGCAGGCGGAGCGTCCGGCCTAGAAATTCACCCCATCAATCCGCGTGCCGCCACGGGCAGCGTTTCCAGCACCTTCTCACCGTCGATCAGATTGACCTCGTTGAACAGGTTGGTGACGACGCAGCAATGGTCCGGCACCACGCGCACGCGTTCGCCAATGCGCAGCTTGCCATCGCCCGACAGCGTGACCGTACCGTGCTCCTCGCTCAGGCCCGTCACCAGCGCTCCCGGCACGCCCATCAACTCTCCGAAATCCTTTAGCCCCAGCGTGTCGCTGGACAAGGCCTTGCTGCCGGCATCGAGAATGGCGCGCGTCGCTGTTGGATGGCTGACCACGGTTGCGAGCACCGTCAGCGCGCAATCGTTTATTGTGCCGACGCCTTTGGCGACCTGGTAACGGTCGAGATAGATATAGGTGCCGGGCCGGTATTCGGTGACGACGGAGGCATCGGCGGAACGCCACATGTCAGGCGTGCCGCCGCTGGAGATGCGTTCGCAAGCGAGACCCGAGGCGGCCAGCGCCTGTTTGGCGTCGGCAAGCCAGGCTTCGGCCTCCACGGCCCGGCCGGCGGCCGGATAGGTCATCAGTCCGCCGAAGGCGAGGCCGCCTGCGTTATCGATCACCCTCGCCAGCGCAACCGCTTCATTGGCCGTCTGCACGCCGCAGCGTCCGATGCCGGTGTCGCATTCGACCAATACCGAGAGCGGGTGCCCGGCATCGATGAAGGTGGCGGCGAGCCCTTCCAGCGTCTGCGCGCTGTCAGCCGTCACCGACAGCGTCACGCGACCATGCAGCGCCTTCAGCCGTTCGAGCTTGGCGCGCCCAAGGATGTTGTAGGGGAGAAAGATATCCGTCAGCCCGGCATCGGCCATCACCTCGGCCTCGCCGATCTTCTGGCAAGTGATGCCGACGGCGCCAGCCGCCATCTGCTTCTTCGCCCAATAAGGCAGCTTGTGCGTCTTGATGTGCGGCCTGAGTTTCAGTCCGTTCTTGTCGGCGTGGGCTTGCGCTCTGGCGATGTTGGCTTCGGCGCGTGCGGCGTCGATGAGGATCGACGGCGTATCGAGATCATGGATGGTCGGCATCGGCTATCTCTGTGAAAATTCGCAAGGTTTATGAGCCTGAAAGCACGCGATGTCACGCGGCCAGCGGGCCGGATCAGTGGGCCATGGTCGGGAACGCGCAAGGCTCGAATAAGCAGAATGGATCGACACCGCACCGGCGTTCGGCTATGCGATCTATCGGAAAAACCGACACCAGGGGTCATGGTCATGAAACGCTCCGCAATCAACGATATCATCCGCGAAGCCGACGCTTTCATCCGCTCGTTCGGCTACATCATGCCGCCCTTCGCCTACTGGTCGCCGGAAGAGATGAAGGCGCGCCAGGTCGATTCCTCGGCCATCTTCACCTCACGGCTCGGCTGGGACATCACCGACTACGGCCAGGGCAAGTTCGACGATCTCGGCCTGTTTCTGTTCACCGTTCGCAACGGTCGCTATGAGGACATGAAGAAGGGCATGGGCATGCTCTATGCCGAGAAGATCATGATCTCGCGCAAGGAGCAGATGTCGCCGATGCACCGCCACAACATCAAGGCCGAGGACATCATCAACCGCGGCGGCGGCAACCTGGTGCTCGAACTGTTCATGCATGACCGCGATGGCGGCATCGACCCCAAGGCCGAGGTGTCGGTGCCGGTCGACGGAACCATCCACAGGCTGCCGGCGGGCGGGCTGTTGAAGCTCGATCCGGGCCAGAGCGTCACGCTTTTGCCCGGCGTCTGGCACGCCTTCTGGGCCGAGGGCAAGGATGTCCTGATCGGCGAGGTATCGACCGTCAATGACGATCGCACCGACAATGTCTTCCGCGAGCCGATCGGCCGTTTCGCCGATATCGAGGAAGACACGCAGCCACTGCACTTGCTGGTGGCCGACTATGACAAATGGCTGGGCTGAAGGCATCCGCCCTTAGCGCCAATTCGCCCCCAGATTTGCGGGCCAGTAACCAAGTCCGAGGAGTAAGTCTTGAAATCAGTTCTGGTTGCCATTGCCGCCTTGGCGGCCCTCAGCTTGCCGGCCCAGGCGGCCGGCTTCGATAACATTGTCCTTTCCGCGACGAAGGACGGGGCAACGCCTCAGAGCAGCTTCCCTGTCGACACACCGGTGATTTATGTGTCGGCCGATTTGGTGGATATCGCGCCCACATCGAAAATCACATTCTCCTGGGTCTCGGTCGATTCCCACGGCGCCGCACCGGAAAACTATACTATCGACAAGGTCGACCTCGACGTCGGAGCGAACAACGAGGCTGATTCACAACTCACCAAACCCACGGCGGGATGGCCGGAGGGCACCTATCGTGTTGATTTGGCCATCGATGGAACGGTTGCGGAATCGGTGCCCTTCAGCATTCCATGATCGCAAATTTAACCGCCCGGGAAGCTCGGCCGGCGCCCTGTTAGTCGCTTTCGGGTGGCGCTTCTTTTTGCCAGCCGGCTAGCTCCCGCAGGTCGTCAAGCCAACTTTTCTCGGTCATCGAGGCATCGCTGGCCTGCGGTGCCGCCTCCGTGGCGTTTTGAATCAGCCAGTCCATCCACTTTCGATAGGCAACCGGGTCCAGTTGGGGCGGCAGCACCTTGGCCTTGAGCAGCATCCTCTTGCGGAAACTGGTTTGCCTGCGCAGTTTGGTCGTCGTGAATTTGATTGCCCTGCCTTGGTATTCAACCATCCACCGGTCGCCCCCATGGCTGACAAGCCTGTCTACGGCGAACCCGGCATCGACCGGTCTATCGCGCCAAGGAAGCTCGATAGCGTTCTTCCTCAGATCGATAGCCCATCGCCTGTAATTGGCCCCGGTACGCTGAGACGGCAGCACGCCGGCCTGTTCGAGCATCTTCCTTCGGAACGTAGGCTGCTTCTTGAACTGGCCGGTCGTCAGCTCGATTCGATGTCCACGAAATTCGACGTGCCACCGGACCCTCCCGTTGCCGACATACTTCACCAACCTGTCGATGAAGAACTCGCCATCGGCCAGCATCATGCAGCCTTGGCTGATGCTTTCGCGGATGAACTCGGTGTCAGTGACCATCAGGCGGCCTTATGCAAGAATGGCAGGCCCACATGCGATCGGTGGAGGGCAAGATCGCCGCGCTTCTGGCCTTTAGGTCCGGTTGGCGTGGGCGCGTTGCTCCTGTGCCTTCTTACAGATGTCATCCAATTTTTCGCGGACCCGGTCGTTATCAAACAGCAGCTTGGCGCGTGAGAATCCTCTGCTACGAAGCTCCCATTCAATGGCAAGCCATCCTTCATAGTCGCCAGACGCCGCAAGCTTCCCGGCTTCGCGCCACATATGCGCGTCACGCTCTCGGGACACACCTTTCTCCCGTGCTAATGCGCCAAGCATATAGGCATATAGGACGTCGGGCCCCGCTGAAATCGCTACGCGACAGCTTTTTTTGCGAGGGACGTCCTATATTTTTACATTTTGTGATTTGCACGATATGGTTAACGGGGCTCTGGTAGGTGCAGGCCTTTCTGGCTTCAGGCGTTTGGGCAGAAAAAAGGGCGGGGTGTGAAAGGTGGCCGAACATGGCCAGTACGAACACCATTGTCTTGACCGACGACTATGGCTACCGCCAATACAAGGCATCCAACCTGCCCGCCGACACCACAATCGATGCCACCAGCGCCTCGTGGATCGTTGCCAATCAGGGAAGCCCCACCAACCTCTATCCCTTCGCGGTCGTCAACCCCGGTGACAACCTCGTGGCTTTGGGCGGCACGATCAACGGCACGGTGTCCCAAACCGGCGACTGGGAGAACATCTACGTTAACTCCGCCGCGGTCCGTGTGAATTCAGCCCACAGCTTTGTCATCGACGACTTTACGATCACCCAGCCCTGGGATGGCATCCGCGTCGGCGGCACCGGCACCTTTCTTATCGAGGATAGCTATGTCGGCAACTCACGAGACGACGCGGTCGAGGACGACGACGTCATCGGCGGCACCATCCGGGATTCGCTGTTCGACCACGTGTTTTCCGGAGTGAGCCTTGGCGACGGTGAGGTGAATGGGTCTGGCAACTCGGTCGTCATGGATGGCATGCTTCTGGGCATGGGAGAGTACCTTCGCAAAGGCGTGATCACCCACGGTTCGCCATTCAAACTCGCCGACGGCACAGGCGCCAACGATATCTCGCCCAGCCTGCACTTTGTCGACTGCGTGGTGGCGATCACCGACGTTCACCACAACGGCCAGGGGCGGCTGCAGCACGCCTGGGATAAGACGGTCGAGTCGCACGGCAATTACTATCTCAACCTCTCCGACACGCCGCTGCCGGCGGATTATCCAAAGCCGCCCGCCGGCTGGACGGTCCTTCAGGGCCAGGCCGCCCGCGACTATTGGGACCACGCCAAGGCAGCCTGGCACGCAGCCCATGACGGGACCGACCCGATACTGACCCCGCCGACCGACCCAACACCGCCACCTCCGACCGACCCAACACCGCCACCTCCGACCGACCCGACCCACGGAACGGCGGGGAACGATACATTTGTAGGCACTGGCGCGGCCAATACCTATGATGGCCAGGCTGGCAACGATACACTGCGGGGCCTGGGTGGCAACGACGTGCTGACCGGTGGCAGGGGCGAGGACACCTTCGTGTTTGACACGGCCTATGGCCCCGGCAACGTCGACACAATCACCGACTTCGACGCGGAACATGACGCGCTTTATCTCGACAGTGCCGTCTTCACCAAGCTCGGCCCCGGTTCCTTGTCCAGCCCGACACAGGTGAACTCGTCGTATTTCGAGTTGCAAGAACACGCCGCCCACAGCAACGATTACCTGCTCTACGACCGGGCCACGGGCGTTCTGTCCTATGATCCCGACGGCTCGAAATCGACCCCGCAGGTGGAAATTGCCCATCTGGAGCCCGGGGCGGCCCTGACCTATCACGACGTGTTCGTCGTTTGATCGCTCCTGCGATCGCACCGATAGTGGTGTCGCCGCCATCGGCCCGAAACTGGTGATGGCACCGCTGATTGCAAGGGCCGGCGCGTGTGCGTCTGCCGCGATCAAGTGGCCGACGTTTATGGGCAAGGTGAAGAATCATCCATGGACGACGGCGTTTGGCTCCTGGACTGGGTCGCGAAGCCAGCCGACTGTTCGTCCGGCAGCCTCCTAACGAGAAGCTCCTACATCTGGTGCTGCGAATGGGATCGCGGCGAAGTCTGTGCCGCCTTCAGGCAACCGTTTGATTGACTTGCGGAAACGGCGGCTGCAGCAGCAGAAGAAGCTCGTGGCAACAAGTTATCCGCAGGGCATCCAGTTTGGCTGGGGAACCTGGATTCGAACCAGGACTAACGGAGTCAGAGTCCGTGGGCTTAAGCGACATAATATTTGATTTAAGACAGCAATATCAACGCGTTGCGCTGCCAGTCGGCGCTTAGGCGGCTCGCCACATGTTGCAACTGACTACCATTGATTTCCAACGGTTTTCACTGGCTAGCGGCAACTCCGTGCGACATGGACGCGACATAGAAAAGGCCCGGAAGCCGAAGCCGCCGGGCCTTACCGTGAACCGGTTTCCGGTTAATCGTGTGGAGGCCCTTCCGGCATGTCGCCGGCATCCTGCTCCCCGTCGTCAAGCGCCCAGCCGGCGGATCTCGTCATGGCGTGATCTTGGTTCGTGGCCACCGTCCAGCCAAGCGACGGCTCGCCCGTGCAGTCCTCGTTCATGCCGTCCTGATCGCCGAAGCCGCTGTCTTCCTGCTCTGAGTCCTCGTTCCAATCGCCTCCTTTGGCCCAGCCGTGCGTAGCGGAGGCGTCTAGCTCATCGCCGCTAGGCTCCAGGTCGCAATCCGCTTCCATCACGTCGAGCGCGGTGATCAAGGCCATCGACTGGTCGAGAAGCTCATTGACGCGCGCCTGGATTGCCTTCCGCCATGCACGAGGATCTAGGCCGTCAGGGATGCCGTACGGCTTCAGTGTTCCGACTGGCGCGTTCATGACTGCACCGGCACTAGCAGGTGAAGCATCTGGATGAATGCGCGCCGCTTTTCCGGGGAGAGACGGCGCACGAGCCACAGAATTTCCATTTCACTCGCGTTCATGCTGCCTTCTCCCGCCGGGACAGGCTCGAAATGAAACCCCGGATCGTCGCGTCGTCGGCACCGTCCTTTTGCATCTGCACGACGCGTTCCAGGATGTCGATGAACATTGCCCGGTGGCGTTCGGCCTCCTCAGGCGGGAGCGTGTCCAACAGCGCTTCGATCCTCGCCAGCCGTGGGCTACGACGCCTCGGCTTATCGGCGAGCATCGTTACGGCCCGTGTCATTGGCGCTGTAGCAGCGCCTCCCAGAGCCGGCAGAGAGGCTATTGCGCCAATGAGCATGGCGCGGCGGGAAAACCGCCCGGTGATGATCTGCATTCCCTCGACAGCAGGCATAGCTTCGCCGGCAGCCGGAACATGGGTGTTCGGCATGGTAGTTGCTCCTTGAGCGGTGATGTTGTAACGTCATGCAAATTAAATGACTTCCGCGACAAGTCAATACAATTTGAATGAAGTTGGAGCAGAATGACCGTAACCGCAGGACAATTGAGGGCTGCAAGGGGCCTCATAGGATGGTCGCAACAGGACCTTGCTGAGAAAGCCGAGGTCGGTCGCGCGACAATCGCAGACTTCGAAGCTGGAAAGCGAGCGCCCTACGCCACGACACTGGGACGCCTACAAGAGACGCTGATCGCGGCAGGCGTCGAGTTCATTCCAGAGAATGGTGGCGGCGCTGGCGTAAGGCTGCGAAAGGCGTAGCTTGCGCGCGCGCGATAGTTGCGCAAGTATTCAGCCGGGCATGACTTGGGGAGATGGGGAATGCAGCGCTTCCTATGCACAGTAGCGACGCTGGCTGTATTTTGCGGCGTCGCAGCAGCCGCGGACCGATCATGCGAAATGCTCGCATTGGGGTCGATCAGCGCTGGCAATTGCCAAGAGGGAGATATTGCAAAGATATCGGGTGCAGGTGGCAGAGACGCGGCCGACGTGATCGCAACAATTAAGGCGCGGTCAATGCCGGCAGATCGGCCGGATCTTTGGCCGGGTAGAGCTTGATCGAGCGGATGTAGCCGTCGTCCAGGACGAACGTGTCGTCGCCGTCGTGACCGATGGTGATGGTGTTTACTGGCGAAAACGGTGCATAGGCGACCGTCTGCGTTACCGCCGCAGCGCCGTCTACCGAGACGGAATAATCGTAGGCGCCGGCATTGTGGCGGCCGAGCGTGAAGGCCGATTTGTGAAGGCCGGTCCCGCTATAAGTGACCTCCCCATGGAACCAGATATCGGTCTGATCCTCCAGGATGTTGTTATGGCCGATGTTGACGTAGTTGGTCATCATCGAACGTGCCACCGCATCCATGATGCACATCAGGAAGCCGTAGGGGTCGGAAACGTGGTCGACCTCGAATACGATGGTGCAGCCGACAGCCAGGCCCGTTGCGATGTCTGAAGCCAATGCGCCGATCGCGTTTGGTCGATTAGCATTGCTGTTGTCGACATACATTCCGGACCCGGAGATCGACGTGGGATCAAAGCCGCCGCCAAGGAGGTCGGCAACGGCTCGGGTAGAGCCGCCGGCGTAGTAGGACCCGCCGACGAAATCGAGGGATGCGATCGAGCCATCAGGCAGCGGATCGCCCCAGCCGCCCCCGCCGCCGTCGCCTGGGCCAGCGCCGTCCCCCCATTCGGGACCGGCGAAGATGAGTTTGTCAGTTGGGTAGGCGCCGAGAGATGCGATCTTTGTCATCATCCACCGCAACGAAACCTGGTCGGGGATTGTGTTCGGCAGATTGTAGTCGGTCCAGTGATCGTCGCCGAAGCCGTTGAAGATGGAAAGCCGCAACATATCGTAAACGGCATAGCTGGCTGACTGCCCCGTGATGTCGGTGACATTCGCCATGAGACTTGCTGTGCCCGCCGTGATGTTGACGAGCCACACCTCGGCGCCGTCGATAGCCTGGAACAGCGCAAAGCCTGGCTTAGGGAAAACGCGTCCCTGAGACGACTGTCCGCCGTCGAGAGTGAAAAGCTGCTTTGGAAGCGTGAACTGGCTGACGACAGTCGCGGTCTCGGGGTTCACCAGTCGGATATACGAAACGCTGCTCTCAATTTCCGAGACCACGAGATAGCCGGTTTGCGGGTCGTAATGGATGCCATTGATCGTGCCGGCCTGCGCGTAGGCTAGTGCATGGGTCCAGACATCGCCGTCGAACTGATATTCATAAATTCCGTCGGTCCCGGAAGCATCGAAGCCAAAGTATGAAATCGAGCCGACGAGCGTGCGGCCACGACACTGGATCGCGTCGCTGATGTTGATGGTGTCGCGCGTCACGGTAAGCGTCGAGAACGCCAGATCGATCACCGCTTGGCCGGCGAGAAATCCGCCGCTGCCATTGAGATCGGAACCTATCGAAACCCACTTTGCCCCGAACTGCATCGGCGAAAGCCAGTTGATTGAATCCGTGGCCGCGTCCTCGTTCCATTCGGCAACGACGGCTCCCGTCGCGGCGTTGTAGACGCGCAGCGGGCGGTCAGCAGAGCCGTTCGCCATCCTAACGAGGATGTAGCCAGATCCCGGCATCGCGCGCGGCTGTACGGTGCCGTTGACGTAGGCCTGGCTGTCGGCCAGCGGTACGCGGTAGAGCTCGACGTGAGTCTGGACATCAAGCGCGGCGAGGTAGACCTGTGTCAGGCTTGGCACCTGATAGCTCGTCAAGGCCTGATAGATGATCCCATCGGCGATGTCGTAGGCGGCACTCGGGGTGTCATCAGACAAGAAGCTGCTATTCCCTAGCCTGACCACGTCATTGGTGATCCAGGCAATCTCGTGACTACCACCACCTTCCGAAGCCGCGTTGGAAATGACGGCTCTTACCTTTGGTTCGCTCGTCGCCGGGTAGCCGTCCAGGTACACCATGGCGTAGTGTTTCCATGCCCCGGCGTTCTCGCCGATGACAGCAGTCGCGATAGGATCGACTTCGGTATGATTTCCGCCGTAAAAGCGGAAAGGGACCGATGCACCGATACCGCGTTCAGCATCGAAGACGACCTTGTTATCGACCTCAAGTCGAATCAGTTGATATCCAAGCCCGAATGGATCGAAGGCCAGCAGATAGCCCAGCTTGGCGACCTGTTGAGTGGTTGTCAGCGGAACCGTGATGGTCTGGGGTGCCCCGCCGAAATTGAACAGGCTTTGGTTAGGGTCTGGTATTTGCTGGGTGCCGGAAACGACCGGCGCATTCGCCGCGCCACCGATCACCGGAATCCCTTCGACCTTGTAGGTTCCGATAACGATCGGGATTGGGCGGCCAAGCACCTTGCTTACGGTAAAGGGTGTGTCAGCAGATACCGGTTCGACCGGCTTCGTTGAGACATCCTGGTTGCCGCCAAAAGTCAGGCCAACGCCGACATTTGAACGGTTCGGTGTCGCGAACCAATCCGCCGATGCCATCAGGCGCTACCTTCGCATTGCAGAAATTCTAGCATCCGGGAGCGCAAGATTGCACTTACCCAGTGGCTCTCTCCATTGGGCTCTCGCGTCGCGAAAATCTTGTGCATCGCGAGAACGTCGCTTCGGGCCACTGTTAGGAGTGTCAGTGGCTTGAGCATCAGCAACGTGATCGTGCTGGCGTGATCACCCTGCAAAATCTTGACAAGGCATACCTCGTCCCGGCCAAAGTTCGGTCGAAACCAGACCGCCACGAGGTCGCCCACTATGGGCTTGTGGTGCGCTGATACAGTGTGAAGTGAACCCTCGGGGAAGATCGGACTAAGGCAGCCGCCAGTGGTCCTTACGAAATAGATGGGTGGCTGCGAGGTCGCCCAAGATTTATCGACCATAGATCGACCTCACCATGTCTCTACCCGCCAGCGACAATTGCCGGCGCATCTCGGCAATGCTGTCCTTGGACACTTGGGCGCCTGACTGAATGGTGACCGGGATCGAGATCGAAATTGGCCTCCCGTCTCTCGAACTGGCTTGCGCCTGGCTCTCGTTTTCGCCGCGCAGCGCCTTCACCTGTTGCGGCGTGAAGATGGCAACAACTTCATCAGGGCTCTTGAAAAGCTGAACCTGCTGGGTGTCGCCAGCACCGATCATTCCGCCAGTGGCAAAGCCGTGCGCCTTGTTCGACGCGGCTAGCGCCTGTGCATACGCTGCGGCATAGCCGGGCGAACTTGGGCTGAGGCCGTTGAGCATGGCGTTGTATGGGTCACCACCACGCAAGGCCGTAGGAGCAGAGCCGATGGAGGAACCACCGCTCGGATAGCCTAGCGGGGACTGGCCGCCTGAGATGATGGCGCGGGCGATCTGCTCCGGCGTGGCACCAAGGCCGGTGGAGCCGTAACCGATGTTTCCTCCACCGACGATGCCGGCCGCGCGGAAGTTGGATTTCACCTGTGCTAGGACACTGAGGAATTGCGCCGTCTCCGGATCGACACTGGACGTGGACGACGAGGTTCCGGTGCTTGACGAACTGCCGGAGCCACTGAAGCTTCCCGTCGTCTTCAGGTCATCGAGCAATTGCGCGGTCTTGCGCGTGTTCGCCTCGATGTTCATCCAGACGGTCCAGGCACGGTTATCATTGGCCGTAGGCTGGCTGCCGGTGAAAGCCGATTGCGCCAGAGCAAGCGACTGTGAATTCGGGATGACGGAGCCGGCCGAGGATGGCACCACCAGTTCAGGGCCGTGCTCGCCTACCCAATAAGGCAGGCCGGAAGACATAGGCCCGCCAGCGGCGCGCGTTCCGCCAAACCGGGTGACGCCAACCGTGCTGGAACCGCCGGTGACGCCGTAGCTTGAGCCATACCCGGCCGCTTCGGCGCCGCCATTGTTTGAACCGACCGAGTATCCAGTTATCGACGGGCCGGCGCCATTGCCGCCATAGCGGGTGACGCCAATCGAGCTGCCGCCTACATCGTAAAGCGATTGCTCGCCGCTGCCGATCTGCCTGGTCTGAACAGTGATCGTGACGGTGCGATTCCTGATCGCCTGGATTGTGCTGTCGAGCTGCTTGGCGCCGGCAACGTCGGCATCCAGTTGCATGCGCGTACGGACAAGGCCATCGACAAACTTGTTGACGGCGTCAACACCGAACCCATCGGCGACCAGGGTTTGACGGACCATTTCAAGGCCATCATGCACAGCGTTGACGCTTGCGTTGCCGCTTTTCATCGCGTCGAAAAGTTTGGCGACGGTCGATGTCGCGTTGGCGATGTCGGCGCTTGCGTCTTTGATGTTTGACGTGTTGCCAAAGAAGGCATCGATGTTGTCTTTGCCGGCAGATGTGGCGATAGCGTTCTTCAGCACCTCGACTTCGTTCGTCGTCGTGCGGAACTGCTGGCTAAGCTCTTCGACGCTCTGCAACTGGTTACGCCGCGCCTCCTGAATGGCCGCGTCAGCTTGTTGGAATTGGCCGAGCAAGCCCTGAAACGAATTGGCCGCCTTGCTGACGCCAAACCGTGCATCACCGCCAGACTGCAAAGTGCCAAACAATTTGGCGATGGTCGCATCGGCAGTGCCCGCCTTGCTGCCCATGTCCTTGAATCCGGCCGCGACTTCGGCAAGCGTCTTTTGCGCCTTGCCACCCGCTTCATTGACGGCCTGCAATCCCTGGTCTTTGTGCAGCGTGTCCGAAAGCCGTTGAACCTCATTGGCGGCGAGCTGGAGGCCATCCGCGAAGTGCCTGGCATCAGGCGTGAGCTCTGGGTTGAGGCGTAGATCGCCGATCGAGCCCACCAGCTTTTCGACGCTCACATTTCCCGTGTCGATCACGTCGGCAAGGTGGCCGAAAGCCTCGGCGCCAGCAGATCCGACGACATCGGGCACGCGGGCTAGGTCGCGAAGATCAACCTTGAGGTGGTCAAGGGACGTAGCCAAAGCGGCCTGAGTGTCCTTGATCTGCTGCTGCGCATCTGCGGCGACAACAGAATGCGGCAGCTTGGCGGCTTCGGCTTCGTATTTCTTCAATTCCGAAGTGAGGTGAGGATAAGTGTTGGCAACCTCGTCAAGCAGCGCTTTGTGACCCTGCAAAATCTCGTCAGTCGATTTGATGCTCTCGCGAGTGGCCGCCATGTAGGCAGCGACACCGGCAACAGCCGCAACGCCGGCCGTTGAGACAATGCCTGGAATGGTGGTGAGCCAGGTACCGAAGGCCGCCCTAACCCCGGCAGAGGCTGCAATGAGGCCTTGAGGCCCGCTCAGGGCATAAGAAAGGTGATTTGCCTGCATCGTCAACGCCTGCATCGGCGAGACACCGAGGACCAGGCTTTCGGCGGCGGAACGGGCGGAATGGCTAAGCGCCATCATTTGGGTTGAGCCCAGACGTATTCCTTCGGAGACCTCCCTAGCTCCTAGCGCGACCTCTGTCTGGGTTAGTCCAAACGCCTGGAAGGCAACTGCGGAATCCTGTGCCGATTTCGTCGCGGTATTGGTTATCCCGACTCGCTCGATAAGCGACCGGTTGAACTCGGATCCGGTCTGCTGAGACCTGAGAGCGTCGATTTCTGTCTGGGTGTAGCCGCGCAAGGCATCGTTGGCCACCTTCGTTGCCGCCGCGACTTTACCTAGCGCCGCTGCCGTTGCGGTCGTCGTCGCGGTGACCTTCTCCATCGCGGCGCTTGCGGCGGTGCCGGTGGACGCCAGTTTGGCCAACAATGCGTTTGTAGTGTCGACCCCAGCGGCAATCTTGGCGACGACGTTCGACAAGCCGGCACCGTTCAACTTGGCCGTCACTGTGGCGTCGAACGTCGTCGCCAACTGCTGCGCTTTCGCAAGAGCTGCTTCGAACGGCGCGATATTGCCGCTGATCTGGATTGTTACGGAGCCGGCGGTTTCCATTGGTGCTGATCCTTTACGCCGCAGCGAGGTTCGGTTTCACGCCGGGATTGTCAGCGTGGTATTCCGATATGTTCGCGTAGAATTTCCCGTACGCGATTTCGTCCGCAGACGCCGCCGGGTAGCTGGCTTGGCCAGGGATGACCTTCATCACCCTGTCGCCGTCCTTCACCAGCCATGGCGTGGGCACAGCCCTTTTGTGGAAGTCATCGAAAGCGCGATCATCGAGCCCTATGGTCGATTTGATGTCGTTTTGCGCGACAAGCATTGCCGCCTGGGCGGCTTCGGCGGTTTCCTCCGCCTCACGAATTTCGGCGACCTGGACGCCAAAACGGCGCTCAACCACCAGATCGCGAAGCTGCCCGAACATCTCATCCGAGAGGCCGGACAGGCACCCCGGTGCCGAGAGGGCCGCATCCGCGATCCTCTCATCCACCGTTCCCATCAAAAACGACATGCGCTCGCCGGGCTTCATCGCCTTGACCATTGCGCGTATTTCCTGCCGCTCCATAGCAGCGGCGATATTGCTTGGGTCCGGCGCCGGAATTGAAATGGCCGCCCGTGCCGTCTTGGCGTCGGCCAGTGCCTTGGCGATCGGGGCGAATGCGGCCTTGAGGCCGGGAAGGTAGCTCTTTGCAGCCTCGTCCCTCAAAGTCTTGCTGCGGCCGATGTCGGTAAAGCTCGGATCGGTTTTGATCGAAGCGGCGCGTTTGCCAAACCTGTCGGCGACATCCAGGCAAGCGGCTGCGGCCTGACGAAGGGCCTCATTGTTGACGCGAGACACAAGTTGCTGGGTGCGGAAGTTCATTTCGACATCTCCTTGATGAGTTGGTCGGCGCGCGCGTCGATTTCCGGCTTCCATTCCGGGCCGTTGTCGCCTGCGAATAGCGGATGCCGAAGCACGTCCGGGACGTGAGTGGGGCAGCCTACAAAGCTTCGGATGGTCTGGTGCGGCAGGAGGCTGGCAACGTTGCCATTGCTGGCGGCACGGTCCCACGCGGAGAGTTCGATATATGCCTGCTTCAGAGATGCGAGGCTCGCAGCGAAAGCGGCGCCGGCCGCATTGTGTTGGTTCTGGAATTCATCGGGTTTCATTCGGGGCTTCCTCTATCGTTGAAATGGTCGAGCGGCTTCCGCAAGCATGGCGTCGAGAGCGCCGTAAGGATCGCCCCCGCCGGCCGGTCTGGAGTATTGCGAGCTTTCAGAACCACGGTGGTAAGAGACGCTGTAGGCAACCGGCGCCGGTGACTGCTGCAACAGCATGTCGGCCACGCCCGCCACCGCGTTTGCGATGTCGTCGTGCCCACCCGGGCTATGATCGATCGATTCCTTGCCACCCCGCGCAACACGACGCTCCAGGCCGACGATCTGGTTCACCAGCTTGTCGACATCCAGGAGGTCTATCGTCTGGCTATTCAGGGCAGGCAGAAGGTCGCGGTACAGATCCGAGCGGGACTTTTCGGCCAGTTGGTAGGTGATGCCGAGCTTCCGAAACTGTTCGCGTGGCCATTCGCCAGCGTATCGATCGCCCCGGACAGACGAGATGCCATAGCTCTTCAGCGTGGCCACAAAGTCCACCACCACGGCCTCGGGGGAAAAGGGTGGCTTGCGCTCCCTGTAAGCATCCAGAACCACCCTGCGGCCTTCCTTGTGGCCAATGGCAAGGGTCATCGAATCATTGCTGCCGCCCGAAGGATCGACAAAGGCGAAGTAGCCAACACCATCCGCCCTGGGACGCTCCGTAACGTTGACGGTGACGCAAGCCTCAACCACTTCGCGAGTGACGAAAGCCTCGATGTCCGAACGCCATTCCGCAAGCCATTCCGCCGATGCCGCCGAATGATCACGCTCCAGCGCAGCATCGACCACTGACTGGCGAACAGTCGGGTTCATCTCACGCGTGGTGGCCTTCCAGACCAGCGGTGTTCCAGCCTTGCCCCAATGCCGCTTGTACGCGTCCCACAAGGCGCCCCGGCGGGCATAAGGGGACGAGGCACAGATCAGCATCGCGTTCGGGATCGTGGCCATGCCGGGCCGTATGGCGTCGAGAATGGCATAGTCAGGCTCGGCAGCGTCGTCGGTGCGCCAGAAAGCGATCTCATCGGCCAGGACAGCCGCATAGGTGTAGCCACGGGTCGAGCGGAACGATGCCGTGCCTACTTCGATGGTGACGGAGTTTGTGAGGTCGAAGGCGTCGGCCGTCTCACGTTCAATCATGAGCTTCAGGCTTGGAATGCGGGTCAGCATCGCCTTGATGTATCGAATGATGACACGTGCCTGCCTGCGATCGGCCGCAAGCACCAGGACCGTGGCTCGCTCACCTGGGGCAAGGTACTGCCGATATTCAAAGAAGCAGGTCAGGAAGACGGCAACCAGGGCCATGATGAACGACTTGCCACCACGGCGCCCGGTAACAAGCCAGGCCTCGTTGTTGGCCTCCGTAGGTGCCTCATCGCGGCCGGTATGGTGTTTGTAGAGCGCCAGTTGCTCATCGGTCAGCGGCAGGCCGAACAGAGCAGCCAGGAAGGCAAACCATGCCTCGTAGGTGTCACGCTTCTTGAACCATGGCGCGAAGAGCAGCGGACTCTGGCAGGCCTCCAGGATGTTCATGCGGCACGCCCCGAGATGATGTCCTGCAAGCTCGGGGTGATGTCGCGTGCGCGGCGCTGCAAGCCGACATCGGCCAGCAACCGGCGCTGCGCATTGGTCAGCGCCATGAACTCCCCGAGATCCACCGGATCACCGGAGAGATAGGTTGCGCCAGCATCCTTGATCATCGCACCCAATAGCGCAGCACCGTCGACGATCTCGCGTTCCATTGCCGACAGTTGTTCCATGCCGCCCAAGTCGGTGGCGAGCTGGTCCCGTAGTTCGAACGTGGCCTGTGCCGCTTTGGTCCTGCGGTCGAGATCGTCCAGCGTGCGCAACCGGGCCTTGCCACCACCCTTTGCCGGGGTAACTGGCTGGCTTTCGGCTTCCATGTGGGCGGTTTCAGCGAGCAATTGGATTAACTCCAAATCAGTTAATCAGACAATATCACCGACGCGACATACACGCAACACGCATGAAATTAGCGTTGAATAACAGCACCTTACTAGATGAATAGCGGATATACAATCCGCACGTCGTTCAACTGTCGAAAGGGCAATTGATACCGGCGACAAAGAGCCGGAGGCCGGCGGCGCTGTCTGGGGCTTTGTGAGGGGTATGTTCTCAGCCCGTTCATTGCCATGACAAGCGTGACAAAGCCTGACATGTCACGGTGCGTCACGGTGGAGTAGAACGTGACATGACATGACACCCCCTTATAAGGGTGTCAGGATGTCACGCTCCGCCGCTACCCGAAGCATCTCCACACATGGTCGTCATAGAACTGGATGTGGCCGCCATCATGCAGGGCTTTCCTGGCACGGTTGAAAGCCACGAGCTTGGTATTCGCCTTGTCCTCCGGCGAGTGCAGGTAACAGTGCCTACGCCATTGATCGATCTGGACCACATTGCAGGGCGGCCAATCCGTTCCAAGCTTCCGAACGCCATGCTCCTGTAGGGCGTCATCGAGAGCATTGAGAGCGGACTTGTTGCCGGCGGACAGCGTTCTCTTCTTGCTGCCGCCGGTGCTGACAGATGCGTCCAACTCGGCAATCAGCGACCCATTGGACTGAACCATCCTGAAGCCCCATGAGCCGTTGCTGTCGGCATCCTTGTGGCGCTCGACGGTAAGAGTTGCCGTCATGGCTTCCTTGTCGCCTTCGACTTTGAGACGCGTATCGAAGGAGCCCCAAAAGTGGGTATGCATGCGGGCGCGGGTATCGTCCTGCCAGCCTGTATGTGCCACGGTGAGGATAGAGGCGCCTGTCTCGCGCAAAATGCGCTGCACGCCATGCACCCACGCCCTGGCGGTCTTGTCCTCGATCTCCGATCCGGCCATCGAACCGCCGAAGATGTCGATGACAACAAGTGCGAAGTTGCCGCGGATGTTCATGGCGTTGATCAGGCCCGTGATATCGTCTGCCACGTCCAGCCGGATCTCTTTCGGATAGAGGAAGGCGCGCCGATCGCCCTCGTCTATACGGTGGTGATCGTACCAGCCGGGGATGCGCAGCCGTCCTACACCATTAGCTCCTTCAGTGGCGACGAACAGAACGCCGCCGGTGCTGACAGTGTTGCCGTGCCAATCCTGGCCGGTGTCGACGCTCAAGCCGATGTCGATTGCAAGGAAGGACTTGAAGGCGTTGCTCTTGCCGAACATGACGGCGGTCGAGCGCTTTTGGATGAGCCCTTCCACCAGCCATTCCGGCTCCGGCATGGCGCACATATCTGCGTAGGAGAGGAGGTGAATGTTGTCCATCAATAGCCCCTCCGCGCCTGCTGGCGGTATTCCAAGGCCGCAAGCTCGATATGAGAGGGGGCAGGTGGCGGCACGGGCCGATACGGTCTGCCGTGGAACTCGGCCACGATGTTGGCGACGTAACTGTATGACCGTGCTGTTGGGTCATGCTCGTACCCAGCGTCATCGAAGCGGAGCACGGCGCATTGGAGGTGGCCGCGCGCCGCTGTCAGGTGACGGACGGCTGCATCGATGTACAAGTCCTCAATGCTTGGGAGGTTGGGGCGTACGGTCATGAGGCGCCCCCATAAGCGAGGCGAGCCACAGTCAGAGCCACCGGCACCGAGATCGGAAAGCGCTTGATGATGCGCGACGCTTGCCTAAGACGGAGGTCTTCGGCTATTGTCGGGTTCTTGCTGCTTTGGATATCGACTTCGCGAAGCTCGCCCTGGCCGGCGGGCTTTCGCATTTCAAGAGGCGTCTGCATTGGCACCCCCCGCAATCATCATCTGGTGATCGATTTCTCTCTCGCCGGTCATTTACGCGGCCTCCACCGGAACGAGGTCGGCGAAGTAGGTCCGTATGGCATGACGGGAGGTGACCCACTGCGCGCCGACCTTCTTGGCCGGCAGCAGCCCTTTTTCGAGGATGTAAAACGCCTGGCGCTCGTTCTTGAGGCCAAGTTCACGCGCGATCGCGGCAGCGCCCCATACGAGGTCAAGGCCGACATTGATGTTGATCGAGTTCACCAGCAAGCTCCGTTTGAGCAGGCGCTTGCGTCGGGCTGTCGATGCACGAATAGCCGGCGCAGCGCGGGTTAACGCTTGCTTCCGGCTTGTCTTCACCAAATCTGAGAAATTGTGAGCCGGAAGATCGGTGGGACATCCATCCCGCGCGCCTGTCCAACAGGCTTGAGCTATCCGGCTCGTACAGCCGACCAGTCATCCAACCATCGGCTATGAACTGTTTAGTCTCCTTTTGTTCTCATTGCAAGCGTCTTCTAAATTAGGCTGGGGATTACGATTGATTGACAAGCGGAGTATTTGCGACATAATGCGACATGATTTCAGCCGATGCCGGCTGCTACGGAGGGATTTATGTCGGTACGCAAGCGCAAGTGGACCACCGCCAAGGGCGTCGAGAAAGAGGCCTGGATCGTTGACTATGCTGACGGCAATGGCACCCGCCGGCTGAAGACCTTCGACAAGAAGAAGGACGCCGACGCTTGGGCGGCGAAGACAAGTGTGGCGGTGGACGAGGGGGCGCATGTCGCGGACCGCGCAACGGTCTCCGTAGGGGAGGCGGGCGCATACTGGATTGAGGATGGCGTGGTGGCCGGGCTGATGCGTTCGACACTCGACCAGCGCCGCCAGCACCTCAACGAACATATAGTGCCGTTCATCGGCAATCTGCGCCTGTCGAAGCTCAGCATTCCAGTGGTTCGGCAGTTTCAGGATCGGCTCCGTACCGAGCCGCACGGCTCCAAGAGCCAGGTTTGCAGCGCGGACATGATAAAGCGCGTCACGGTGAGCCTGGGTTCGCTGCTGGCGGATGCTCAGGAGCGCGGCCTTGTTGCCCGCAACGTGGTGCATGACATGTCTACACGGCGCAAGCGCAAGAAGAACGGCGATCGCAAGCGGAAGCTGAACGTCGGAATAGACATTCCCGCCCCGGCGGAAATCCGGCTCATCCTTGAGCACAGCAAGGGCTGGCACCGCCCGCTGATCGTCACCGCCATCTTTACCGGGCTTCGTTCGTCCGAGCTGCGCGGGCTCCGGTGGAGCGATGTCGATCTGAAGGCGTCCGAACTTCACGTCCGCCAGCGCGCGGACCGTTACCATGCGAAGAAATATGTCGAGGAAGGCTATGACCCGATCGGCCTGCCGAAATCGGAGGCCGGCGAGGAGCGCACGATTCCGCTGGCGCCCATGGTCGTCAACACCTTGAAGGAATGGAAACTGAAATGCCCCAAGTGCAAGCTCGATCTGGTGTTCCCGAATGGTGAGGGCAATATCGAGTTTCACGCCAACATCGTGACGCGCGGCCTGCATCCGCCGCAGATCTCGGCCGGGCTGACTATCCAAGCGCTCGACAAGAATGGGAAGCCCAAGGTCGATAAAGATGGAAACCCCGTCATGGCGGCCAAATACTCCGGCCTTCATGCGCTGCGCCACTTCTACGCCAGTTGGCTGATCAATCCCAAGGAGAAGGGCGGGCAGGCAAAGGACATCAAGACGGTACAGGCGCGTATGGGCCATTCCAGCATTGTGATGACCGCTGACACCTACGGCCATTTATTCCCCGGCACCGACGACCAAGTGGAATTGGCGGCGGCTGAAAAGTCGTTGCTCGGAGCTTGACGCGACATAAACGCGACATGGAAGCCGAAGAGGCTTGCCGGAATTGACCTAAGTGCTTGAAATTGTTTGGCTGGGGAACCTGGATTCGAACCAGGACTAACGGAGTCAGAGTCCGTGGGTCTACCGTTAACCTATTCCCCAGCAGGCGCGGTCATGGACCGCGCGGGCCAAACGGCTGAGCCGCTTGAGCGCTGCCTTGTAGCCGCCAGCGGAAAATAGTCAAGCCTGCTCTGCGGTTCAATCGCAACGTTTCGGCCGCTGGTATCAGGCGCCGAGTTCATATGGCGCGCGCAACGCGGGCGCAAAGTCCGATCTGATGCCTCAGCTCTCCCTGCGGCTGAATTGCGAGCGTTCGAAGAACAGCACGATGCCCAGGCCCAGAAACAGCGGGATGATCAGATAAAACAGCCGGAACACCAGCAGCGCCGCCAGCACGCCGACCGGGTCCATGTCGGAAAGCCCGGCCAGGAACACCACCTCGAACACGCCGAGGCCACCCGGCGCGTGCGAGATCTGGGCGACCGAGAAGGAGACGAGGAAGACGCCCAGCACGACGAAATAGCCTGGATTGTGCACTCCGGGCAGGGCGAAGAAGATGATCGCCGCGGCGGCGAGCAGTTCGATCGGGCCGATCAGCAATTGCCGTCCGACGATCGGCAGCGCCGGATAGTGCAATTGGAAGCTGCCGATCGTCAACGGGCGCAGATGCAGCCAACTGCCGAATATATAGGCTGCGATGAGGATCAGCATCGCGATGCCTGCGGCTTCCGACAGGCCGTGATGGGCGATGCCGGAGAATCGGTCGATAATCTGCGGCTCGAACACCAGCACAAGGCCCGAGGCGAGTATCGTCGACAGCACGAAGGTTATCCAGCAGACCGCCACCAATACGCCGACTTCCTGGCCGGTCAGGCCCCTGGTGCCGTATGCGCGGTAGCGGATGACGGCGCCGGAAAACACCGAGCCGCCAATATTGTGCGACAGCGCATAGGTGGTGAAGGAGCAGAGCGTGACGAACAGCCACGACACTCGTCTGCCGATATGCAGCAGCGCGATGTGATCGTAGCCGGCGAGCGCGGCATAGGCGACGACCGAACTCAAGCCCGCCAGTATCCAGTCGCGAGCCGGAATGGCCGCCAGCCCGTCCCAGACGTCATCCAGCGAGATGCCGCGCAGTTCATGCCAGAGCAGCAGCAGCGAGAAGATCACCGCGCCGATGCCGACGACCGGCCAGAAATAGCGTTTCCAGTTCATTGCCAGACTGCCATGCCTTGTGTATCCGCTTCCTTTTCTGTCGAGAGGCCAACCGCCCCGCATTCCCCATTCATTTCAGAAATGCCTCATTGAAGCCGGCTATTCAACCGCGAACACTTGTCGCGCCTGATGCCGGCAAGACCTGCCTGCACTGGACGGGGCGCAAAACGCTGACAAGCGGCGAGGGCATCGGCTTCGACAGGCGCGGTCTTCGCTGGCACCGCGTTATCAATCCAGCCTTGCGGGTACATTACGGCGGGGCAACGAAAAGGCGGTTCGCGCCCCAGCCGGCAAAATTCAGCATGCGGCTCTTGGTGATCGGCCACAGCACTGTTAGTCTGGCCGCAACTTGAAACATGCCAAAGCGCCTGCTGCGTCCGTCACCGGTTCGCGCGGCGCCGGAAGGAACGACAGTGGAAGACCGCGACACCGGCGGAGGCGCGCCGGAGGTGGGCGCGTCCAGCGCTTCCCCGGGATCGTCAGGCCCGGGCACAGCCGGTTGGCAGCAACGCCGCCCGACGGAGCCTCGCTCCGTGAATGGGCAGGCAGGCGACGCGACCCACAACCAGAAGGGCAAGCCCAAGAAACGGCGCAAGCGAAGGCGTGGGCGCAAGGTTTTTGCGCGCGACGATGCGCGCCCCGGGGACAATCGAGCGCCGGCGCAAGGCAAGGCCGCTGTCGCGGCAGTAGAGCTGAAGCCTGTTGCCGCTGCGGCGATCTCGCCCGTCGTTCCAATCCCACGCCCCGAGCAAGGACACCGCAGGCCGCCGGTGCACGAGCTTCCGGTCTTCGCGGCGCTGGACCTCGGCACCAACAATTGCCGGCTGCTGGTCGCCGTCCCTACGCGTCACGGCCAGTTCCGCGTCATCGATGCCTTCTCGCGCATCGTCAGGCTTGGCGAGGGGCTCACCGCCAATGGCCGGCTCGGCCAGCCGGCGATGGACCGCGCGGTTGAGGCGCTGAAGGTCTGCGGTGACAAACTGCGCGGCCGCAAGATCAGGAAGGCAAGGCTGATCGCCACCGAAGCCTGCCGCACCGCCGAAAACGGCGTCGAGTTCCTCGATCGTGTCGAACGCGAAGCCGGCCTGAAGCTCGAGATCATCGACCGCCGGACCGAAGCCCGTCTTGCGGTTTCCGGCTGCGGTTCGCTGGTCGAGCGCGACACGCAAGGCGTCGTCCTGTTCGACATCGGCGGCGGCTCCTCCGAGATAGCGCTGATCGATCTCACCGGCCGCCGTTCGCCACGCCTCGCCAATCATATCGTTTCGTGGACATCGCTGCCGGTCGGCGTCGTGTCATTGGCGGAACGCTTTGGCGGCCGCACCGTAACGCGGGAGATCTTCACCGCCATGGTCGACGACGTCGCCGGCAGGCTGGCCGCTTTCGACGGCCGCGATCGGTTGAGCCATCTCAAGGCCAGCCCGAATTTTCATCTGTTGGGCACTTCGGGGACGGTGACGACGCTGGCCGGCGTCCATCTCGACCTCGAACGCTACGACCGCCGCAGGGTCGACGGCCTGTGGATGGACCGCGACAGCGTCGACCGCATGGTGGAGAGGCTGGTCGGCTGGGATTTCCAGCAGCGCTGCGCCAATCCCTGCATCGGTGCTGACCGCGCCGATCTCGTGCTGGCCGGTTGTGCTATCCTCGAGGCGATCCGCGCCGTCTGGCCCTCGGAGCGGCTACGCGTCGCCGACCGGGGCCTGCGCGAGGGCATATTGAGCGAACTGATGGCCGATGACGGCGTCTGGCGCAACGATGGGCGTGCTAGGGCATGATCATGCTCAAACAAGAAATCAGGCAATGACCAAGAAACCGGAAAAACCAGGGTCCGCCAGCATTCGCGTGCTGAAAACGCGGATCAAGAAGAAAAGCGGCTTGAAGGAATCGTCGCGCCGCTGGCTGCAGCGCCACATCAACGATCCCTATGTCCAGCGCTCCAAAGCCGACGGCTATCGCTCGCGCGCGGCCTACAAGCTGATCGAGATCGATGACAAGCACCACCTCTTGAAGCCCGGCATGAAGGTGATCGACCTCGGTGCCGCCCCTGGCGGCTGGTGTCAGGTCGCGGCCGCGCGCACGAAATCGACGGCCGAGCATCCGCATGTCGTCGGCATCGATTATCTCGAAATGGACGCCGTGCCTGGCGCGCCGGTGCTGCTCCTGGATTTTCTCGATCCGCAGGCTCCGCAAAAGCTCTCCGAAGCGCTGGGCGGGGATCCGGATGTCGTGCTGTCCGACATGGCCGCACCGACCACCGGCCACAAGCGGACCGACCATATCCGCACCATGCATCTGTGCGAGGTGGCGGCCGATTTCGCGCTGTCGGTCTTGAAGCCCGGCGGCCATTTCCTGGCCAAGACTTTTCAGGGCGGCGCCGAGAACGAGCTGCTCTCCATGCTCAAGAAGAATTTCCGCTCCGTCCACCACGTCAAGCCACCGGCATCGCGCGATGAGTCGGTGGAGCTTTATCTGTTGGCCAAGGACTTCAAGGGGCGAGAGCCGAGCAGGGAGTAACGCCTCCCCTTCTGCCACAAGAAGGAGAGAAGGGAGAGAGCCTCACTCTCCCGGCGATCTCACCTGTTCCAGTGTCTTGGGCGTTGTCAGCCGGCCATGGCCGGAGACGGCATTGCCGGCATCGGGTGCCAGCCGCATGAACGACAGCGATGCCGCCGCCGATACCGCCGCCACGATGAAGAAGGCGATATGGAAGTCGCCCAGCGTCAGCGGTCCGCCATGGATGGAGGTCGAGACTTCCAGAACGCCGCCGGCGAGCGCCACGCCGAGCGCGATCGGGAGTTGCTGGAATACCGCCGTGATCGGCGTCGCCTTGCTGGTATCCTCGGCCGACACCTCGGCATAGGAGAGTGCGTTGATACCGGTGAAGAACATCGAGCGGATGAAGCCGCCGACCAGCAATATGGCCAGCATCAACGCATAGGGCGTCTCTGGGGTGAAGAGACCATAGATGGCGATCGATGCGGCGGCGACAAGCGAGCCCAGGATCAGCACGCGGCGGAAGCCGACAACGCGGAAGATCAGCGCGGTGACGAATTTCATGCCGATGGCGCCGATCGCCGAGACGAAGGTGATCATGCCGGACTGGAACGGGGTCAGCCCGAAGCCGATCTGGAACATCAGCGGCAATAGGAACGGCACCGCGCCGATGCCGATGCGGAACAGGCTGCCGCCGAGCACCGACGAGCGGAACACCTGGTTGCGGAACAACTCAAGCGCGAGCAGCGGATTCCTGGCGCGGCGCGCATGCATCAGGTAGAGCGCGCCCGACAGCAGCCCCACGGCGATCGTGATGAAGCCGGTCGCCGGCGGCAGATAAGGCAGGCTGACCACCGACAGGCCGAAGACGACGCCGGATGCGGCCACCCCGCTCAGCACGAAGCCGACGAAATCGAGCGGCGGCGTCTCCATCGATCCAGTTTCCGGCAGGAAGCGGGTGGCCAGCCAGATGCCGATCAGGCCGATCGGCACGTTGATCAGGAAAATCCAGTGCCAGGTGAAATAGGTGGTGATGAAGCCGCCGATCGGCGGGCCCACCAGCGGCCCGACCAGCGCGGGAACGGTCAGCCAGGACATGGCGGCGACCAGTTCGCTTTTGGGCGTGGCACGAACCAGAACCAGGCGTCCGACCGGGGTCATCATGGCGCCGCCGATGCCTTGCAGGAAGCGAGACACCACGAAGGCCGGCAGGGAACCGGAGAGCGCACAGGCGACCGAACCGGCAATGAACACCGCGATCGCGGCACGAAAGATGTTCTTGGCGCCGAAGCGATCGGCCATCCAGCCGCTGATCGGAATGAAGATCGCCAGCGACACCAGATAGGCCGTCAGCGCCAGTTTCAGCGCGATAGGGCTGGTATGAATGTCGGTGGCGATCGCCGGGAGCGACGTTGCGATGACGGTCGAATCCATGTTTTCCATGAAGAGAGCGACCGCAAGGATAAGCGGGATGGTGCGGTTCAACGAACGCGTCCGAATTGGTCGAAATTGCCTGCCGGCCGGGGGCATGCCGATACAATGGGCGGTTATCATGCCTTTGGGCCGATGTCGCATTAATTTGCTGTCACTTTTGTGCGACTTCGACGCCGCGGAGGGCCTGGGCAGCGATCAGAGATAGCTTGCCAAGGAGCCAAGCTATAGCTATTCTAGTTAAAATAACTACTTTGATGCAATCATGGACGAATCCGTTTCAGCCGCCGACGCCAATCGAAAATTTTCGCTCATTCTTCGTGGTGTGCGGGAAGGGCGGAGCTTTGTGGTGACCAGTCACGGGCGGCCAGTTGCGCGGATCGTGCCCACGGACAATCGCGGCCAGGTGGCCTCGCGCTCGCGCACCGCGCTGCTGTCACGGCTTGAGCGGCAGCCTGTCGTCGACGCCGGGCAATGGACCCGCGACGAGCTTTACGACCGGTGAAGGTCGCGCTCGACACCAACATCCTTGCTTATGCAGAAGGCGTGAACAACGCCGACAAGCGTGACGCTGTTCTGGAGTTGCTGCGCAACGTTCCGCAAGAGGCAGCTGTCATTCCGGTTCAAGTGCTTGGCGAACTGTTCAAGGTGCTTGTTCGCAAGGCTGGACGATCTTCGCAGGAAGCTCGGGATGCACTCCTGGGCTGGCGCGACGCCTTCCCGGTTGCTGGAACGTCGCCCGAGGTCATGATGAAGGCGGTCGATCTTGGGGCCGACCACCATTTCTGTATCTGGGATGCGGTCATCCTATCAGCTGCCTCCCAATCGAGTTGCCGGCTGCTCCTGTCGGAAGATCTGCAACATGGCTTCACCTGGGGTGGCGTAACCGTTGTCAATCCTTTCGCATCGCCACGTCATGAATTGCTCGATACCCTGCTGGGCGCGGACTAGGCTCCAGGCAAAGTGTGAAACGGTTTTTCCGTCTGGAACTGCGTAGAAACAGGAAGTTGGATCGGTCCCGCGACCCTGTCGACACTGAACCGATCCTTAACGCCCACTCAACGATCGGCTTTTCAACGCCGCCGCGACGTGTTACCAGCCACCGCCAATCCTGAAAGGGAATAACGAGTCGGCGCTGTCCATTCCGGTCCAGCGCTTTTTCTGCATTCAAAGGGCTGGCCATGGCAAAAATCATCGAAACCTCCACCGGCGCACTGGCGCTGACCTTTGACGACGTGCTCTTGCAGCCCGGTCATTCCGAGGTGATGCCCGGCCAGACCGACATCCGCACCCGCATCGCCGGCGACATCGACCTCAACGTGCCGATCCTGTCGGCGGCGATGGACACGGTCACCGAGGCAAGGCTTGCCATCGCCATGGCGCAGGCCGGCGGCATCGGCGTCATCCATCGCAATTTCTCGCCCGCCGAACAGGCCGAGCAGGTGCGGCAGGTCAAGAAATTCGAATCCGGCATGGTGGTCAACCCGGTCACGATCGGTCCCGACGCCACGCTCGCCGACGCCTTGTCGCTGATGCGCACCTACTCGATTTCGGGCATTCCGGTGGTCGAGAATGGCGGCGCCGGCGGCCACAAGACCGGCCGGCTCGTCGGCATCCTGACCAACCGTGACGTGCGCTTCGCTTCCGATCCGGCGCAAAAGGTCTACGAATTGATGACCCGTGAGAACCTGATCACGGTCAAGGAGAATGTCGACCAGGACGAGGCCAAGCGGCTTTTGCACCAGCACCGTATCGAGAAGCTGGTGGTGGTCGACAAAACGGGCAATTGCGTCGGGCTGATCACCGTCAAGGACATCGAGAAGTCGCAGCTCAACCCGCATGCCACCAAGGATGCGCAGGGGCGCCTGCGTGCCGCCGCCGCCACCAGCGTCGGCGATGACGGCTTCGAACGCGCCGAGCGTCTTATCGAGGCCGGCGTAGACCTTTTGGTGATCGACACCGCGCATGGCCACTCACAGCGGGTGCTGGACGCGGTGACGCGGGCGAAGAAGCTTTCCAATTCCGTGCGCATCCTGGCCGGCAATGTCGCCACCGCGGAAGGCACGCGGGCGCTGATCGACGCCGGCGCCGACGCCGTCAAGGTCGGCATCGGTCCGGGCTCCATCTGCACCACCCGCATCGTGGCCGGGGTCGGCGTTCCCCAGCTTTCGGCCATCATGTCGGCGGTCGAGGCAGCGCATAAATCGGGCGCCTCGGTGATCGCCGACGGCGGCATCAAATATTCCGGCGATCTCGCCAAGGCACTCGCCGCCGGCGCCAGTGCCGCCATGATCGGCTCGCTGCTTGCCGGGACCGACGAAAGCCCGGGCGAGGTCTATCTGCACCAGGGCCGCTCCTTCAAGGCCTATCGCGGCATGGGCTCGGTCGGCGCCATGGCGCGGGGCTCCGCCGATCGCTACTTCCAGGCCGAGGTGCGCGACACGCTGAAATTGGTGCCGGAAGGCATTGAAGGGCAGGTTCCCTACAAAGGACCTGTGTCTGGCGTGTTGCACCAGCTTGCAGGCGGGCTGAAAGCCGCTATGGGTTATGTTGGTGGCCGCGACCTTGCCGATTTCCGCGACCGCGCCACTTTTGTGCGCATATCCAACGCTGGACTTCGTGAAAGCCACGCCCATGACGTCACGATTACCCGCGAAAGCCCCAACTATCCCGGCGGAGCCTGATTCTTCCGGGCTTTGGCGCAACTTGACCGCCATGGTGCTGCGCCTGTCGCGCCATGTCGGGGCGCTCTGCTTTCTCTCGGCGGCGGTTTTCATCGCCATGACGGGCATGGAGTTCTTCTATTTCCGCCAGTTGAGCGGGGGCTTGGCCTCGCTCGACATGCGCTATTTCGGATTCACGCCCGACGAAGGCATGGCCTGGCTGACGGCGCTTGGCCGGCGCGGCAGCGAGATCATCCTGGTCTGGCATTACCTGACCTTCGATCTTTTGTTTCCGGTGCTGCTGTCGCTGACGCTGGTCAGCCTGACCCTTGCAACTGGCCGCCGCCTGAAGAAATTCCGCGTGTTGCCGGCTCAGATGCAGGCCATCTTCGCGCTGGTCCTGGTGCTGCCCTACACGCTCGCCGACTACGCCCAGAACATCGCCGTGGCGCGGCTTCTATCCGATTTCCTCTACGCCAACCCGGATTCGCTGTCTTTCGCCTCGGCGCTCATCGTCACCAAATTCGTGCTTCTCGCCGTCCCGGTCATCGTCATTGCCGCTTTCTGGCTGGCCGGCCAAAGACGTCAGAATTGAAGCCGAACAGGGCAGGGGCGACTGCATGAACCAGACCGCGATCTTCTGGCCGGTGCTCGCCCACGTGCTGCTGATCTATATCGTCTATTGCGTACTGGGCCGGCGCCGATATGTTGCCGTCAAGTCGGGCGAGGCGAAGGCGAGCCAGTACAAGGCCCGCTCGACAGAACCGGCCTCCTGCGCGACCGTTGCCGGCAATCTCAGCAATCAGTTCGAACTGCCGGTGCTTTTCTATGTGCTGTGCCTGGCGCTGCACGTCACCAATGGCGTCAACTATCTGACACTGGCGCTGATGTGGGCTTTCGTGGTGACCCGCTACTTCCACGCCTGGGTTCACCTGACCAGCAACGATCTGCGCTGGCGCAGCCGCTCTTTCTTCGTTGGAGCGGTTATTGTCCTGTTGGGCTGGATCTGGCTCGCTCTTCACCTGCTCGGGGTGATTTGAGCAGAATTGGCGTCAGCTCTCTTCTCCCGCGACGGAAGAAGAGAGGCTGAACCTACAGGTCGAACACTGCTATTTTTCGATTGTCGAACTTGATGCCGATCTCGCCGCGCACAAGTTTCAGCGCCTGTTCGCCGAACACGGCGCGCCGCCAGCCTTGCAGCGCCGGCACATCGGCATCCTCGCCTTCGGCGGCGATGCGATCGATATCGTCGCTGGAGGCCAGCACCTTCGAGGCGACGCCCTGTTTTTCGGCGATAATCCTGAGCAGCACTTTCAAGAGCTCCGCGGCCGCATTCGAGCCCTCGGGTGGCTGGAAGCTTTTCGGCAGTTTCGGCATCTGCTCCTTGGGCAGGGCGAGCGCGGTGTTGACCGCGCCGAGCAGTGCCGTCGCCGTCGAGGAGCGTTCCCAGCCCTTGGGCGTGGTGCGCAGCTTGGCAAGGGCTGCCGCATCGCGCGGCCCTTGCTGCGCGATCTCGTAGATCGCATCGTCCTTGAGCACGCGGCCGCGCGGCACGTCGCGCTCGCGCGCCTCGCGTTCGCGCCATGCCGCCACGGTCTGCACGATCGCCAGCTCCTGCGGTTTGCGAAGCCGCATCTTCAGCCGCTTCCAGGCGTCCTCGGGATGCGGATCGTAGGTCTCGCGCGAGGTCAGGACATCCATCTCCTCATTCAGCCAGTGGGCGCGGTTTTCCCGCGCCAGCTCGGCGTTGAGGTGCTGATAGACCTCGATCAAATGGGTAACGTCGGCCAGCGCATAGTCGAGCTGCTTGTCGGACAGCGGGCGGTGGCGCCAGTCGGTGAAGCGCGACGATTTGTCGAGCCGTGCGCCGGTGATGCGCTGCACGAGCTGGTCGTAGGAAACACTGTCGCCGAAGCCGCAGACCATCGCCGCCACCTGCGTGTCGAACACCGGGTGCGGAACGAGATCGCCGAGATGGACGATGATTTCGATGTCTTGCCGAGCGGCGTGGAAGACTTTGACCACCGCCTCGTTGGCCATCAACCTGAAGAAGGGAGCGAGGTCGATATCAGGTGAAAGCGGATCTATCAGCGCCGTCACGCCGGGCGCGGCCATCTGGATCAGGCACAGGATGGGCCAGAAGGTCGTTTCGCGGATGAATTCGGTGTCGACGGTGACGAAATCCGACTTTTCGAAAGCGGCGAGAACGGTCTCGAGTTCTTTCTGGGTGGTGATGACGTGCATCAAATCGCTTTTGGCAGGAGTAGGGTCTTCCTAGATTTCAGCCGGGAAGGCTTTCGTCAAGCTGTGGCGCCACCGTCACGGCCCTTCCGGACTGTCTGGATCACTATTTCTCCTCGCCAGCCGCGCAAAAATGGTCGAGGTGCGCAACACCGCGGTGAAGCGGCTGCGCTTGCCGGCCGGCACGCCGGAGAGGATGACGGCGGTGAAGACCGCTTAGACCACGGCGCTGAAGACAAACAGCGCGCTTGGCCCGAAATATTGCATCGCTGTCGAGGCCGCGAACGGGCCGCCAATGGCGCCGAAGGAATAGAACAGCATCAGGGCCGCGTTGATCGGCACGAACTCGCCGGCGGTCGGAGTATTCAATCGACGCGCTCAAAAGTGTCTAGGCTGGTCCCGAAGGCGCGCCATGTTCCAACCTGGGTCAGCTTTGCGGGCTCACCCTCGGCATCGGCTGAAAGTGCCATTCCAGCCACTGTGTGCCACAACATCTCGATCTTGCCGTCCCGAAAAATGCCGGTGTAGCTGACCGCCGCCGGGCCCGTTTTTCCTAACGCCGCGGAAGTAAAGCCAATCACATCCCCATGAGCGGCCCCGTGGAGAGGCACTTCCATCCCGGAAAAGCTGCTGTCGGGCAATGCTGTCTTGAAGACACCGCGGATCAAACCATCGCTATCGTCTTCGATAACTACAACCGAACCGTATTGATTGCGCCAAGTGCCCTTCCAGGAAAACATGTTTGCCTCCTCTCACTCCATCATGCGCCAACGCGAGAGGCGGTTTACGGTTCCGCCACATGACCGGCTATGGATTGAGACCCGAAGTTCCAAATTGAGAGACCGCCCCTCCGTCCGTTTGCCTTGACAAACCATGCCTCTCATGCGCTTTTCGCGCAAATTTTGGGCCGGGCTGCGATGCTTTGGCCCGCAACCCACAATCCCGGACTTTTATCCATGACCATGCACCGTTACCGCAGCCATACCTGTGCCCAGTTGCGAAAGAGCGACGTCGGCAATTCCGTTCGCCTTTCGGGCTGGGTGCATCGCGTGCGCGACCATGGCGGCCTGCTGTTCATCGATCTGCGCGACCATTACGGCCTGACCCAGATCGTCGCCGATCCGGATTCGCCTGCCTTCAAGGTCGCCGAGACCTTGCGCGGCGAATGGGTGATCCGCGTCGACGGCGAGGTCAAGGCACGCCTGCCGGAAACCACGAACGCCAACCTGCCGACCGGTGAGATCGAGATTTTCGCCCGCGAGATCGAGGTGCTGTCGGCGGCCAAGGAATTGCCGCTGCCGGTATTCGGCGAACCGGACTACCCCGAGGACATCAGGCTGAAATACCGCTTCCTCGACCTGCGCCGTGAGACGCTGCACCGGAACATCGTGGCGCGCACGAAAATCATCGCCGAGATGCGCAAGCGCATGGGCGAGGTCGGCTTCACCGAATTCTCGACGCCGATCCTTACCGCCTCGTCGCCGGAAGGCGCGCGCGACTTCCTGGTGCCGTCGCGCATCCATCCTGGCACCTTCTACGCGCTGCCGCAGGCTCCGCAGCAGTACAAGCAGCTTATCATGGTGTCCGGCTTCGACCGTTATTTCCAGATCGCGCCGTGCTTCCGCGACGAAGACCCGCGCGCCGACCGTCTGCCTGGCGAATTCTACCAGCTCGACGTCGAAATGAGTTTCGTCGAGCAGGACGATGTGCTGTCGACCATGGAACCGGTGATGCGCGGCGTCTTCGAGACCTTCGCCAACGGCAAGCCGGTGACGCAGAAATTCCAGCGCATCCCTTACGATGTCGCCATGCGCAAATACGGTTCCGACAAGCCGGACCTGCGCAACCCGATCGAGATGCAGGCCGTCTCCGACCATTTTCGCGAGTCCGGCTTCAAGGTGTTCGCCAACATCCTGGCCAACGACCCGAAGGCCGAGGTGTGGGGCATTCCGGCAAAAACCGGCGGCAGCCGCGCCTTTTGCGATCGCATGAACAGCTGGGCGCAAGGCGAGGGCCAGCCGGGGCTGGGCTACATCTTCTGGCGCAAGGAGGGCGACAAGCTCGAAGGCGCCGGCCCGCTCGCCAAGAACATCGGCGAGGAACGCACCGAGGCGATCCGCTTGCAGCTCGGCCTTGCCGACGGTGACGCTGCGTTCTTCGTCGCCGGCGACCCGAAGAAGTTCGTCTCCTTTGCGGGCGCCGCGCGCACGCGCGCCGGCGAGGAGCTGAACCTTGTCGATCGCGAGCGCTTCGAACTGTGCTGGATCGTCGACTTCCCGTTCTTCGAATGGAACGAGGAGGAGAAGAAGATCGACTTCGCCCACAATCCGTTCTCAATGCCGCAGGGCGGCATCGATGCGCTGAACGGCGAGGACCTGCTCGGCATCAAGGCTTTCCAGTACGACATGGTATGCAACGGTTTCGAGATCGCCAGCGGCGGCATCCGCAACCATTTGCCCGAAACCATGGTCAAGGCATTCGAGACGGTCGGGCTGGACCGCGCCACGGTCGAGGAGCGCTTTGGCGGCCTCTATCGCGCCTTCCAGTATGGCGCGCCTCCGCATGGCGGCATGGCCGCCGGTGTCGACCGCGTCGTCATGCTTCTGGTCGGCGCCAAGAACCTGCGCGAAATCACCATGTTCCCGATGAACCAGCAGGCCTATGATTTGTTGATGAACGCGCCCTCGGAAGCGAGCCCGCAGCAGCTTCGCGATTTGGCGCTGCGCGTCGCGGCGACCAAGAAGGACGCCTGATCGGAAGCTTCGGGCTTCACTTCAGGAACTGGCACGAACCGGTTCTTCCGATTCGGCAACAAAAAAACCGGCATCGCTGCCGGTTTTTTCGTGTCCTGAGATCGTTTCGATCAGTCCTCGTTCGCCTTGACGCTGACGCCGAGCGTCTTCGGCAGGTCCAGCGGGTTCGACATGGCGCCCGCCATGATCAGCGCGAACGGCACCGATGCCGGCGGCTCGGCCGAGATTTCGAGGCTCTTCGGATCGTCGAGATATTTGCTGACCGCGGCGGTCACCTGAGCCGTGAGTTCCGGATTGTTGAGCTGCGCCATGCCGAACGGCACGATCGCCTTGGCCTGGTTGGCGATGTCCTTGGCCGACATGCCCTGCTGCTTGCCGACATAGTCCAGCACCTTGCCGGTCAGCGAATCGTCGTCGAAGCGGATCGAGGCGCTGTTGAACGAAAGCTGCTGCAACAGGCCGAGCATGGCCATGCCTTGCGCCGAATTGTCGGCGCCTTCCGGCTGTGCGGCCATCTTCTTCTGCATTTCCTGCAGCGACTTGATGAAGTCGACCGTGTAGCCGCCGAGGTCGAAGGTCATGCCGAGCGTGCCGGCATTCTCGACGGAGATGTCGTATTTCGACAGTTCCATCTTGCCGTCAGATGGCTGCCAGGTGCCGGCCATTTCGAGATTGCCCGAGATGTTCTGGTAGCCGAGCGCGTTGATGACCTCCTTGGATTTGGGATCGTCGACCAGCGAGAGATCGGCCGTGAACTTCTCCGTATTGGCGGTGAATTCCATCGCCTTGCCGTCGGCGGGCGGCGTGATCTCGATGGCAAGGCCGTCCATCGAGAATGCGGTCTTGTCGGCGACCTTGACCGTCATGTTCGACAGTTCAGCGGATTTATACATCATCAGCGAGCCAAGCGGGCTGGTGGAGCCATCGGCCGGCACCGTCATGTCGTGGATGATGAAGGGGCTGAGATCGAGGGTGACGCCGTCCTTGCTGTGTTCGAAGGCCGAGGTCGACACGGTGCCGATATCATAGCCGCCATTGGCTTCGGTGATGTTCTCGAGCTTGACGTCGCCGATCGTCAGCGCTTCCTTTTCCGCGGCCGGTTTCACCGACACGCCCTGCAGCACCATGCTGGTGTTGTCGCCGGTCACGCCGGTCCAGGAGATGTCGACGCCCTGTGCGGAGAGCGCAGCCTTCAGCCGGTCCGCGACCGCGGCGTCCTGGGCAAGGGCAGCATTCAGCGGCAGTGTGAGCAAGAAGGTCGAAAGAGCGAATTTCCGGAGAGTTGAGCGGTTGATTGTCATCGCAAGGTCCCTGAGAGTGTCCTGAAATTATTTTTCAATTCTTTGCGCCATCACCATTCCGTGACGAACTGGACGGGAAAAAGGCGTGTCCCGGCACAATGGTCGAAAATCGCGGTGAAAGGCAAACCCGATCCGAACGCTATTGGACAATGCAGTGAATTTGGCATGAAGGTCGGGCCGCCAGCGTGCTTCGCAATAGATGCGGCATGTAACAGATTGATGTTGGCCGGCAAGCTCGACCTTGCGGTTTCCTGTTGCAGAAACGTGCGCAAATCGACCGGTCCGGTGCGCGCCTCTTGCCGCGAATCACCCGCTCGGCTAGTCCCAGCCCATGGGAAAAAGGCTTTTGCCGCCTGACAATGGCGGCGGCGATCATATTGAACCGGTCGATCTGAAGAAGGCGCTGGAAGAGCGTTATCTCGCCTATGCGCTGTCGACCATCATGCACCGGGCGCTGCCCGACGTTCGCGACGGACTGAAGCCGGTCCATCGCCGTATCATGCACGCCATGCGACTGCTGCGCCTCAATCCCGACCAGGGTTTTGCCAAATGCGCCCGTATCGTCGGCGAGGTGATGGGCAAGTTCCACCCGCATGGCGACCAGTCGATCTATGATGCGCTGGTACGGCTGGCGCAGGATTTTTCGATGCGCTACCCCCTGGTCGACGGCCAGGGCAATTTCGGCAACATCGACGGCGATAACGCCGCCGCCATGCGCTACACCGAAGCGCGCATGACCGACGTTGCGACCGAATTGCTTGCCGGCATCACCGAGGATGCCGTCGACTATCGGCCGACCTACAATGAAGAGGACGAGGAGCCGGTCGTGCTCCCCGGCGCCTTCCCGAATCTGCTGGCCAACGGCTCGTCCGGCATCGCGGTCGGCATGGCGACGTCGATCCCGCCGCACAACGCCGCCGAGCTTTGCGACGCCGCACTGCACCTGATCGAGCATCGCGACGCGCCGGTGGCGAAGCTGATGGATTTCGTACAGGGCCCGGATTTCCCGACCGGCGGCATCATCGTCGACAGCCGCGCCTCCATCCTCGAAGCCTATGAGACCGGCCGCGGCGGCTTTCGCGTGCGGTCGAAATGGAACCAGGAGGACCAGGGCAGGGGCACCTGGAGTATCGTCGTCACCGAAATCCCCTATGGCGTGCAGAAGGCGCGGCTGATCGAGAAGATCGCCGAGCTGTTGATGGCCCGCAAGCTGCCGCTGCTCGAGGATATCAGGGACGAAAGTGCCGAGGACATCCGCGTCGTTCTGGTGCCCAAGAGCCGTTCCGTCGACCCCGGCATCCTGATGGAATCGCTGTTCAAGCTGACCGAGCTCGAGAGCCGTTTCCCGCTCAACATGAATGTGCTGTCGCGCGGCAAGGTGCCCAACGTGCTGTCGTTGAAAGGCGTGCTGCAGGAATGGCTGGATCACCGCCGCGACGTCCTCATCCGTCGCTCGAAACATCGCCTCGGCGAGATCGAGAGGCGGCTGGAAATCCTTGCCGGCTACCTGATCGCCTATCTCAACATCGACGAGGTGATCAAGATCATCCGCGAGGAGGATGAGCCAAAGCAGGTCATGATGGCCCGCTGGGCGCTCACCGACACCCAAGCCGAGGCGATCCTCAACATGCGGCTGCGCGCGTTGCGTAAGTTGGAGGAATTCGAGATCCGCAAGGAATTCGATGGCCTGACCGCAGAGAAGAAGCAGATCGAGGCGCTGCTGGCGTCCGATGCAAAGCAGTGGTCGACGATCAAGTGGGAAGTCACTCAGGTTCGCGACAAGTTCGGCCCGGAGACCGAGATCGGCAAGCGCCGTACCCAGTTCGCCGATGCGCCCGAGCACGACCTGACCGACATCGCGCATGCCATGATCGAGCGCGAGCCGGTCACCGTCGTGGTTTCGGAAAAAGGCTGGCTGCGGGCAATGAAGGGCCATCTGGCCGATCTTTCGACGCTGACCTTCAAGGAGGGTGACAGTCTCAAGCTCGCCTTCCATGCCCAGACGACAGACAAGGTGCTGGTCTTCACCACTGGCGGCAAATTCTACACGATCGGCGCCGACCGGCTGCCCGGCGGCCGCGGCCATGGCGAGCCGATCCGCATCATCGTCGACATGGACAATGACCAGGACATCGTCACCGCCTTCGTCCACGATCCCAAGCGCAAGCTGCTGCTCGCCTCTTTCGACGCCAACGGCTTCATCGTTGATGAGGAAGAGGTGGTCGCCAACACCCGCAAGGGCAAACAGGTGATGAACGTCAAGGCCCCGGACGAAGCCAAGCGCTGCGTGCCGGTCACTGGCGATCATCTGGCCATCGTCGGCGAGAACCGCAAGATGCTGGTGTTCGCGCTCTCGGAAATTCCGGAGATGGGTCGCGGTAAGGGCGTGCGGCTGCAGAAATACAAGGACGGCGGCCTTCTCGACCTCAAGCCATTCACGCTGGAGACCGGTCTTTCCTGGCAGGATTCGGCCGACCGCACCTTCACGCGGTCGCGCGAGGAACTGGCCGAGTGGATCGGCGCGAGGGCATCGGCAGGGCGTATGGTGCCGAAGGGTTTCCCGAGGACTGGCAAGTTCGGGTAACGGGGCGCTTCTTCCTTCTCCCCTTGTTGTGGGAGAACGTGGCCTCGCGAAGCGAGGTCGGATGAGGGGTGTTCCAGGGAACGCCAACGCCTCGCTCCGCTGGAACACCCCTCATCCGTCGCCTTCGGCGACACCTTCTCCCACAGGGGGAGAAGGGAACACAGCTTCACCATCACCATTTGGACTATCGTCACGATTGCTGCACTATATCAGTACATAACTGACCGGACGGGTCGGGGAGAACAGGGCATTTGAAGGAAGCAAAGATCCAGAAACCGGAACGGCAGCAGCGCCTCTTCGGGCTGTCCACACCGCTCCGGTCGGCCGTCATACCGCCGCTGTCGGCGGCGCGCTGGCTGCTGGTGCTGATCGTTGCCGCTGGTGTCTATTTCTTCCATGGTTTCCTGTTCCCGGTGCTGGCCGCGCTCGTCATCGCTTTCGCCAGCTGGCCGCTCTATCGGCGCCTGCTGGTCGGCGTCGGCGGTAACCGAACCATCGCCGCCACATTTGCCATCCTGTTCATCCTCGCCTTCCTGGTGATACCGATCGCGCTTGCCGGCACCTATGCAATCAACGAGGTGCGCGAGTGGGTCGGCTGGGCGATCGAGACCAATCGGCACGGTGCGGTGACGCCGCACTGGATCGCCACCCTGCCTGTGGTGGGTGAGTGGCTGAACGAGCAGTGGACGACCAATCTCGGCCATCCCGGCGGCATCGGCGAACTGATCCAGCTGGTCAGCGGCGCCAATATCGGCAGCATCTACCGCGGCGCGCTCGCCGCCGGAGGCAGCGCTTTCAGCCTCTTTCTGACGCTGCTGTTCATGATGATCGCCCTGTTTTTCGCCTATCGCGATGGCGAGAATTTCGCCGGCCAGATCGACCGCCTCGGCGAACGCATCCTGCCGACCCGCTGGGAGCGGATCTCGCGCGTCGTGCCGGCGACCATTTCCTCGACCGTGACCGGCATGACCGTGATTGCCATCGGCGAGGGTCTGGTGCTGGGCGTCGCCTACTGGCTGGCAGGCGTGCCGTCGCCTGTGACGCTGGGCGCGCTGACAGGCGTGATGGCGCTCATCCCCGGCGGTGCGCCGCTGTCCTTTACCTTGGTGTCGATCTACCTCGCCGCCAGCGGCTCGCCGATGGCCGGCCTGGCGCTGTTCATATGGGGAACGGTCGAGCTGTTCATCGTCGACAAAACATTGCGCCCTAAGCTCGTGGGCGGACCGATAAAGCTGCCCTTCCTGCCAACCTTTTTCGGCTTGATCGGCGGCGTCAAGACGATGGGTTTTCTCGGCCTGTTCATCGGCCCGGTCCTGATGGCGCTGCTGGTCGCGATCTGGCGCGAGTGGCTGCGCGAGGTAGAACTGGCAGACGAGACGGCGGACGGCTCTGCCGCCGAGATCGAGGCGGGTCCGCAGATCGACGTCCTGCCCGAACCAGGCGCCGCGAAGAAGGCGAGCGCCGGATAGGGATTTCGGACAAATCTAGGCCGGATGGTGCACCGCAAGGTCGCCCCGGCGCCTGCGCCCATCATGCAGCTGCCAGAGCGAATGGGCGACCAGCGTGACGATCAGGATGCCGCCGCCGATCAGGCTGTTGCGCGTCGGCGTCTCGGCGAAGATCATCCACACCCAGATTGGCGCCAGCACCGTTTCGAGCAGGTAGAACATCGCCACTTCCGGTCCCGAAATGTATTTCGGCCCTGCAGCGAGGCAGAAGAACGAGATCGGCATGATGACGGCGCCGTTGAAGATGATCCACCATGGCGCGTTCACGTGGAAGCCCTCGCCTGTCACCATGAAGGCGGCCAGTCCAAGCGGCAGAAGGACGCCTATGAGCGAGGTGAATCCCATATCCTTGCCGCTGGCGCGCGAGATGGTGATGGCGACCGCGATGAAGAACGCCGAGCAGAGCGCCATGAAGTCGCCGAACAGCTTGCCGGTGCCGACCGAACCGCCGACGATGACCAGCACGCCGAGGATCATGACCAGCATCGCCACGATCGTCACCGCCCGCGGTCTTTCCTTCAGGAATATCCAGGACAGCAGTGCGGCGAACACGGTGTTGAAGGCCAGGATGAACACCAGATCGGCGGTCGAGGTATGAAAGACCGCGGTAACGAAGGTGATCGAGGTCAGCCCATAGCATATCGCCACGATCAGCCCGGACCAGCCGGGGATGAGCGGCGGGACATTCCGGCTCAGTGCGCGCCAGACCGACCAGATGATCATCGCGGCGATGAAAGTAGTTCCGGTCCGCAGCAAAAGGATCGTCCACGCGCCGCCATCCGCAAGGCGGATCAACGGTATGTCGACAGTCAGTATCAGTCCGCCGATGGCGGTTATCAGAAGGCCCTTCTGGTGATCATGGTGAGAGGACATGCCGGAACTTTCGCAATTGAATTGCAGGCGGTGGCCGATCGGCGCAATCGCGCACTCTCTCCATCCGAGCGGCTGAAAGACCAGCATCCCCTGCCTTGAAACAGTTAAGCGTGGATCGTGGGAAAACTCAGCGTCAGACCGCTTCGTTGGTATAGCGCTCCCAGCCTTTTGGGCCGAGATGCTCCTGCGGCATGAAGCGCATCTTATAATTCATCTTGCGCGAACCGTTGACCCAGTAGCCAAGGTAGACATGGGGCAGTCCCATCGCCTTGGCACGGGCGATGTGGTCGAGGATCATGAACGTGCCGAGCGACCGGCTTTCGAAATCGGGATTGAAATAGGAATAGACCATCGACAGGCCGTCGGCCATCTTGTCGGTGAGCGCCACCGCGATGAGTTCACCTTGGCCCTTGCCCGTGATGAAAGTATCGGGTCCGCGCCGCCGGTATTCGATCACCTTGGTATCGACATGGGTATCCTCGACCATCATGGCGTAGTCGAGCACCGTCATATCGGACATGCCGCCGCGGCGGTGGCGGGCATCGAGATAGCCGCGAAACAGCGAATATTGCTCGGTCGAGGGCTCGGCATTGTGCATGGCGCCGACGAGGTCGGAATTGTGCTGCAGCACGCGCTTCATGTTGCGGCTGGCGGTAAACTCCTGGGCCAGGATACGCACGGATACACAGGCGCGGCAGGTCTCGCAGGCTGGCCTGTAGGCGATGTTCTGTGAGCGCCGGAAGCCGCCTTGCGTGAGCAGGTCGTTCATCTCCGAGGCCTTGTCGCCGACCAGATGCGTGAACACCTTGCGCTCGAACTGGCCGTCGAGGTAGGGGCACGGCGACGGCGCGGTCAGGAAGAACTGCGGCGACTGGGTCGGATGCTGCGTCATCGAGCCTTGGAAACACTCCTTCGAATCGCTCTACCTTTGGCTCCGGCGGCGAAAAATTCAATAGGATAGTGAAGGTGCGGTTGACTGAACACCTTCACATTTGCGCGCAAGGGGCTGCGGTTTCTCTTGAGGGTCGGTTTTAGCGGCCAGTGCGGCTGACGACCGTGCCGAGCAAAAGATCGTGCAGCGTGCGCTTGCGGTCGGAGAACAGGGTCACCAGCAGGACCAACGGCGACAGGATGACGTTGCCGGCCCAGAACAGCACGGAATGGACGACCGCCGTGAGGCCGTCGATCGGCCTGCCGTCGAGACGGTCGAGGCGGATGCCCATCATCTTCATGCCCGTAGTGGCCTGGTCGGCGCTGCCAAGTGTGTTCCAGATGTAGAGGATGGCGACTGCCGGCACCAGGACGCCAAACAGCATCCAGCCAAGACCGAGGGTCAAAAGCCCGAGGAAGAACACCAGGATGGCGAACGGAATGGTGAGCAGGGCGACGACGATATAGTCGAGCACGAAGGCCAGGATGCGCCTTGTGCGCACGCCTTCATAAGCCCTGACATCGTCAAGCCGGGTATCGATGATTTCGCCGTCGAGAACGCGAGCGTTCATGTCATTTCCTCGTAACAGGGGCCTGCTTAGCCTGCGCCCACCTCATCAGAAATGGTGAAGGCTCATGGCGGAATCAAGATCGGGCCGTTTCGCCGCGCGCATCGGGGCAGAGTAGAACGTCTGACGGTCTGAACCGGTTGAATTTGCAGCGTGGATGGCGTTAGCTTGCTGCGGCGCAACAAGACGCCGAGGGGACGGGGTAATATGGACTACGACATGCTGGTCATCGGCAGCGGCCCTTCGGGCCGCCGCGCGGCGGTGCAATCGGCCAAACTCGGCAAATCGGTGCTGGTGGTCGACCGGGGCCGGCGTCTTGGCGGCGTCTCCGTGCACACCGGCACCATCCCCTCGAAAACGCTGCGCGAAACTGTGCTCAATCTCTCGGGCTGGCGCGAGCGCGGCTTCTATGGACGCGGCTATCGGGTCAAGCAGGATATCTCGGTCGGCGACCTGATCGAGCGCCTGCACAAGACGCTCGACCACGAGGTCGAGGTGCTGCAACACCAGTTCATGCGAAACACGGTCAAAAGTGCGCGCGCGGCGGTGAAATTTCTCGGCCCCAACAAGGTCAGCCTGACATCGGACAATGGCGATTACAGCGAAGTCGGCTTTGCCAACGCGCTGATCGCCGTCGGCACCAGGCCGCATCGGCCGCGCGACGTGCCCTTCGACAAGACCCGTGTCTTCGACAGCGACGAGATGCTTGAACTCGACCGGCTGCCGCGCACGCTGACGGTGATCGGCGCCGGCGTCATCGGCGTCGAATACGCCACGATCTTTTCCGCGCTCGACGTACCGGTGACGCTGGTCGAGCCGCGCAACTCCATCCTCGATTTCGTCGACCGGGAGATCGTCGACGATTTCATCCACCAGATGCGCGACCGCGGCATGACGATAAGGCTGGGCAGCGCGGTCAAGGAAATCCGCTCCAAGCCGGAAGCCGCCGAGGTGGAACTGGCCGATGGCCGAACCATCCGCTCCGAGGTCGTGCTCTACGCCGCCGGCCGCACCGGCAATGTCGGCAGCCTCGGCCTCGACGTGGTCGGCATCGAAGCCGACTCCAGGGGCCGTATCAAGGTCGATCCGCAGACCTTCCAGACCAGCGTGGCCAATATCTACGCCGCCGGCGACGTCATCGGCTTTCCGAGCCTCGCCTCCACCTCGATGGAGCAGGGAAGGGTGGCCGCCTGCCATGCCTTTGGCGTGACCCTGCCGGCGCCGCCGGAGACCTTTCCCTACGGCATCTATGCGGTGCCGGAGATATCTACGGTCGGCCAGTCCGAGGAACAGGTACGCCAAAGCGGCGGCGCCTATGAGGTTGGTGTCGCGCGCTTCCGCGAGACGTCGCGCGGCCATATCATGGGCGTCGACACCGGCTTCCTGAAGCTGTTGTTCTCGATCGAGACGCGACGCCTGCTCGGCGCGCACATCGTCGGCGAGGGCGCCACCGAACTCATTCACATCGGCCAGGCGGTGATCAACCTCGGCGGCACGGTCGACTTCTTCGTCAACAACACCTTCAACTACCCGACGCTTGCGGAAGCCTACAAGATCGCTGGCCTCGACGCCTGGAACAGGATGGGACGGGGTTAGGGCGGCGGCCCGGCATGCCCTCCTTGAGTGGAGTTCAACGCAAGCAAGGAATAGCTATGCCGCGCCAGGCCTAGTTCCTGGTAATGACGAAGTCGGCGCTTGTCAGGCCGAGGCCAGGCGACATTGTCGCGATGTGGATCGCGGACCGTGTTCCGGTGCCATCGGGGTCACAACTGAGCCAGCCGTTGCTCGCATCGTAGAGAATGCGCTGTGATTCATCGGTGGCTGCTGCCCCGATATGAAATGCTTCAGGAGGCAGCGTGCCCTCCGTCCGGCTCATGAACGACCCACGCGCCAGGAATATAGTATCATCGGGCACCGAATAATCGGCAATCGTGTCGACATTGTTTGAAGCATCGGGCGCCAGGTTGAGGACGAATTTGTCATTGCCTGCGCCGCCGTTAAGATGGTCGTTGCCGGCACCGCCTTCCAGCGTGTCATCGCCATCACCGCCAATCAGCACGTCCTCCCCTGCGTCCCCAATTAGATAGTCGTCGCCGCCAGCAGCGTCGAGGCGGTCGTTACCGTCGTCGCCGAGCAATGCATCAGCGCCGTCTCCGCCAATCAACGTATCGTCTCCGCTTCCGCCATCGAGGAAATCGCCACCGCCGAAGCCGACGATGCGGTCATTACCCTTTTCACCATAGATCTCGTCCGCCCTGGTGCTTCCTGAACTGTAGTCGTTGGCTCTGGTACCGATGCGGAATATCGGTTTGGAGCCTGGTCCCCAGAAAACCAGTATTTCTGCGATGACCAGGAAGAGTCCGGCGGCTATTTGCGATATTACCCTGGCTTTTGCTCTCGCCATCTCAGCACAGCTCTCCTGCGATGCGCCGGACGTTTATCACACACAGCTGTCTCGGAGATTAACCAACTGGGTCGCCGCCGATCCCGCCAGCCATCGCTCGACGATCGCGGCGTCCGGGTCCCCGATTTCGTGGCCCGATGGAACAATCCGGGCGTCGATCTCCGTGCCGTGCCGGCTGAGCAGCGTCACCAGCGCCGGCGCGAAAGGCCCGTAGGTCTCGTCGGCGGCTCCGGCAATGATCAATGTCCGTGTTCCCGCAAGGTCCGTCGCCGGGACCTTGTCGAGCACAGGCATTGGCCTCAGCAGCGCGGCGCTGCGGACGATGCCGGGATGGAGCAGCATCAGGCTTGAAACCAGATTGGCGCCGTTCGAATAGCCAAGGAATGTCGCGTGATCGAGATCAAGCCCGTGGCGCGCGGCGGCTTCTCTTGCGAATGCCGCGAACGTGGCGGTTTCGACACGGATGCTTTCCTGGTCGAAGCGCGTCGGCGAGATTCGCTCGAACCAGCGAAAACCGTCCTCCTGTGGGATACGGCCACGCACCGCGACCAGTGCGGCATCTGGTGCCATGCGTCTCGCCAGCGCCACCATGCTTGTCTCGTCGACACCCGATCCATGCAGCAGGAACAGGCATTCACGGCCGCTGTCGCCGGCGCCGAGGAGACGATAGGGAAAGGCCAGGTCCAGTATCAGCGAGCCATTTTCGACACTGGCGCCAGTCATATCGCATCCCGTTGATTATATGAGGTTTCGCTCAATTTGCCGGCTTCAAAACGCAATATTTTCATGCTCCGCGAAAGTTGATTGAACCAGGCGCATTCCAGCCCGTTTCTGCGCCGATACACTCCCTGCGGGAGGAATCGAAGCGGTGCGTCGGGGGTCGCATTGCTGGACATGAACAACCAGCTTTGAGGCCTTTTGTCGATGACCACCCCTGTTTCGCCGGATCGCGATTTGCGTATCCCAGATCGCGAGTTGCGTATCTTGGAACGCGACACGCGTATCGATGTACTGCGCGCGCTGGCCCTGCTCACGATCTTCATCGACCATGTGCCGGGCACGGCTTTCGAGGCCCTGACCTACAAGAATTTCGGTTTTTCGGATGCGGCCGAAGCGTTCGTGCTGATTTCCGGCATCTCGGTCGCGCTCGCCTACGGCACGAAATTCCGGCCGGGAGTCCGGCTTTTGGCGACCTTGAAGATGTGGCGGCGGGCGGGCGTGCTCTACGTCGCCCATATCGTCACGACGATGGTGGTGATGGCCCTGTTCTGCGCCGTGGCGGTGTTTGCCAAGCGGCCGGAACTGCTGAAGCTCATCAATATCGAGCCGCTGATGAAGGACACGCCGCAAGTGCTGGTCGGCATCGTCACGCTTGGCCACCAGCTCGGCTACAACAACATCCTGCCGGTCTATGCAGCGCTGCTTTTGATGGCGCCGGCCTTCGTGCTGTTTGTCAGCTACAGGCCCGTCGCGGCCCTTCTGCTGTCCGGCATGCTGTGGCTCGTTGCCGGAATCTGGCAGATCGCGCCGCCTAATTATCCCGAGCCCGGTTTCTGGTTCCTCAATCCGCTGTCCTGGCAGTTCCTGTTCAACATCGGCCTTGCCGCCATGCTGCATGTCAGGCGCGGCGGTGTCATTCCGGTCAACCGCTGGCTGATCGGCGCGGCCGCCGCCTATGTGCTGGCGGCGCTGGTGTGGGTGCATAGCCCGCTCTGGGGACATATAACGTGGTTCGACCTGCCGGTGGTGATCGGCGGCTTCGACAAGACCTTCCTGTCGCTGCCGCGGCTGTTGCACATCCTGGCGGTCAGCTATCTCGTCGTCGCCCTGCCGGCGCTCTCCAGCCTGTTGCGCACCAGCCCCGACCATCCGCTGGCGATACTGGGCAAACGATCGCTGCCGGTCTTCATCGCCGGCACGGTGATCGCCATGGTCGCGCAGGTGATGAAGGTGATCAATCCGGGCGGGTTCGTCTATGACAGCCTGCTGATATCGGCCGGCATTGCCATGCAGTTCGCGCTCGCCTTCTATCTCGAATGGCTGTCGACCATCGGCGGTTCGGGCAAGGCCCGCACGGCCCAAAAGGATCCGGCGCCGGTTCGTGCGCCGTTCGGCCTCTCCGCCGTGGGAAGAGCCAATCGGTAGTCGGTTCGGGCGTGCGGTTCAACCGCGGGGCGGACCCGACGAGCCCCGCACGATCAGTTCGACCGGCAGTTGCTGCCGGCTGACCGGTCCGTCGCTCTCCAGGATCGCCCTGACGGCGAGGCGGCCCATCTCGGCAATCGGCTGGGCTATCGTGGTCAATGGCGGCTCGGACACCGCAGCTTCGGGAACACCGTCGAACCCGACGAGGGAAACATGGTCAGGCACGTTGAGCCCGCGTGCGCTCAGCCATTCGAGCGCCACCAGGGCTATTCTGTCCGACATGGCCAGGATGGCGGTGGGCGGTGCGTCGGAGGCGAAGATGGTTTCGAGCCCTGCCTTCGTGCTCGCCACGTCGTTGGCGGTCTCGTAGACGGGTACTTTGGATGTATCGACGCCAACCCGCGAAAGCTCCCGGAGATAGCCGGTGAGGCGGTCGCGCGTCCCTGCATAGGTTGCCGCCCGGACCTGTTCGGCCGAAACAAGGCCTGTCCTGTCGTCGGCGAAGGGCAGGGCCAGAACGGCGAAGCGGCGATGTCCGAGATCGGTGAGATGGCGGGCCGCCATGCCGGCGCCGGCGATGTTGTCGACACCGATCGCGGCGACCGACCCGTCCTCGGAATCGAGGTCGAGCGCGACGAAGGGAAGCTTGCGCTCGCGTGCCAACTCCACCAGGCGCGAGCCGCCTTCGATGCAGAAGACGATGAAGCCGTCGACCAGGGCGCTCTGGATGTTCCAGGCAAGCTGCTCGTTGTTGGCGGCCGAGACCAGGGAAATGCCGGCTCCCGTCGCATCGCAAGCCTGCGAGATGCCTGCCATCATAACGCGCGCAAACGGATCGTCGAAGAAATAGGAGAGGGGCTCGGCGGTGGCAACGCCGATGGCGTTGACCTTGCCGGCCCGCAGCAGCCTGCCCTTTGGATCGGGTCCGCCATAACCCATTGCCTCGGCTGCCGCGCGAACCCGGTCGCGAACTTCCTCGCGCACGATCTCGGGGCGGCTGAATACATTGGACGCGGTGCCGTGCGAAACACCGGCGGCCTTTGCGATATCGGCCAGTCGCACGGGTCGTCGATTGCCTGCGGTGAGTGACGCCATTTGCGCGTGCCTCCTGACATGCATTTAGCACGTTCCTGGGCCGCATCTAGCATTTTCGTTGGATCGATTCAAATTTTGCTTGACCGACGATGGCCGGAGTCATATGCTTGAATCGATCCAAATTGGCAGGCTTGGCCTGCTTGTCTAACCGAAGGGGAGGAGCGCCATGCATCCCGTCAACTATCTGTTCGACGACATTTATCGCAGCGACTGGAATATCAGGACAGCCGCCAGCAAAGTCAGGCGCCGTGGTGAAGCCGGTCCATGGATTCGCGACCTTCGCTTCCTCGTGGCCCGCAAGCGGGGCTGATCAACATTTTTTCGCACCCGTGAATTGGATCGATTCAAAGACAAGGAGGATGAGTCATGCACCCCATCAAACATCTGTTCGAGGACATCTATCGCAACTACTGGGGCATCGCGCCGGCCACGGAGCGACCGGAGGCGCGGCGCCGGACAAAACCCGCCGCGCGCAATCGCGAACTTTGGGTCCGCCCGGAACGCCGCCAGGATTGACGTGGAGCGATCATTTCAGGGTCGTGGACGCGCCACGGCCGAAATCGCTATCGCCAGCCAGCCTGCAATGAGCAGGGTGCCGCCGATCGGCGCCGACATCGGAAACAGTCTTGAGCCCCAGAAATCGCGGGCGAGAAGATCACCCGCGAAGAGCAGCAGCCCGGCGAGCAGAACGAGGCTTGCGATGCGCAGCCAGCGGTTTGCTCCGATAAGGCCGATGGCGAGAAAGACCGGCGCATGCATCAGGAGGAATGACGCGGCCGTGCCGGTGAAGGCGCCGCCATGATGTGCGGCCGCTGCCGAAAGCGCCACCCCCGCCGCGCCGGCGAGACCGCCGGCAAGCACGAGGAGCCGGCTGCCGTTTGGATTGGCGAGGTTCATGGTCGGCGTGCTCCTTCTTTTGCAGGTCAGGCAAGCTCAGGGCTTGCCCGCTTCCAGCGCCATATGCCGCGTCCGCCGCGATTGGACGATCCAGTTGTAGGCGGCACCCAGCGCCATTAGCACCGACGTGCCGAGAAACACCGCCGGCATTCCGAAATGGCCGCCGACGAAACCGCCGGCCAGCGGCCCCGCGACCTGCCCGACATACTGTGCCGAGATCGCAAGGCCAAGCACGTTGCCGCCGACGCCGTCGGGGATGTTGTGCCTGATGACACTGGTGATGCAGGGCAGGAGGCCGCCCAGCGCCAGGCCCATCAGGAAACGCAGGCCGATAAGCTGCCAGCTGTTGACGACAAAAGCCTGCGGGATGAGCAACAGCGCCGAGACGGCCAGCGCTGCCACGACAACGTTCCAGTGCCCGATCCGGTCTGCGAGCTTGCCGAGCCAGGACGCCGACAAGATGGTGCCGAGGGCGGCCGCCGACATTACCACGCCGGCGACGAGCGTCACCCGGTTCTGGTCCTCGATGAGCTGCTGCACATAGACGGTGATGATCGGCTCGATCGACATCGTGGCGAAGGCGAGCAGCATGCCGGTGATCAGCATGGCCACGACCGGACGCTTGTCCGGGATCTGCGACCAGCCGCTTTTCGGTTTTGTCGCCGACGCGGCTTTGGCAGCCCTCGGGCGCGGACTCTCCTTGATGAGGAAGGTCGTCGCCAGGAAGGCGAGGAAGATCACCCCGCCCGACAAGAGGAAGGTGGCGCGAATCCCGATCACCGGCGGCAGCACGCCGCCGAGCAGCGGGCCGACCAGCGAGCCCGCCGTGATGCCCGCCGACAGGACGCCAAGCGCCCAGCCGGAGCGCTCCTTCGGCGTCTGCATGGCCACCAATATGGTTGAACCCGAGGAATAGCCGCCGGCGAAGCCGATCAGCAGGCGCAGCAGAACCAACTGCCAGACCGTCTCGACCATGCCCGTCAGCGACATGCAGATCGCCATGCCGAAGGAGGCGCGCACCAGCATCACCTTGCGGCCGTAGCGGTCGCCCAGGCGTCCCCACAACGGCGCGACCATCGCCGCGGCGAAGAAGGTGGCGCCATAGGCGACGCCGGACCATTGTACGATGGCGGCATGGCCCCGTGCGCCGAGCTGTTCGACGTAGAGCGGCAAGAAGGGCAGGAGCAGGGTCATGGCGATGAGCGTGCTGAACGACCCCGCGAAACAGACGGCGAGATTGCGCCGCCAATGGATGTTGTAGCCGCTTTGCCGCGTGTCTTCCTGCGTCATGTCCTGCCTGCCCGGTATCAGTGCTTGTTGCGGATACCATTTTGGGATACCAACCTGGTATCCGTCATGAACTTCAAGCCGGTTGCTGTCAATGCGGCTTCGGAAAGGATGCGCGATGTCGCAGATGCAGAATGTCGAACGGCAGCTTCGCGAGATGATCCTGGCGCTCGAGATCGGGCCGGGAGAGCGGCTGACCGAACGCTGGATCGAAGGCCGTTTCGGCGCCTCGCGCACGCCGGTCAGGGCGGCACTTCTGCGGCTGGAGACCGAGGGGCTGGTCGGCAGGGACGGGCGCGGCTGGACGGTCTCGCCCATCAATCTGGCCGAGCTCGAGCAGATTGCGGTCTATCGCGAGGCGGTCGAGGTCGCGGCGCTGCGGCTGACATGCGGGCAAGCCGACAAGAGCGCTATCGATGTCATCGAGGCGATGCTCGATTCCTGCGACGAAAATACCCCGCGCGAGGAATGGCATCGTGTCGGCACGGATTTTCACATCGAGCTGGCGCGGCTCTCCGGCAACGAATTCCTGTTCCGGGCGGTTCGAGACGCCATGACGCGCCTGTCGCGCGCCCGCTGGCTGGAAGTGCGTGATGAAACGGCCCTTGGCCGTGTCTGGCTCGAGCATCGCGCCATCCTAGCCGCTACACGCCTTGCTCAGGCCGATGAAGCCGCGCGGCTCCTGTCGGCCCACATCGTCGGCAGCCGCGACCGGCTGGTGACGTCGCTTGCCAACGACCGACGTGGCCTTCGCGCCAGGGGATTTGCCGTCGTCGCCGCTTAGTACGGCCTATGCGCGGCAGCCCGCTCGCCGGAAAACAGGCGGCATCCGACGCGAAGCGCACTTTCAGCCTCGCTTCGAGCAAGCCGATGGCGTAAGAGCGGCGATGGAAAACAATCGTTTTGAAACACCCGTGACCGTCAAATCCGTCACGGCGGGAAGCACTCAGCTCTTGCGTTCGGCAAGGGAGGCTTCGGATTACCTCCTCAACAGCTGGCCGGGCAAGCGCAGCGCCAAGCATCGTGCGGCGCTGCAGGCCTGCCACGACGCACTCGCCGGCGACAAGCCGGCGATGAACGCACGACGCGCTTTCATCGCGGCGGCGCGGGAGGTGGATGTTTTCATCAGCGACAAGGCGCCAGCCTGACATAGGCTGACACCGACAATTCGGATTGAGGCACGGCCCGCATTCGCGGGCCGCATGCCGTTACTCCTCGGTTTCGGTCTCCGTCTCGGTCTCAGGCTTCGAACGCTCGCGCGCGGCAACCTTGGCCGCCAGTTTTTCAGCCTTCTTGGCCGCCTTCTGGCGGTCGCGCTCCTTGCGTTCCTGATCGTAGTTTGGTGCTCGCGCCATATCGGCTCCTTTTGTCACTGCCTTGCGGCCCTGAACCTGCCTAGGAGCATTAGCCGTCAAACACAACAGCCGAAGCGACGATGCGTCGAAGAGATGCCGGGGCTTGCCAGATGGGCGCCACAATGATGTAGGAAACCCGGGGCGCCAATGAATTGAGAGCTGCCTGTTAGTTTTGATCAAGTGACCGATGGCCACAATTTCGCGGACCGCAGCAAGAGTTTTCTATTATGCGCGAAACGCCGCGCGCGATGTGGCTCCGCAAGCGCTGTTTCGCGCCAGGCTGGCCGGCCGTCTCGAAAGGGCCAGGCTTTCCGGTGAGGCGGCGCGCCAGCGGTTGAATTACTACAACAAGTTGCAGGAAGGTTTCGCGCCAAGCGCCAATGCCAAGCGCATCAGCAAGCTGCCCTTCACGCCGACCATGTACTATTATGACCTGAAGGAATTCGCCCGCTACTTCGATCCGGATTTGCTCATCGACCTCGAATACGGCGACGTCAGGCGTGTGCCGAAGGTGCCGACGATCGTCAAGGATCGGCCGATCCGTGATGACGACAAGAACGCGGTCATCATGAAGCTGGACAAGTTTCGCCACTTCCAGATGCCGGCTGACGCCATCTCGTTCGCCGACAAGCTTCCGGCCGTGGTCTGGCGCGGCGATCTCAACAATCCGATCAGGACAAGATTCTTGAAGGCCGTGCGCGACCTGCCGTTCTGCGATGTCGGCTCGCACAAGCCGGACGCGCCGGCGGAATACGCCAAGCCTTTTCTCAGCATCAGCCAGCACCAGCGCTATCGCTACATCGTCTCGCTCGAGGGTAATGATGTGGCGACCAACCTCAAATGGATCATGAACTCGAAGTCGCTTTGCCTGATGCCGCCGCCGACCTACGAGACATGGTTTGCCGAGCGACAGCTCGAAGCCAATGTCCACTATGTGCCGCTAGAGGCAGACTTCTCCAATCTTGCCGAACACGTCACGTATTTCGAGCGGCACCCGGCCAAGGCAGAGCGCATCATCGCCGCCGCGAACGCCTATTGCCGGACATTCGACGACGAGCGGACCGAACAGGCGATCTCCCTGCTGGTGCTCTACAAATACTTCGTGCTCTCTGGCCAGATCAAACCTGATGCCGAGGTGTGGCGCTACATAACGGGCTAATGCATGTCGCCCGGAAGTGTCCTCGGTTCCGGGACATGCATAAAATCAGAAGCTTACGGAAGGCCGGGCGAATCCTATTCGCCGCGACATGCTGTAGTTGCCGCGGCATCTCCGGCGCGTCTCGTCGAGGCCGGCCATCACGTGTTCGGGCACTGCCGGAATGCGTGCCCTAACGATGCGCGATCACGCTGCGGGAACCATCCCGGCTGTTGTCTGTTTAGTGGCGCTTGTTTTAGACTACGAGAACGATGGCCACCATACAACGGACGACGGCAAGGGTCTTCTACTACGCGCGAAACGTCATGCGCGATATCGCACCCCAGGCGATCTTCCGACGACGGTTGGCGGGCCGCCTGGAACAGGCCAGGCTCTCGGATGAAGCCGTGCGCCGACGGCTGAATCACTACAACAAGCTGCAGAACGCTTTTACGCCAAGCCCGGATGCCGTGCGCATCGACAAGATGCCGTTTGAACCGAGCATGTATTATTACGACCTGAAGGAATTTGCCCGCTATTTCGATCCGTCATTGCTCATCGACCTGAAGTTCGGCGACGTCAAAGGCGTGCCCAGGCTGCCGACGCTCGTCAAGGATCGGCCGATCAGCGTCGACAACGGCAACGCTGTCGTTATGAAGTTCAACAAGTTTCGCCACTTCCACATGCCCGTCGACACCGTGGCCTTCGCCGACAAACGCCCGGTCGTGGTCTGGCGCGGCGACCTCAACAACCCGATCAGGACACGGTTCCTGGATGTCGCGCGCGGCTTGCCGTTCTGCGACGTCGGTTCGCACAAGCGCAGTGCACCGGCTGAGTACAGCAAGCCTTTCCTCAGCATCAGCCAGCATCTGCGCTATCGCTACATCGTCTCGTTGGAGGGCAATGACGTGGCGACCAACCTCAAATGGATCATGAATTCCAACTCGCTCTGTCTGATGCCGCCGCCGACCTACGAAACATGGTTTGGCGAGAGCCACCTCGAGGCTGGTGTCCACTATGCGCCGCTCGACCCGAACTTCTCCGATCTTCGTGAAAAGGTAGATTATTTCGAGCAGCATCCGGCCGCGGCGGAGCGCATCATCGCCGCGGCCAATGGCTATTGCCGCAAATTTTCCAATGAACGGGACGAGCAGGCGATCTCCCTGCTCGTCCTCTACAAATATTTCGTGCTCAGCGGCCAGATCGAACCCGATCCCGAGCTCTGGCGGTTCATCGGGACCTAGCTCTTGTGCTCGGCCCGACGCCGCTGATCAGATGTCGCTGCGGTCGAGAACCATGTCGGCGGGGCCGAAGCGATCCTTCGCCGTCAGTTGCTGGTGCCAGTAGGGGTAGAGCAGGGGCGGTCGGCTGACGGCGTCGAGGCGCTGGCGTTCCTCGGTGCCGAGCTCCAGGGCGGCGGCCGCGAGATTGTCCTTCAGCTGGACGTCATTGCGGGCGCCGATCACCAGCGACGAGACGGCGGGGCGGCCGAGCAGCCAGGCAAGCGCCACCTGCGCCGCCGACACACCACGATCCTTGCCGATGTCGACCAGCACATCGACGATCCGCCACAGCCGGTCCTCGTCGCGGATCGGCGGCTCGGACCAGCCGGCGAGCTGGCGGGCGGTCGGGCTGTCGCGGCGGTATTTGCCCGACAGCAGGCCGCCGGCGAGCGGGCTCCAGACCAGCACGCCCAGCCCCTGGTCGACCGAGATCGGCAGCAACTCGTACTCGGCCTCGCGCGCTTCCAGCGTGTAGTGGATCTGCTGGGTGACGAAGCGTTGCTGGTGACGGCTGTCGCTGATGGAAAGCGCCTTCATCACCTGCCAGCCGGAATAGTTGGAGCAGCCGATGTAGCGCACCTTGCCCTGGCTGACCAAAGTGTCGAGCGCGGCAACGGTTTCCTCGAGCGGGGTGAGGCCGTCCCACTGGTGGACGAAATAGATGTCGATGACATCAGTCTTCAACCGCTTCAGGCTTCTCTCGCATTCACGGATCAGATGATGGCGCGACAGGCCTTCGTCGTTCGGACCCTTGCCGATCCGCATCCGCGCCTTGGACGCGATCAGCACATCATTCTTGCGCTTGCCGCCGAGCGCTTCGCCTATGATCTCTTCAGACAGGCCGTTCGAATAGACATTTGCGGTGTCGATGAGGTTGATGCCGGCGTCGATGCACATGTCGATCATCCGCTTGGCTTCGGCGAGATCGCTGTTGCCGACCGCGGCGAAGGGCCCGGCACCGCCGAAGGTCATGGTGCCAAGCGTCAGTGTCGAAACCTTCAGGCCCGAACGGCCAAGGGTGCGGTATTCCATGTCAGATCCTCACGATTTTGTTGAAGAGGCGTGCCGCCATGGGGCAGGCCTGGAACGCGACCGCGGATTTGTAGGACAATTCGGCCGGCTTGTCGCCGTAGAATGAGTTGGATCGATCACACATCGCCGAATCCGCCGTGGCGGCAATTGCGCTCGGGCTGCAATAAAACCGTCACCGCCGGCCTATATTGAAGTCGGCTCAGGTGTTTCCATTCTCGGCCGCTGGCCAGCAATTTGGGGCGCCCAGTGGTAACCGACAGGGCTTGCAAGCGGAGCAGCTGATATGACCGAGCTAAAACAGAATTCCCCTGCCAAGGACTGGCTCGAAGCCGAACTCGCCGACACGCTCGACGAAGATTATGAGCTCGAAATGTCGGAGCCGGCGCTGTCGATGGAGATCGCCAAGATCTACAAGAACTCGCATCCGCCTTCGATCGATCGCATGCAATATTTTCGCGACCTGATCAGCTTGCAGTCCGAATTGATCAAGCTGCAATCCTGGGTCGCCTATCACAAGAAGAAACTGGTGGTGATTTTCGAGGGCCGTGACTCCGCCGGCAAGGGCGGCGTCATCAAGCGCATCACCCAGCGGCTCAATCCGCGCATCTGTCGCGTCGTGGCGCTTCCGGCGCCGACCGAACGCGAGAAGTCGCAATGGTATTTCCAGCGCTATGTCCCGCATTTGCCGGCAGGCGGCGAGATCGTGTTGCTCGACCGCTCCTGGTACAACCGCTCCGGCGTCGAACGGGTAATGGGTTTTGCCAACCCCGAGCAGGTGGAGGAGTTCTTCCATGACGTGCCGGAGTTCGAGCGCATGCTGGTGCGCTCGGGCATCACCGTGGTCAAATACTGGTTCTCGATCACCGACGAAGAACAGCAGATGCGCTTCCTGATGCGCATCCATGATCCGATGAAGCAGTGGAAGCTGTCGCCGATGGACCTGCAGTCACGCGTGCGCTGGGAACAGTACACCAAGGCCAAGGAGGAGACTTTCGCCCGCACCAACATCCCCGAAGCGCCCTGGTTCATCGTCGAGGGCAACGACAAGAAGCGCGCGCGCCTGAACTGCATCGATCATCTGCTGAAGCAACTGCCTTACGAAGACGTGCCGCACGAGGAGATCACGCTGCCGGAGCGCGTCTTCAACCCCGAATACGAACGCCAGGTCTTGCCGCGCGAACTTTACGTGCCGGAGAAATATTGAGAAACCTTTCCTTCTCCCCGTTTCACGGGGAGAAGGTGCCCGAAGGGCGGATGAGGGGCGGCGCAGGGTTAACTGGTTAGACCGCCATTCGCAGGACTACGCCAGCATCATCTTCGTTCGACAGCACCGCCCTCGTTGTCCTGCCGGACATTTCTCCTGGTATAGTGACGGGGAGAAAGGGCCTGCGCCAAAAGGGCTCGGCCTAAGCCCTGTTGATGACCACGTGTGTGGCAAGTGCCGTTGCCGCCTGTTCGGTGCACTGATAACCAAGGTTGGGCATGTCGAGGGCGGCAAAAAGGTTTTCGCCCTTGCCCAGCAGCACCGGTGAGATCGCCAGGTGCATCTCGTCGATCAGCCGCTCCTGGAGATATTGCCGGATGGTGGAGACGCCGCCGCCGACCCGCACGTCCTTGCCGCCGGCCGCTGATTTTGCCTGCTCTAGCGCCGAATGGATCCCGCCGGTGACGAAATGGAAAATCGTTCCGCCTTCCATCGTGATAGACGCCCGCTCGTGGTGGGTCAGCACGAACACCGGCACATGATAGGGCGGATTGTCGCCCCACCAGCCCTTCCACTTGTCGTCAGGCCATTCACCCCGGATCGGGCCGAACATATTGCGGCCGAGGATCCAGGCGCCGAGGTTCTCGAAGCTGCGCGCCGCAAAGTCCTCGTCGACGCCTGTCTCGCCGCCTTCCTCGCCAAACATCTTGCGGAAGGTGCGGGTGCTGAAAGCCCATTTGTGCAGGGCCATTCCGCCGACGCCGAGCGGATTTTCCAGACTCTGATCAGGCCCGGCGCCGTAGCCGTCGAGGGACAAGCTGAAAGCGTTGACGCGAAGCTTGGACATGAAGACCTCCTCGATAACCAGTTGTGTTTTGCAAGTGGTTTTCTTCTAGCAATCCGATTGTGAATTGCAAGCGGTATTTTTCGGATCGAAAGACATCTATCCAGACCTTCGCACCAAGCGATGTCCAGACTGTTGTGTGGCGGTCGGCTCGGACGGCCAGTGGCGGCCGAGACAGCCGCGATATCAACTCATTCGCCTGTAAATTTCACGAAACGGATGTGGTGTCCGCATTGCCGACGCCCGACCCGACGGTGAACCGGGTCAGGAAGCACCTCTGGAGGCGTTCGCCATACCTCCTGGCCGAGGTGCGGGCTGCCGGCCGCCTCCGGCCGTGCGGTTATTGTAGCTGCAGCTGCCGGTTTTTGTCAGCGGGAATTCGAAGGAACCGCCGACCGCTCGAAAGAGTGGTGACATCTACTGAAAGGCCTTGCCTGGGACGTTGAGGCTACCCTTTCAGCATTTCCGCCACTTCGGGAGCGAAGTAGGTCAGGATGCCGTCGCAGCCGGCACGCTTGAAGGCGAGCAGCGATTCCAGCATCGCCTTCTCGCCGTCGATCCAGCCATTGGCGCCGGCCGCCTTGATCATCGAATATTCGCCCGACACCTGATAGGCGAAGGTCGGCATCTGGAATTCGTCCTTCAGCCGGCGGATGATGTCGAGATAGGGCAGGCCGGGCTTCACCATCAGCATGTCGGCGCCCTCGGCGATGTCCTGTTCGGCCTCGCGCACCGCCTCGTCCGAATTGGCGTGGTCGATATAATAGGTCTTCTTGTCGCCCTTGAGCAGGCCGGCGGTGCCGACTGCTTCGCGATAAGGGCCGTAGAAGGCCGAGGCGAATTTGGTGGCGTAGGACATGATCGCCACGTCCTGAAAACCGTTGGCGTCGAGCGCGTCGCGGATGGCACCGATACGGCCGTCCATCATGTCTGATGGCGCGATGATGTCGGCGCCGGCAGCCGCCTGGATGACGGCCGCCGCCGCGACCTGTTCCACGGTTTCGTCATTGACGATGATGCCGTCGCGCAGGATGCCGTCATGGCCATGGCTGGTGAACGGATCGAGCGCCGCGTCGGTGATGATGCCGATCTCGGGCACCGCCTCCTTTATCGCGCGGGTGGCGCGGTTGATGATGTTTTCCGGGTCGAGGATGTGCGAGCCGGTCTGGTCGCGCAGGCCGAGGTCGACATTGGGGAAGGTGGCAAGAGCCGGGATGCCGAGCTTGGCCGCGCGTTCGGCCTCCTTGACGGCAAGGTCGACCGACAGGCGAAAGACGCCGGGCATGGCGGCGATCGGCTCTCGGACATTCCTGCCCTCGACGACGAAGATCGGCCAGATCAGGTCGTCGACCGAAAGCCTGTTCTCCTGCACGAGCCGGCGCGACCAGTCGGCCTTGCGCATGCGGCGCAGGCGGCGGCTGCCCGTGACGTCGTCGACGCTGCGCGCGCCGGCGGGTTTTGCTGGGGTGAATTTGTTCATGGCCAAAACTCCGGATCGGCGGCTTTTACCACGAGCCCATGATGCTGACCAATGCGACACGTTTGTGCCAGCGTCGAAAGCTGCCACAGCGCTGTCGCACCACCTATTGGTCAGGGCTGCCCATTGCCCGAAAGGATCTGTGCCGCGCCTCCGATTGCCACACGGAACGCCTCGTCGAAGCTGACACCGCGCACCTGCCAACGATAGGTCTTGCCGTGGTCGGCCAGTCGCCAGTCGGCGATCCAGCCTAGCTCCTCATTGCTCCATACGATGCTGCCGGCGAGCGTTCGGTTGCCTCCGGCCTGTTTGGCCAGCCGATCCAACTTTGCCATGTCGGCCGCGCGCAACGTTTCTTCGCCCAGGTCCCCAAGCTGCGCGATCTTCGGAAAGACGACATGCATCAGCGTTGGGCCGGCGGCATTGATGAAGGATTCGCGCATCGTCTCGCCGCGCCCTTCCTCGGCGCTCAGCACGAAATGCCGAGTGCCCTGTTCAGTCGTGAGGAAGACGGCGAGTGTCGGCCGCTCGCCAAGCCAGGATCTGCTGCCAAGCGATGCCAGCACCTTGTCGATCACATCAGGCTTGTAGAGGCAGGTGAGGTCATGCGGCCGGTCATGCGTGCCTTGCTCGTCATGGATCGGAATGCCCTCCAGCCGGTCATGGTAGCGAAAGCTGTCGACAAAGCTGCCGGCCTTGTCGCGCAACGCGTCCATTTCGCGTCTGGCAAGCAGCCGCTGATCGCCCGAAACACTGACGAGGACCTTGTCGAGGCAAGTCCTGAAGCCAAGCTGGCGGTTTTCTTCACCCTGGCCGGTGACGATGGTCTGCGATTGGTAAAGGTCGCCAAGGTCGGTTGCCCCCGCGGGGACATTGGTTGCCCACAACACAGACAGGCAACTCAGAACAAGGACAAGGCGCAAAAACTGCGGCATGGCTCACTATCCGGCTCTTGGCCTGCCGTAATGGCCGCCAACGTCTAGCATCGGCCGCCACTTGCCGCCAAGACCGCGGCGGACAGACTGCTGCCATTGACGCACCCATGCGCCGCCTTTAGCACTTCAGTCCCGCAGGCGAGGGGACAAGGATTCTCTGGCGATGGATTTTGGTGGAGGCGACGAAATTCGCTTCGAAAGGTTGGCCAGGGCCGGCGTCGTCACCCTGACGCGGCCGCAGGCGCTCAATGCCGTCACCCATCGCATGGTCAAGGCGCTGGGCGAGGCCCTGCGTTCCTGGGAGCGGGACGACGGCGTGGATGTCGTCGTGGTCAAGGCCGAGGGCAGGGCGTTTTCGGCCGGAGGCGATATCCTGCACATCTACGAAGCCGGCCGGGCTGGAAAACCGCCGGTCGAGTTCTTCGCCGACGAGTATCGGCTCAACGCCTACATCGCCCGTTTCAAGAAACCCTATGTGGCGCTCATCGACGGCATCGTCATGGGCGGTGGGGTCGGCATTTCCTTCCACGGTTCGCACCGGGTGATGACCGAGAATGCCCAGTTCGCCATGCCGGAGGTCGGCATCGGCTTTTTTCCCGATGTCGGCGCCAGTCATCTGCTGCCCGACCTTGGCGGTTCCTTCGGCATGTACCTAGCGCTGACCGGTAACCGCATCCGCTATGGCGATGCGCTGTGGTCGGGGCTGGCCACCCACACAATCAAGGCCGAGGACCAGCCGAGCTTCCTCGACCGGCTGGCGCTGACGGGCGATCCGGAATCGGTGCTGCGCGGGTTCTTTGTTCCGGCCAAGCGGGAGACCGACAGGCCCATCCTGGAGGCGATCTCCCGCCATTTCGCCCAACCCTCGCTGCCGGACCTCATCGACAGCCTGGATCGCGCGGGCAAGGACGAATTCGCGGCCAGGACGCTGGCGACGATCCGCATGCGCTCGCCGACCAGCCTTCGCGTCGCCTGGCGGCAGATCAGCGCCGGGCAGACATTGTCGATGGACGACTGCATGAGGATGGAGTTCCGCATCCTGAACCGCATGCTGGCTGGCCACGATTTCTACGAGGGCATCCGCGCCGCCATCATCGACAAGGGCTCCAAGCCGCAATGGCGGCCGGCAAAGATCGATGCCGTCAGCGAGGCGAATGTCGAGGCCTATTTCGCTCCGCTCGGCGATCGGGAGCTTGGGCTGTGAGCGAAGTGACATCGAGACGCGTCGTCCTGCAGCCCTCGACGGTCGAGGTGATCTTCGCCTGGTTCCAGCGCGTCATCGCGGGCTACTGCCTGATGTTCGGCATCCTGTACTGGATCAAGCTGATCGGATTCTATCCGGGCTCGCTGTGGCGCTTCGATCTTATGCCGGTGCATTGGCAGGTGGCGGCGGTAATGCTCGCCGTGTTCTTTCCCTTCGCCGCGGCCGGGTTGTGGATGCTGGCGTCCTGGGGTCCGGTGATCTGGTTCATATGCGCGGTCACCGAGACCGTCATGTATGCCGGCTTTCCCGAGCTTTTTGGCCATCGTCTCCTGATCATCGTCTCGCATGCCTGCGTAGCGCTGCTCTACATCGTCTTTCGCGTCGTCATCTACCTGCAAAAACGCCCGGCACGACACTAAGCCATTGTACGTGTTGACGACCTGGCGACCGCTCGAATCCGCCCCGGCGATAATTGCCTAAATCTTTAGGTTAATCATCCTTGCCCGGGTGACCGTTCGTTAAGCGTCTTCCGAAACCTCTTACCGGTAAGCTCTTGTTAGCCCTAGCGTTTAAGTCGAATTTTATGAGTATTCGATAGTGTCGCGATCAAGGTGAAAAACAAAAAATCACCAGGGCGACAAACGAGAGGCAAAGACAATGATCAATTCGCGTCCGGCGGCCAAGACCGCCAACGTTTCCGACGATCGCCGCGAGGCTATCCGTTCCCTGTACATGGAATCGCTGCAGCTGGTCGAGCGTCTGCACCGCCGTCTGCTTGATGTGATCAAGGACGAATTCGACCGCAACGGCCGTTCCGACATCAATGCCATCCAGGCGCTGCTGCTCTTCAACATCGGCAATTCCGAACTGACCGCCGGCGAGCTGCGTTCGCGTGGCTACTATCTCGGCTCGAACGTCTCCTACAATCTGAAGAAGCTGGTCGATCTCGGCTTCATCAACCACCAGCGCTCACGCATCGACCGCCGTTCGGTCCGCGTCTCGCTGACGCCGAAAGGCAATGAAGTGGCTGATGTGGTCGCCGGTCTCTATGAACGCCATGTCGGCTCGATCGAACAGGTCGGCGGCATCAACACCGACGAGTTCAAGCAGATGAACCGCGCTCTGCAGCGGCTCGACCGCTTCTGGAACGACACCATCGCCTACCGGATGTAAGACCATCCAGGAAACGGAGCCGCGCCGCAGAAGCGTGGCCATGACAGCGACCTCCAGTCAGGGCCGGTGCCGAAAAGCACCAGTCTTTTCTTTCTTGCGTCCGGCCAAAGCAAATTACGGGCCAAGGCCACGTTGCCGCCATATTCCAGTGGAACCGAGAGTGGCAGTGATGCCGTGGTGAAGACCATGCGTCCACCGGCAACCGCATCGCGCCTCTTGCCTTTGTCGCCAATGTGATACGGACCATGGTTGGCTAATTGTTAAGATTGCCGATTTTAGAGTGCGGGCGAGATCGCGCGATGATCGACGCAGCAAAGTGATCGAACGCTACAAGAATGTCTGGAACGTCCATGAGAACCAGCCGCCGCTTTTTCCTTTCCGGAGCCTCCGCGCTCGCCGCCGCCATGGTGGCCGGCCGCGCCAGTGCGCAGGATGTGATCGGGGATATCCTGAAATCCTCGGCCCGCGGCAATTGGGATGATCAGTTCGATGCCCGCGCCAGCGAAGGCGGCAAGGTGGCCTCGACGCTGCCGATCTTCAGCCCGCAGACCGTCGCCTTCACCGAGCAGGCGGTAGCGCAGTATCAGAACATCGTCGGGCAGGGCGGCTGGACCGACGTTCCCGCGACCAAGAAACTGCAACTCGGCGTCGATGACCCGGACGTGGTGCCGTTGCGCAAGCGCCTGATGATGGCGGGCGACCTGTCGCAGAGCGCCGGCATTTCGACGGCCTTCGATTCTTATGTCGACTCGGCGGTCAAGCGCTTTCAGTTGCGCCATGGCCTGCCGGCTGACGGCTCGATGGGCAAGTATACCTACGCAGCGATGAACGTTTCGGCGCAAATCCGGCTCGGCCAGTTGCAGACCAATCTGCAGCGGCTGAAAGAGAAGGCCGGCACGCTGGGCAGCCGCTATGTGCTGGTCGACATCCCGGCCGCACAGATCGAAGCGGTCGAGAACGACCGCGTCGTGCTTCGCCACACCGCGATCGTCGGCAAGATCGATCGCCAGACGCCGATCGTCAATTCCAAGATCAACGAGATCATCGTCAATCCGTACTGGAACGCACCGGTCTCGATCGTGCGTAAGGACATTATTCCGCTGATGCGGAAGGATCCCGATTATCTCAAGAACAGCCATATCCGCCTGTTCGCGCCCGATGGCAGCGAAGTCGATCCGATGAATGTGGACTGGTCCACCGACGATGCCGCCAAGTACCGTTTCCGTCAGGATCCCGGTTCGGAAAACGCCATGGCGTCGGTCAAGATCAATTTCCCGAGCCCGGACGGCGTCTACATGCACGACACGCCGCAGCAGAGCCTGTTCGGCAAGATGATGCGCTTCGATTCCTCGGGCTGCGTGCGCGTCCAGAACGTGCGCGATCTCGTCACCTGGATCCTGCGCGACACGCCCGGCTGGGATCGCCAGCATTTCGAGGCGGCTATCAAGACCGGCCAGAACACGCCGATCCAGGTCACCAACCCGGTGCCGGTACATTTCCTCTATCTCTCGGCGTGGTCGACAGGACCCGGCGTCGTCCAGTTCCGCGACGACGTCTACGCGCTCGACGGTGCCAGCGAGCTGCAGATCACGTCTTCGCTATAACGAGCTGATATTTTTGCAAAAAAGCCGCTCACAGGGCGGCTTTTTTATTGCGGACGCCGCCATTTCCAGCCGTTCGACCGGCTGGACGAAGCTCCGGCTATTGCGCATGGTCGGCAGACAGCCGGAATCGTGCCATGGACGTCGCCATCTTCATTCTCGTCGTGCTCGTCTTCGTGGCGCTGTCCGGCGCGCTCGTCCGGCTGGTTCGGGTGCCGTTGCCGGTGCTGCAGATCGCCATCGGCGCGGCCCTGGCCTGGCCCACCAGGGGCCTGCATGTCGAGATCGATCCGGAACTTTTCCTGCTGGTGTTCATCCCGCCGCTTCTGTTCGGTGACGCCTTCGCGGCGCCCAAGCGCGAACTCGTCGCCTTGCGCGGACCCATACTCGATCTCGCTATCGGCTTGGTCTTCTTCACCATTGTCGGCTTCGGCTATGCCTTGCACTGGCTGGTGCCGAGCATTCCGCTCGTCGTCGCTTTCGCGCTGGCCGCCGTGCTGTCGCCGACCGATGCCGTGGCGGTGTCCTCGATCGTCGACAGGAATGTGGTTCCGGCCCGGCTGATGCACATATTGGAGGGCGAGTCGTTGCTCAACGACGCGTCGGGTCTCGTCATGTTCCGCTTTGCGGTGGCGGCGGCATTGACCGGCAGCTTCTCTTTCGCGGGAGCCTCGCTCAGCTTTCTCTACGCCGTCGCCTCTGGCATCCTGGCCGGTGTCGCGGCCCTGTACATCGCCGCCAAGGCGCTGCAACTGCTCAGCCGCATCGGCGGCGTGCCGGCCGAGGCGCAGGTTCTCGTGATGATCCTGCTGCCTTTCGTCGCCTATCTCGGCGCCGAGCATGTCGGAGCCTCGGGCATCCTGGCGGCGGTCACCGCCGGCCTGCTGACCGGGGTCAGCGGCATGTTCCGTTTCCTCGGCGTGTCGGCGCGCATGCAGATTCTGTCGCTCTGGGCGACGCTCACTTTCGTCTTCAATGGTGCTCTGTTCATTCTGCTCGGCCTGCAGCTTCCCGACATCATCCGCAAGGTCCCGCCGGAATTGTCCAGCCGGCATTGGCTGATCGAGCCAGTGGCGACGGTGCTGATCCTGACGCTCTGCCTGATCGGGCTGCGCTTCCTGTGGATCTGGGTCGGGGACATCGCCCAGGCGATCGCGGCGCGTGTGGGCAAGCGCAAGGCCGAGCCGTTCGGATTTCGCGTCCGGCTCGCCGGCTCCGTGGCCGGCGTGCGCGGCGCCATCACATTGGCGGGCATCCTGTCATTGCCGCTGGCTTTGCAGGATGGCTCGCCCTTTCCGGCACGCGATGTCGTGATCTTCCTCGCCGCCGGCGTCATCATCTGCTCGCTCGTCATTGCCAGCTTTGCCTTGCCCAGGATCGCGCGGGGACTGGTCGAGCCAGGCGAGAATCCGGCCGCCGCGGAGGAGCGCCGGGCGCGCGTCGGCGCCGCCAGTGCGGCGATCGCCAGGATCGAGAGCATGGCCAACGAGGCAGGCGAGGGCGAGGCGGTCGAGGCCCGGCTGGCCGTCGCCGACAGCATCGTGGCCGGCTACCGGCGGCGCATAGCGGCTTCCGACGAAGCCGACGAGGCCCGCGCCGAGGCCCGTGAGGCCGGCAGGCTGGAGCTCGAACTCAGGGCGGCGGGCATCGAAGCCGAGCGATCCGCGCTACGCGACATGTTCCGCAGCCAAGAGATCAACGATCACACGATGCGCGCCCTGTTTTCCGAAATCACATTGACCGAGGCCTTGCTGAAGCAGCGGCGGGACAGGAAATAGCGGTCCGCGCCGATCCTTTGCCGCAAACCGGCCAGCAAATTTCGCGCTGCAAACGTGGCGAGCCCAAAACAACTGTGTTAATGGCCGGCGAACGCAATGCATGTCGCCCAGAACCGCCCAGTGGTTTGGGACGACAGCATCCACGAATTTGCCCTTCCAACCCCGGGGAACTCAGGCCATGGCAACAGCAGCGGCGGCGTCCAACAAATTCGAATCCTTTTTCGAAACCACTTTGGAGGATGCCGATCCGGAGATCTTCGGCGCCATCCGCAACGAACTCGGTCGCCAGCGCCACGAGATCGAGCTGATCGCTTCGGAGAACATCGTCTCTCGCGCCGTGCTCGAAGCGCAGGGGTCGATCATGACCAACAAATATGCCGAGGGCTATCCGGGCAAGCGCTACTATGGCGGCTGTCAGTTCGTCGACGTGGCCGAGGAACTGGCCATCGAGCGCGCGAAAAAGCTGTTCGGCTGCAACTTCGCCAACGTCCAGCCGAATTCCGGCAGCCAGATGAACCAGGCGGTGTTCCTGGCGCTGCTGCAGCCCGGCGACACCTTCATGGGCCTCGACCTCAATTCCGGCGGCCATCTCACCCACGGCTCGCCGGTCAACATGAGCGGCAAGTGGTTCAAGGTCGTCTCCTATGGCGTGCGCAAGGACGACCATCTGCTGGACATGGACGCCATCGAGAGGACCGCGCACGAGACCAAGCCGAAGCTGATCCTGGCCGGCGGCACCGCCTATTCGCGCATCTGGGACTGGAAGCGTTTTCGCGAGATCGCGGACGCGGTCGGCGCCTATCTGATGGTCGACATGGCGCACATTGCTGGCCTCGTTGCCGGCGGCGTGCATCCCTCGCCCTTGCCGCACGCCCATGTGGTGACGACCACCACGCACAAATCGCTGCGCGGACCGCGCGGCGGCATGATCCTGTGCAATGACGAGGACATCGCCAAGAAGATGAATTCGGCGGTGTTCCCCGGCCTGCAGGGCGGTCCGCTGATGCATGTCATTGCCGCCAAGGCGGTGGCCTTCGGCGAAGCGTTGAAGCCGAGCTTCAAGGTCTATGCCGAAAGCGTTGCCGCCAATGCCAAGGCGCTGGCCTCCAGCCTCAAGGAGACGGGCCTCGACATCGTCTCTGGCGGCACTGACAACCACCTGATGCTGGTCGACCTCAGGCCCAAGAACGCCACCGGCAAACGCGCCGAAGCGGCCCTTGGCCGCGCCAACATCACCTGCAACAAGAACGGCATCCCCTTCGATCCGGAAAAGCCCTTCGTCACATCGGGCGTGCGGCTGGGCACGCCGGCCGGCACCACGCGCGGCTTCGGCCAGGCCGAATTCCGTGAGATCGGCAAGCTGATCGCCGAGGTGCTGGATGGGCTCAAGGTCGCCAATTCCGACGAAGGCAATGCCGCGGTCGAGGCAGCGGTCAAGGCCAAGGTCGTTGCATTGACCGATCGATTCCCGCTCTATCCCTATCTCGGTTGACCGGGCGCGACGCGTCATCTTTTATCCACCGGCGGTGCGTCACCCCTGATCGGGTGACGCATGGAACTGGAGAATTGATGATGCGCGATTTTTGTCTTGCCTCACTTGGCACCTTCGTTTGGCTGGCTGCTTGCGGGTCCGTTTTGGCGCAGACGCAGCCCGCTCCGGACATGCCCGCCACCAGCAGTTTCGGCCGATGGACGACCATGGTCGATACGCTCGACACCGGCCAGGATGCGCACAAGACCTGCGCGGCCTCCACGGCGTTCTTCGACGCGGGTGGCAATTCGGGCACGCTGACATTGTCGATCTCGACCGGCGACGCGCTGCCGCCCGATGCTTATCCGGCCGTCATGATCACCATCGACAACCGGACCCTGCCGGCCGACAAGAAGATCGCGGCCATCTTCGGCGATCCGGGCATCAAGGTTTCCGCGACGGTTTACTCCAACGATGCCGTCAACGGCCGTCCCAGCTGGACGATCGACAACCAGGCCAAGACAAGTCTGGCGTTGCTGCGGGCCATGCGAAAAGTCACATCGCTCGACGTCACCTTCGGCAAGCAGGCCGTCGCCAGCATTCCGATGGACGGTTTCACAAAGGCCTATCGCAATCTCGGCACGTCTTGCGGCTTCCCAACCAAGGATGTTGCGCCTTAACGGCTTGGCTGGAGCAAGGGGGGCCATGGACATTCTCTGGAAAGGCGTGGTCGGCGGGCTGGTGACGGCCCTGATCGTCTGGGCGTCCAAGCGGGGCAATGTCTTGCCCGGGATCCTGCCGCTGGCGCCGACCTTTGCCGTCATCGCGTTGCTCGCTGTCGGCGCCAAGGGCGATCCAGGCGGATTCCGCGATGCCTGCCTTGCCGGAATGAAGACGATTCCGGCCTATCTCGCCTTCCTCGGCGCCTGCTGGCTGTTCATCGACAAGGTCGACTATCGCCTGGCTGTTGCCGGCGGCATCGCAGTCTGGCTGCTTGCCGCGCTGGCAATCTTCCTCGCGCCTCGCTATCTCTGAGTCGCGGCAGGCCGTCGAAGAAACGGAACTGCTTCAATCCGGACCGGAAAGGCTCTAAGCCTTTTCACCTCACCAGATTCGCGAACCCAAGGCTCTCCATGCGCTGTCCCTATTGCCAGTCCGAAGATACGCAGGTGAAGGATTCGCGCCCCGCCGAGGACGGCGCGGCGATCCGCCGGCGGCGTGTCTGCCCCGATTGCGGTGGCCGTTTCACCACGTTCGAGCGCGTGCAGTTGCGCGACCTCGTCGTGGTCAAGAAATCAGGGCGAAAAGTGCCGTTCGACCGCGACAAGCTGTTGCGCTCGGTCGAGATCGCGGTGCGAAAGCGCAACGTCGACCCAGAACGCATCGACCGCGCCGTGACCGGCATCGTGCGCCAACTCGAAAGTTCCGGCGAAACGGAAGTGGGTTCCGGCGAGGTCGGCCGGCTGGTCATGGATGCACTGAAGTCGCTCGACGATGTCGCCTATGTGCGCTTCGCCTCGGTCTATCGCAATTTCCGCGAGGCCAAGGATTTCCACGAGCTGCTCGGCGAGCTGAAGGGGGACGAGGAAAAGAGCGAAGAGGACGCCGGCTGAGCATGGCAGCACCGCAACGCAGCGACGCCGAGCAAGCGGCCCTGGACCGCCGTTTCATGGCCGCGGCCTTGCGGCTGTCGCGCAAGAACGCCGGTCGCACCTCGACCAATCCATCCGTCGGCACCATCATCGTGCGTGACGACGGCTCGGGCCCGATGATCGTGGGTACCGGCGTCACCGCGATTGGGGGCCGGCCGCACGCCGAGACCGAGGCGCTGGCGGAGGCCGGCGAACTCGCGCGGGGCGCCACCGCCTATGTCACGCTCGAGCCTTGCGCCCATCACGGCCGCACGCCGCCTTGCGCCAACGCGCTGGTCAACGCCGGCATCGCGCGTGTCGTGGGCGCTGCCAGCGATCCGGATCCGCGGGTCTCCGGCAAAGGTTATGCCATCCTGCGTGACGCCGGTGTCGAAGTGGTGGAAAAGGTCTTGGCCACCGAAGCTGCCGAACAGATGGCGGGCTATTTGATTCGCTCTCTGAGAAAACGCCCGGAAGTTATCCTGAAGCTTGCGCTTTCCAGCGACGGCAAGATCGGCATGGAAGGCGCCGGCCAAGTCGCGATAACAGGCGACATGGCGCGCCGCGAAGTCTACCTGATGCGCGCCGAGGCGGACGCCATCCTGGTTGGCATCGGCACGGCGCTGGAAGATGATCCGGCGCTGACGGTGCGTTTGCCCGGACTGGAGAACCGTTCACCCGTACGCATCGTGCTCGACCGCCAGGCCAGGCTGCCGGAGGGCTCGAAGCTGGTGTCCGGCGTCGATCGCGTACCGCTTTATGTCGCGGCTTGCCTGGAGGCCGATCCGCAGCGCCGGGCGGCACTCGAACGCGCCGGCGTGCGCTTCATCGGCACGGAGACGCACGAGGGCGGCGTCGCATTACCCGAACTGCTCGAGGATCTGGCGGCGCTCGGCATGGCAAGCGTGCTGGTCGAGGGCGGTGCCAAGGTGGCGAGCGCCTTCCTGGCCGACGGGCTGGTCGACCGCATCGTGCTGTTCCAGGGACCGGAAGCGATCGGCGGTGACGGCATTGCATCGCCTGTCGATGCCGACCATATCCCGGCAGGTTTTCGCAAGCTGCGCGAGATGCGGTTCGGCGAAGACGGTTATGCCGAATGGATCAGGGATTTTCAGGGATAGCGATCGATGTTTACCGGGATTGTCACCGATATCGGCACCGTGGCCGCCGTCAAGCCGCTGCGGGAAGGGGTGGGGCTGCGCATCGACACCGCCTATGATCCCGCAACCATCGCGATTGGCGCCTCGATCTCCTGCGGCGGCGTCTGCCTGACGGTCACGGCGTTGCCCGACAGCGGCTCGAATGCGCGCTGGTTCGAGGTCGAGGCCTGGGAGGAGGCGCTCAGGCTGACGACGGCGGCGGGTTGGAAATCAGGTACCAGGATCAATCTGGAGCGGGCGCTGAAGATCGGCGACGAGCTCGGTGGCCACATCGTTTCGGGCCATGTCGACGGCACCGCCGAGATCGTCGAGCGCAGGAATGAGGGCGATGCGGTGCGCTTCACGCTGGAAGCGCCGCGCGATCTTGCGAAATTCATCGCGCCGAAAGGCTCCGTCGCGCTCGACGGCACCTCGCTCACCGTCAACAGCGTCGCGGGCACCCGCTTCGACGTACTGTTGATCCATCATTCGCTAACCGTCACCACCTGGGGCGAGCGCAAGGCCGGCGACCGCGTCAATCTCGAGATCGACACCATGGCGCGCTACGCGGCGCGGCTGGCGGAGGCGGCGAAAGAGGGGCTTTGATAGCCTGCGGAACAGGCCGGCCCACGGCAACCTGATACGCCTGCAGACAATCTTCCGCTTGCGATCAAACCGGCTTCGGCCTAAGTCACCGGCGACCCCGGAGACATTTATGGCTGGCACATCCCAACACGGCAAGGCGTTCATTCGTCCCAAGACGAAGGCGCACCTTCTTGTTATCGAGGCGCGCTTTCACGACGACCTTGCCGACGCGCTGCTCGACGGCGCGACAAGCGCGCTCGATGAAGCGGGCGCGACTTACGACGTCGTCACTGTTCCCGGTTCGCTCGAAATTCCCGCGGTGATCACCTTCGCGCTCGACGGCATGGCCGAAGGCGGGACCGGCTATGACGGTTTTGTCGCGCTCGGCACCATTATCCGTGGCGATACCTATCATTTCGACATCGTCGCCAATGAATCCAGTCGTGCGCTCATGGACCTGTCCGTGCAGGACTCGGTCTGCATCGGCAACGGCATCCTGACCACCGAGAACGATGCACAGGCGTGGACGCGGGCCAAGCGCTCGGAAGGCGATAAGGGCGGCTTTGCCGCGCGTGCGGCGCTGACTATGATCGCGCTGAAGGAACAATTGGGAGCGCGATCGTGAGCGAACCCGCTTCGCCAGGACAGCCCGCGGTGCGCCACGCCAACAAGCGCGGTGCTGCCCGTCTGGCCGCCGTGCAGGCGCTCTACCAGATGGATGTAGCCGGCAGCGGCGTGTTCGAGATCACCGCCGAGTACGAGGCGTTCCGCCTCGGCAAGGAAGTCGACGGTGCGCTCTATCGCGAGGCGGACGCGCAATGGTTTCGCGCCATCCTGACAGGCGTCGTAGAGAACCAGAAGACCATCGATCCAATCATTCGCCAGGCGCTGACCGACGACTGGCCGCTGTCGCGCCTCGATTCCACACTGCGCGCCATTCTGCGCGCGGGCGTCTATGAGCTGATGAAGCGCGAGGACGTGCCTGTCGCGGTCATCGTCACCGAATATGTCGATATCGCCAAGGCCTTCTACGAGGAGGACGAGCCGAAGCTGGTCAACGCCGTGCTCGACCGTGTGTCACGCCGTGTGCGTGGCGAGGGCCGCGGCAAGGACGCATCATGACGGCCATTGCCGTCGAGGCGGGCAAGGAGGCGCGGCGCACCGCGCTGATCCTCGCCGCCTCGCAGGCGATCATCGGTTCGGCCGCCCCCATCGCCATTTCCATGGGCGCGCTGGCCGGGCAATATCTGCTCGGCGCCGACAAATCCCTGGCGACGGCGCCGATCACCGGCTTCAATCTCGGCGTGGCGCTCGGCGCCTTGCCCGCGGCGGCCATCATCCGATGGCTCGGCCAGCGGGGCGGCTTCATGACCGGAACCGTCGTCACCGCGCTCGGCGGGCTGGTCGCCACCCTGGCTTTGTTCCATGGCAGCTTCTGGCTGTTCGCGTTCGCGCTGCTCGTCATCGGCGTCGGCGGCGCCTTCGTCCAGCAGTTCCGCTTTGCCGCGGCCGACAACGCGCCGCCGGCGTTCAAGGCGCGCGCCATCTCCTTCGTGCTCGCCGGTGGCATTGTCACCGCCATTCTCGGGCCTCAGATCGTCATCTTCACCCGCGAATTGTTCGCGCCTGTCATGTTTGCCGGTTCTTTCGCCTCGATCCTGCCGCTGGCGGCGGTCGGCGCCATCATCCTGTCGTTCCTGCGCTTGCCGGCGAGGGCCGCGAGCAAGCTGGACGTTGCCGATGGCGATGCCAGACCCCTTTCCGAAATCGTGACAAAGCCGCGTTTCGTCGCGGCGCTCTTCTGCGCCGTCGGCAGTTACGCGCTGATGAGTTTCGTCATGACCGGCGCGCCGCTCGCCATGGTCGGCTGCGGCCTGTCCGAGGACGATGCGACGCTGGGCATCTCCTGGCATGTCATGGCGATGTTCGGGCCAAGCTTCTTCACCGGCTCGCTGATCCATCGCTTCGGCGCCGAGCGCGTTGTCGCCACCGGCCTGCTGTTGCTGACCGGCTGTGCCGTCGTTGCCTTGTCGGGCCTGGCACTGTGGCAATTCTGGACGGCGCTGATCCTGCTCGGCCTCGGCTGGAATTTCAGCTTCATCGGCGCCACCGCCATGGTGGCGGCCAGCTACCACCCGTCCGAAAAGGGCAAGGTGCAGGGCTTCCACGACTTCGTCCTGTTCGGCTCCGTCGCCTGCGCGTCGCTGATGTCGGGAATGGTCTACAACGCCTGGGGCTGGACGATGCTCAACTGGATGATCTTTCCGGTCGCCGCACTTTGCTTCGTGGCACTCGGCGCGCTGAAGATCACAAGCTTGCGGCCGGCTTGACGCCAATTTGAAAGTTATGCGTCCGGCGGCAGGACCTGAAGCACCCGCGCTATGAACATATGGAACTCAGCCATATAATTGCGCAGGAAGTCTTCGGTGGATTCAACCGTCACCTCGCCCTCATCCGTGATCAGCCCCGGAGTGAACTGGATATAGGCTTCGGGCGCATTCATCTGCGGCGAGTTGCAGAAACTCAGAACGCTGCGCAGGCTTTGTTGGGCGACGGCGGTCGCGATGGCGCCCGGCGATGTTCCGATGACGGCGGACGGTTTGCGCGCGAACGAATTCTTGCCGTAGGGGCGACTGGCCCAGTCGATTGCGTTCTTCAGTCCGCCGGGGATCGAGCGGTTGTACTCCGGGGTGACGAACAGCACGGCCTGGACGGAGGCGATCGCCTTTTTGAAGGCCTGGGCGGCCGGTGGGAAATTGGCGTCATAGTCGTAACTGTAGAGCGGTAGATCCTTGAAGCCGATTTCCGTCATTTCGAGCTCGGGAGGGGCAAGTTGAACGAGCGCCTTCGCGAGCTTGCGGTTGATGGATTCCCGGGCAAGGCTGCCGATGAGATAACCGACCTTGTGTATGGCCATGACACGCTCTCCGTGTTTGCCGCCCACCCCTCGCGGCATTATTCACCCGATGGCGGCTGATCGCCAGCCCGCCGTTGCCGCCGCCGAAATCGGCGCGTCTGGAACAAAAATATTGCGCTGATCCCCCTTCTTATGAAACCGTATGCCCCGACTGGCCGTTGAAGCCATGCTCATATGCGCCCACCGCATTCCGGTTCACAGCAAGGGGTTTTCACAATGTTTTCAGTCAAGGTTCTGGCCAGCGCCGCGATTGCGCTCGTCATCACGGCGGCTTCCGCGAGTGCTCAGGTCGTCGTCTCCTCGAAGATCGACACCGAGGGTGGCGTGCTCGGCAACATTATCCAGCTCGTCCTCAACGCCAACAACATCAAGACCACGGATCGCATCCAGCTCGGCGGCACGCCGGTGGTGCGCAAGGCGATCACCGCCGGCGAGATCGACATCTATCCCGAATACACCGGCAATGCCGCCTTCTTCTTCGAGAAGGCCGATGATCCCGTGTGGAAGGATGCCGCCAAGGCTTATGAGACCGCCAAGAAGCTCGACTACGACGCCAACAAGATCGTCTGGCTGTCACCGGCGCCGGCCAACAACACCTGGGCGATCGCCCTGCGCAAGGAAGTGACTGACGAGAACAAGCTCGTCACGCTGTCGGACTTCGGCAAATACGTCTCCGGCGGCGGCAAGGTGGTGCTGGCGGCCTCCGCCGAGTTCGTCAATTCGGCGGCAGCCCTTCCGGCCTTCCAGACCACCTATGGCTTCACGCTGAAGCCTGACCAACTGATCACCCTCTCGGGTGGCGACACGGCAGCGACCATCGCGGCGGCCGCCAACCAGACCAGCGGCGCCAATGCCGCCATGGTCTACGGCACCGATGGCGGCATCGCGCCATCGGGCCTCGTCGTTTTGACTGACGACAAGGGCGTGCAGCCGGTCTACCAGCCGGCGCCGATCATCCGCGAATCCGTGCTGAAGGAGCACCCGGAGATCGAGACGCTGCTGAAGCCGGTCTTCGCCAAGCTCGATCTCGTCACGCTGCAGGAGCTCAATGGACGCGTGCAGGTCGGTGGCGAGCCGGTCAAGGGCGTCGCCGAGGACTTTTTGAAGAAGAACGGGTTTTTGAAATAGCTACGCGTCGATAAGTGACGTCAGTGCAAGGCAGACGCGGGTCATGACCATCCGCTTCGACAAACTCGGCGTGGTCATCGCCGCGCTCGCTGCTTACGCCGCGTTTCTCGCACCATTCGCCACCTTCCGCGCCAACCGCATCGTTCCCGGTCAGGCGCGCTCGATTCTCGAAGCTCTGCCGGCAACGACCGGTCCGCTGCTTTTGGCGATCCTCGTACTGGCCGCCCTTGTCGCCCTGTTCAGGACGCCGCTCATCTTGCGCCTTGCAGCCAGCGTCGTGGCGCTTGCCGCGCTGACGCTGCTCATCGGTGTCGCCGGCACATTCCTCACTCCGGCCGGCAATACCTTTGCCCGGGTCTCGCCGGCCTCCGGCTTCTGGATTCTCATCTTCGTCTTCACGCTTTTGCTCGCCGACGTGCTGACCAGGCTCACCCTGTCGCCCTGGTCGCGCGTCGGCGTGCTTGTCGTTGCGGCGCTGGCCATCGGCTTGCTGCTGATTTCGGGGCGCTGGGACAGCCTCTCGATCCTCAAGGAGTATTCCAACCGCGCCGACAGCTTTTGGGCCGAAGGCTCCAAACATGTGACCCTGGCGCTCGGCTCATTGCTTGCCGCCGTGATCGTAGGCCTGCCGCTCGGCATCCTGTGCCATCGTGTCGAAAGCCTGCGGGCCGGCGTCCTCAACGTCTTGAACATCATCCAGACCATTCCTTCGATCGCGCTGTTCGGCCTGCTGATCGCGCCGCTTGGCTGGGTCGCAACTCATGTGCCGGGAGCAGCCGCGCTCGGTATCAGGGGCATCGGGACTGCACCCGCCTTCGTCGCGCTGTTTCTCTATTCGCTGCTGCCGGTGGTGGCCAACACCGTGGTCGGCCTTGCCGGCGTGCCGCGTGCCGCCAACGACGCGGCGCGGGGCATGGGCATGACCGATCGCCAGCGCCTGTTCGGTGTCGAGTTTCCGCTGGCGTTTCCGGTGATCCTGACGGGCATCCGCATTGTCCTGGTGCAGAACATCGGCCTTGCCACCATCGCCGCGCTGATCGGCGGCGGCGGTTTTGGCGTGTTCGTGTTCCAGGGCGTCGGCCAGACGGCGATGGACCTGGTGCTGCTCGGCGCGGTGCCGACCGTGGCGCTCGCCTTCGCCGCCGCCATCATCCTCGACGCGGCAATCGAAATGACCGCCACCAAACGCAGGGTTGAAACGGCATGATCGACATCGAAGGCATCACCAAGCGCTACGACGCGACGACGGTCGTCGACAACGTTTCGATGGTCATCGAGCCGCGCACGGTTTGCGTCATTGTCGGCACTTCGGGTTCCGGCAAGACGACGCTGCTGCGCATGATCAACCGGCTGGTCGAGCCGACATCGGGCATCATCAAGCTCGATGGCGCCGACAATCGATCGGTGCCCGGTTACGAACTGCGGCGCAGCATCGGCTATGCAATCCAGGGCCACGGCCTGTTTCCGCATCGCACCGTGGCGCAGAACATCGCCACCGTGCCGGTGCTGCTTGGCTGGGACAAGGGCCGCATCAAGGCCCGCGTCGATGAACTGATGACGCTCTACCAGCTCGACCCCCAGGAATTCGGGCCGCGCTATCCGCACGAATTGTCCGGCGGCCAGCAGCAGCGCGTCGGCGTGGCCCGCGCGCTTGCCGCCGAGCCCAACGTGCTTTTGATGGATGAGCCGTTCGGCGCGCTCGACCCGATCATCCGCACCAAGGCGCAGGAGGATTTGCTGGCGATCCAGAAGCGCTTCGGCACCACCATCATCCTCGTTACCCATGACATGGAAGAGGCCGTGCACATGGGCGACAGGATCGCGGTCATGGATGCCGGCAAGCTCGTGCAATATGCAGGGCCGGCGGAGATCCTGGCGAAGCCGGCCAACGCTTTTGTCGAGACGCTGGTCGGCGCCAGCGAAAGGCCATTCAGGCTGCTGTCGCTGGGCCGGGTGCGCGATGCGGTGGAGCAGGGCGCCGCCGAAGGCGAGGCGATCCCCGGCGACGCCAGCCAGCGTGACGCGCTCGCGGAACTTCTCTGGTCCGGCAGGCCGGCGCTGCCGGTCAAGGGCACCGACGGCAAGCCGATCGGCCGCATCACCGTGGATGGCCTGGTCAAGCGGGCGGCGAGGCCGTCATGAAAGCCTGGCTGCCTCTGCTGCTCAGGCTTGCGCTTGTGGTGTTGCTTGTTGCCTTCATCACCAGCCCGGGTTGGTTCGAGCCGTTGCTGAAGCCGCTGACCGAAAACAACGCTCCCGTCATCTACAATCAAGGCAGCCTGCTGACGCTGACGCTGCTGCATCTGCGCACCGTGTTGATCGCGACCGTCGCGGCCACGATCGTCGCTGTGGCGCTCGCCATCCTGGTCACCCGGCCCGCCGGCGCCGAATTCCTGCCGCTGTCGCGCAGCCTGGTCAATATCGGCCAGACCTTTCCGCCGGTGGCGGTGCTGGCGCTCGCCGTGCCGGCGGTGGGCTTCGGCGAGAAGCCGACGCTGATCGCGCTGTTTCTCTATGGTCTGCTGCCGATCTTCGAGAACGCGCTCACCGGACTGACGACCTTGCCGGCCAATGTCGTCGAGGCTGCGCGCGGCGCCGGCATGACCGGCTGGCAAAGGCTCACCAAGGTCGAACTGCCGCTCAGCGCACCGATCATCCTTGGCGGCATCAGGCTGTCGGTGGTGATCAGCCTGGCCACGGCCACCATCGGCTCGACGGTGGCGGCCAGGACGCTCGGCGAGGTGATCATCGCCGGCTTGCTGTCGAACAATCTGGCCTTCATCCTGCAGGGCGGTCTGATCGTGGCGGCACTTGCGGTGCTGATCTACGACGGACTGTCGGCGGTCGAGCGTTACGCGGCACGCCGCATGGGCAGAGAGGCGGACTGACCCGTGCCCCGACGGTCGGGACGATTTCAATCGATCTAACCGCCGAGAGATCGCGACGGACACTCGCCAGCATCGACTTTTGGGCGAAAGCCGGGCAAAAATCGAACAATATCTTGACGTTCGCAGCCCTGTTTCGCATACACCGATGCGAAGAGGGGGATTCCATGCGCGGGATTCCGTCTTTGTCTCAACGGCCCAGGGAGGGGTTCTTTTGGGCCAACAATCGAGGAAAACCCGGCAATGACCATAATTTCCGCCGTCATCGCCTGCGGCTTGCTTTCTGTCCTTTACGCCATATGGGCGACACGTTCGGTCCTTGCGGCCGATCAGGGCAACGCACGCATGCAGGAAATTTCCGCCGCCATTCGCGAAGGCGCGCAAGCCTATCTGGCACGCCAGTACACCACCATCGCCATCGTCGGCGTGGTCGTGCTCCTGCTCGCCTGGTGGCTGCTGTCGATCACCGCCGCCATCGGCTTCCTGATCGGTGCCGTTCTGTCGGGCGCCGCCGGCTTCATCGGCATGCATGTTTCGGTGCGGGCCAATGTGCGTACCGCGCAGGCGGCTTCCAACAGCCTTGCCGCCGGTCTCGATATCGCCTTCAAGTCGGGCGCCATCACCGGCATGCTGGTTGCGGGCCTGGCCCTGCTTGGCGTTTCGATCTACTACCTCATCCTCACCTATTTCCTCGGCCTCCAGCCCAATGACCGCATCGTCATCGACTCGCTGGTCTCGCTCGGCTTCGGCGCTTCGCTGATCTCGATCTTCGCCCGTCTCGGCGGCGGCATTTTCACCAAGGGCGCCGATGTCGGCGGCGATCTGGTCGGCAAGGTCGAAGCCGGTATTCCGGAGGATGATCCGCGCAACCCGGCCACCATCGCCGACAATGTCGGCGACAATGTCGGCGACTGCGCCGGCATGGCCGCCGACCTGTTCGAGACCTATGCGGTGACGGTCGTCGCCACCATGGTTCTCGCCGCCATCTTCTTTGGCGGCACCGCTGTCCTCGGTGCGGCGATGCTGTATCCGCTCGCCATCTGCGGCGCCTGCATCCTGACCTCGATCGTCGGCACCTTCTTCGTCAAGCTCGGCTCCAACGGCTCGATCATGGGCGCGCTGTACAAGGGCCTGATCGTGACCGGCCTGCTTTCGGTCGTTGGCCTCGGCGTCGCCACCTCGGCCACGCTCGGCTGGGGCGAGGTCGGCACCGTTGCCGGCATGACCATCACCGGCAAGAACCTGTTCATCTGCGGCCTCATCGGCCTTGTGGTGACCGGGTTGATCGTGGTGATCACCGAATACTACACCGGCACCAACAAGCGCCCGGTCAACTCGATCGCCCAGGCATCGGTGACCGGCCACGGCACCAACGTCATCCAGGGGCTGGCAGTGTCGCTGGAATCGACGGCGCTTCCGGCAATCGTCATCGTCGGCGGCATCATCGCCACCTACCAGCTCGGCGGCTTGTTCGGCACGGCGATCGCCGTCACCACCATGCTCGGCCTCGCCGGCATGATCGTGGCACTCGACGCCTTCGGCCCGGTCACCGACAACGCCGGCGGCATTGCCGAGATGGCCGGCCTGCCCAAGGAAGTGCGTCACTCCACCGACGCGCTCGACGCGGTCGGCAACACCACCAAGGCGGTGACCAAGGGCTACGCCATCGGTTCGGCTGGCCTCGGCGCGCTGGTGCTGTTCGCGGCCTACTCGAACGACCTGAAGTTCTTTGCCGCCAATGGCGACAAATATCCCTACTTCCAGGGCATGGGCGAAATCTCCTTCGATCTCTCCAACCCTTACGTCGTCGCCGGCCTGATCTTCGGCGGCCTCATTCCCTACCTGTTCGGCGGTATCGCCATGACGGCGGTTGGCCGCGCGGCCGGCGCCATCGTCGAGGAAGTGCGCAAGCAGTTCCGCGAGGATCCGGGCATCATGGCCGGCACCTCGAAGCCGAACTACGCGCGTGCGGTCGATCTCCTGACCAAGGCGGCGATCCGGGAGATGATCATCCCGTCGCTGCTGCCGGTGCTGGCGCCGCTCGTCGTCTATTTCGGCGTGCTGCTGATCTCGGGCTCGAAGGCGTCCGCCTTCGCCGCGCTCGGCGCCTCGCTCCTTGGCGTCATAGTCAATGGCCTGTTCGTCGCGATCTCGATGACTTCGGGCGGTGGCGCCTGGGACAACGCCAAGAAGTCGTTCGAGGACGGTTTCATCGACAAGAACGGCGTCAAGCACCTCAAGGGTTCCGAGGCGCACAAGGCTTCGGTGACCGGCGATACGGTCGGCGATCCCTACAAGGACACCGCCGGCCCTGCGGTCAACCCGGCGATCAAGATCACCAACATCGTGGCACTCTTGCTGCTGGCCGTGCTCGCGCACGGCTGAACGGCAACGATTGAATCTGAAAATCCGCGGGAGAGATCCCGCGGATTTTTCATTTGATGGGTCGCTTCGACCAGGAACGGGATTTTCGGCCGTCACCGACGTCCGTGTCTCGCCGGCTGCCAAACAAAAACCCGTGGGATCGCTCCCACGGGTTTTCGGTCGCCTGAGACATTTCTGTTCCCCAAAAGTCAGGGAAGCAGGATCTAGGGAAGCAGGTATCTAAGGATCAGGGGGTGCCGCCGGGAATGCTGGGCGCCAGCTTGCTGGCGCCGTTGATGATCTGGCTGAGGAAGTTCTGGTCCTTGCCGCCGGTCGGCGTGGTGCGCGAAATGAAGTCGAAAATCTTGCCGTCCTTCAAGCCGTATTTGGCGATCTGGGTGACGCGGCTGTCCGGGCCGAAATAGACCGCCAGCACCTTCTGGTCGACTAGCCTCGGCTTGTCGAAGGCGACGTAGCGCTTGCGCGTCTGCGAGATATAGTAAAACGCCTCATTGTCGAAAGTAGCCGTGGTCGACGGCGTGCCGAGCGCCAGAAGCACCTGCTCGCGGCTGGAACCGACCGGCACAGAATCGATCGCCTGCTGATCGAGGACGTAGCCTTGCGTGAACGTCTCGCTCGGACTGAGGTCGCCGATCATCTTATTGGTGTGGCATGCAGACAGCGCCGCTACGATAGCCAGCAGCGAGATCGCACCGGCAGGCCTGGAAGTGAAAGTCGACTTGAAATTCAGCGCGCGCAACAACAATTCTCCATTCCATCGCCGCAACTTGCGCTGGGCCGCAAAACCGGTAAACCAGCTTGCTTGCCGATGCAACAAGGCCAATTCAACAAACGGTCCCCGGAGACCATCCCCATGTTCCAGCGCCTTTTTGGCCGCGAACGCCACGCCAACCGCACCATCACCGACGCGCTCTACGCACAAATCGTGGCGGCGGCGCGGCAGACAGTTTTTTATTCCCACTGGAATGTGCCTGACACGCCGCTTGGCCGTTTCGAGATGCTTTCGCTGCACATGTTCCTGGTCCAGCACCGCTTGCGCGGCGAGGAGGGCGTGGCGCAGGAGATCGCGCAGGTGCTGATCGACGAGTTCTTCCTCGACGTCGATCATTCGCTGCGGGAACTGGGCATTGGCGACGTCGGCGTGCCAAAACGCATGAAGAAACTGGCGAAGATGTTCTATGGCCGCACCGCCGCTTATGATGATGCGCTGGAACGAAACGATCATGATAGTCTGACCGCGGCACTTACCCGTAATGTCCGTCCCGACGCCGGCGCTTGGCCGGAAGCGTCGCGTTTGGCCGGGTATGTCGCCGACGCCAGCCGGCAGCTGAGTGCGCAACCGACCGAATCGATCGTGGGCGGCACTGTGGCATTTCCAGGGGCCAACGGAGGCTAATCGATGAAACACGCGGATATGCAGAGTCCGGTATCCTTTTTCGCCAATGTCGCCCGGCTGCCGCAAAAGGGGCTGCCCGTGGTGATCGGGGCCGACCCCGCACAGCGCGCCGCACTCGCCGAGGCGCACGGGCTGCTGTCGGTCGAAGCCTATCGCGCCGAACTGCTCGTTACGTCGTGGAAGCGCAATGGTGTTAAGGTCAGCGGCCGTGTCGAGGCAGACATCACCCAGGCCTGCATCGTCACGCTCGACCCCGTCCAGGCGCATATCGACGAGCCGGTCGAGGCACTGCTCTTGCCTGAGGACTCCAAGCTCGGACGGCAGGGATTCGAAAGCGCCGGCGAGATTCTGCTCGACGCCGACGGGCCCGACAGTCCCGAGACATTTTCAGGCGACACCATCGATGTCGGGGCGCTTGCCGAACAGTTCTTCGGATTGGCGATCGACCCCTATCCGCGCAAGCCCGGCGCCTCGCTTGGTGCCGGTGACGACATCGGATCGGCCGAGAATGAATTTCAGCAAAAACTGCGATCCTTGCTGGGAAAATCCTGAAAACCTCGCCCGCGACGGAAAAGTCGGTTGTGCGGCAGCCCAAAACCGCTATTTTCGCCGAACCTTTGCGACCGCTAAAACGACTTGCCGCCTAACCGTGAGATGAATACCGCGTGATCAGGATTTCCATCGATGCCATGGGCGGCGATCACGGACCAACCGTGGTCATTCCAGCGCTCATGACGGTCGCGACCCGCCGTCCCGACATCCGCTTCGTCATCTATGGACGTGAGGAACTGGTGCGCCCGGAACTCGCCAAGTTTCCCAAATTGGCCGAGGTCAGCGAGTTCTTCCACTGCGAGATAGCGGTCAGGATGGACGACAAACCGAGCCAGGCGCTGCGCCATGGCCGCTGGAAATCGTCGATGTGGAAAGCGGTCGAGGCCGTCAAGTCGGGCGCCGCGGATGCATGCATCTCCGCCGGCAACACCGGCGCGCTGATGGCGATGTCGAAATTCTGCCTGCGCACCATGGCCACCATCGAACGTCCGGCGATTGCGGCATTGTGGCCGACATTGCGTGGCGAGAGCGTGGTTCTGGACGTGGGCGCCACCATTGGCGCCGATGCGCACCAGCTCATCGATTTTGCCATTCTCGGCACCGGCATGGCGCGTTCCGTATTCGGCGTCGCCAGGCCCACGGTCGGGCTGCTCAATGTCGGCGTGGAAGAGATCAAGGGCCAGGAAGAGGTCAAGGAAGCGGGGCGCATGTTGCGCGAAGCCAACATGGCCTCGATGAACTACCATGGCTTTGTCGAAGGCGATGATATTGGCAAGGGCACGGTCGACGTCGTGGTGACGGAAGGCTTCGCCGGCAACATCGCGCTGAAGACGGCGGAAGGCACCGCGCGCCAGATAGGTGGCTATCTGCGCGCCGCGATGAGCCGCACCCTGATGGCCAAGATCGGCTATGTCTTCGCCAAGGGCGCCTTCGACCGCCTGCGCGAAAAGATGGATGTCGGCCGCTCGAATGGCGGCGTGTTCCTGGGGCTGAACGGCATCGTCGTCAAGAGCCATGGCGGCGCCGATTCGGACGGTTTCGCCGCGGCGATCGAACTCGGCTACGACATGGTGCGCAACAATCTGCTCGACCGCATCGAGGCCGACCTCGATCTGTTTCATGCGCGCAACCCGCATGCCCTGACATCTAGGAAATCCGACGTCGTTACCGACGCAAAGGAATAGGAAAGAATTTTGATCAGATCAGTTGTGCGCGGCACGGGCGCCGCGCTGCCCCGCCGCATCATGAAGAATGCCGATTTTGAAGGCATGGTCGAGACGTCCGACGAGTGGATCGCCCAGCGCACCGGCATCCGCCAGCGCCATATCGCGGCTGACGACGAGACGACGGCTTCCCTGGGCGAGGCCGCGGCGCGCGCCGCGCTTGCCGATGCCGGATTGACCCCGGCCGATATCGATCTGATCGTGCTGGCGACCTCGACGCCGAACAACACGTTCCCCGCCACCGCCGTCGATATCCAGAACCGGCTCGGCATGCAGCACGGTTTTGCCTTCGACATGCAGGCGGTATGCTCAGGCTTCGTCTATGCGGTGACGACAGCCGACCTCTATATCCGCGGCGGCTTGGCAAAGCGCGTGCTGGTGATCGGCTCGGAAACCTTTTCGCGCATCCTCGACTGGAGCGATCGCTCGACCTGTGTGCTGTTTGGCGACGGCGCCGGTGCGGTCGTTCTGGAGGCGGGCGAGGGGGCCGGCACGATCGCCGACCGGGGGGTCCTGGCGGCCAGCCTGCGTTCCGACGGCGCGCACAAGGAGAAGCTTTTCGTCGACGGCGGGCCGTCGACGACTGGAACGGTCGGCCATCTGCGCATGGAAGGCCGCGAGGTCTTCAAGCACGCGGTCGGCATGATCACCGATGTGATTGAGACGACCTTCTCGGCCGCTGGTATCACCGCCGACGATCTTGACTGGTTCGTGCCCCACCAAGCCAATAAACGGATTATTGACGCTTCAGCAAAAAAGCTTGGGATAGCCGAGCAAAAGGTGGTGGTCACCGTCGATTTGCACGGTAACACCTCGGCTGCTTCCGTACCGCTGGCGTTGTCGGTGGCCGTCGCCGACGGCCGCATCAAGAAGGGTGACCTGGTGCTCCTGGAGGCGATGGGCGGCGGCTTCACCTGGGGCGCCGTTCTGGTTCGCTGGTAAGTGGAGAACGGTCCGGTTTCGGTCCTTGACCTTGCCGGATCAATTACTTAGGCTCTGCCGCTGTTGTGCCGATTTTACGCTTGAACTGATGGGACGGTCGCATGGGGGGAAAAACACTTACGCGCGCCGACCTGGCCGAGGCCGTCTACCGGAAGGTCGGTTTGTCGCGCACTGAATCCGCCGAACTCGTCGAGGCGGTACTGGACGAAATATGTGAAGCGATCGTGCGCGGCGAGACGGTGAAGCTGTCGTCCTTCGCGACGTTTCATGTCCGCTCCAAGAATGAGCGCATCGGGCGCAATCCGAAGACCGGCGAGGAAGTACCGATCCTGCCGCGCCGGGTGATGACCTTCAAATCGTCCAACGTGTTGAAGAACCGCATTTTGCGTTCTCACCAGAACAGCAAGGCCAAGGGCGGTAAATAGCCTCCATTGCACGGTTGAAAAACCGACCCGCCGATGACAGCGGGCTTGAATATTGCTTCACAAACCGCTGAAATAAGGCCCGATTCGGCAGCATGGCCGGATTGGTGTTCTGGCGTATGATCGATTCCGCGCTGGCGGAACAAGCTCTTCTTCGTTGAGCGTGATCTCGTCTGAAGACCGTTCCGGGCCACGCTCCAGCGTGAGGATTTCGCCCATGGACAAGAGCCCTGACGCCTTCCGCACCATCAGCGAGGTCGCGGAAGATCTCGACCTGCCGCAGCATGTGCTGCGTTTCTGGGAGACGCGCTTCAACCAGATCAAGCCGATGAAGCGCGGCGGCGGCCGTCGCTATTACCGGCCGCAGGATGTCGAACTGATCAAGGGCATCCGCCATATGCTCTATGACCAGGGCTACACCATCAAGGGCGTGCAGAAGCTGCTGCGCGAAAACGGCAATCATTTCCTGGTCGCCATCGGCAATGGCGACATGGCCGCCGTCGAGGCGATTTCGCAACGCAAGCAGGCCGACCAGGTGCCGCTGACGCCGGCATCCCAGCCGCGCGGCGGAGATGACGAACTGGTTGGCCAGCCAAGGGTCAAGCCCAGCCGCCGCTTTTTCGGCCTGGGCAAGAGCGACGAGGAAGGTCCGGTTGCGCCGGACGCGTCGAAACTCTCGCGTGACAATCGCGCGCTGCTGCAGGAGGCGTTGTTCGACCTCCTGGAATGCAAGCGCCTGCTTGACCAGGTGCGCTGACCGCGGCGGCACCCAGTTCCTTCGATGCCTCGAAAACCGGAACCGGCGGTCGGGTGAGGCGTTACGTTTCCTTCTGCAAGACAAGGAAACGCATGATGGCATCATCATATTCGACCCTCTCGGACATCGACCTCGAAAAGCAGGTCGCGGCTCTCTCGAGGGAACTCGCGGCGTTGCGCAGGGCAGTGTCAAAGCGGGGTGGCGCTTATTATGAAGACGGCCGTGATGCTGCTCTTGATACATATTCGGATTTTGCGGAGCGCCTGCGCGATGCCATGCCGGCAATCCGCAAACAGGGCAGGGTGATCGAGAAATCGGCACGCGACCATCCGGCGGCCGCCGTCGCGGTCGGCCTTGTCGTGCTCGGCCTGGCCGCCAGCCTGCTGTTCAGCCGGCGCTGACTGCTACCCCGGCACAAGGGGAACCCGCCTATCCACGGCCGCCATTCCCTTGTTGTCGCTAGCTGGACTGGCGCTGCTATCCGGCGACAGTACCGGTCGTCCGGGGCTTGGCAGTGCTGACCAGGAGAAGACCAGCCTTGAACAAGAAACCAAGGCCGGTCTTCGCGTTGGCGGTCTGCTTAGGCCTTGTTGCCCATCTTCTTCATGTGGTGATGATGATGGTGATAGCGGTGATGGTAACGATGATGGTAGTGGTGACGATGGTGATGATGCTTTACCATCGGGGCCGCGTCCGCGCTCGTCGCGCCGACCACCGGCACCGCGAAAGCGATTGCTGCTGCAAGCCCGAGGGCCGAGAGGAGGGACTTCTTCATTGGATCGTTTCCTTTTTCGCAGGCAGGGATCAATCGGGCCGATATCCCGACCGCCGCGAATGGAATTAGGCTCCTGAATTTTTTCCTCGGTATTTCCCGATTGTAGAATCTTTTTTCTGAACTGTTTCCGAGGAAACCGGCTTCCTGCTCGATAATCGCCAGGGCCGAAAGCCGGCTGTTTTGGCCTACATCGGCGGGATCACACCATTGTTGCCCACCACGACGCGGCTTGCGCTGAGCGTGCCGTCAGCCTCGCGCTGCGCGGTAACGAAGACGGTCGCGCTTGGCTTGAGATCGCTCTGCGCGGCCGGCGCGAAGGTCACGACAGGCGTGCCGTCGGGTATGGAGATCTTCTTCGTCCGCCCATTGTCGTAGGTTAGCGTCACGGCCCGCCCGTTTATGTCGGTGACGTCGGCGACGGTTCCGTTGGTCATGCGGCTGTTCGGCTCCAGGTCCCAGGGGCGGTCACCCTCGCCAGTGCCTTTCAAGGCTGCGGGAAAGACCACCACTTCGAGCGCGCCGCTGCCGCCGTCAGCCTTGGAGACAGAGGCGATGCCGAGGAAATCGCCCTGCTTGATGTCTTTTACCGATGCGCTTGCGACGCCTGAAAGCTTCCAGCCGTCTTTCAGTTTGATGGCGGAAGTATCGCCCTGACGAGTTTTCACGGTCAGCAGCGACGGCTCGAGGCTGACCACGGTGCCGCGCACGCGCAATGTGTCCGCGGCCTGCGCGCTGGCCACTGCGACGCCGGAAAGCATCGAAATCGTGCCGAGCACGAGGAGGGGTGTCTTGAGGTTCATGGGGGTGTCCTTTTGGCAAAGACTGGCTGGAAAGGGATGGTTTCACGCCAGCGACGTCGAGATAACGAACGGGTGGGGCGAAACTGCCGGGCAAAAGCCGCTCGGGCGTTCAAAACAACTTGATCGGGACAGGGGTAGGCAGCGCTTGGCAAATCGCCGGCGAGAGGGCATCTTCCTGCTCGTCTCAGGCAACATCCCATTTTGATCAAACGCTTTCAGCCAACGGAGTTGCCAATGCCCAAAAATGCAAAAAGCCACGCCCTCTCCGAACCATTAGCCAACGAGATCGGGCCAGATTACAACACCCTCAGGGCAATGCGGGAAACGCGCGGATACAGCCTCGAAGCGCTTTCGCTGACCTGCGGCCTCTCGGTCGACGAGATAGAGGACATCGAAAGCGGCCGGGCGGCCGACCCGGCGAAGCTGCGTCGTATCGCGTCCGCGCTTCGTTTGCCCCAGGACGCTTCCCTTGCTTCCGCCGCACCGACGCTGGCTGCACAAGGCCGGCCCCAGGCATAGATCGGCGACAGGCATGCGCAAGAAACCCGCCAAGGCCTGCTTGGCGGGTTTCTTGTTGACGCCATGGCGTTCTCCGGCAGGCCGGGCTTGCCGATTTGCAAGTCACACGTGCTTATACGTGCGGCATCCAAATCCGCGCCGATCACATCTGCCATGCCTCAGGTCTGAACCGTGAGTTTTTCGATATGAGCCTGGACTCCGTTGGTGCCTTTTTCGCGGCTCACGCGCCTGATATCGAGGTCATTGTCACGCAATCGAGTTCGGCGACGGTGACGCTGGCGGCGGAAGCGCATGGCGTCCTGCCGGCGCAGATCGCCAAAACGATCTGCCTTCGCGTCGGCGAGCGTACCATGCTGGTCGTGACCAGCGGCATCGCCAGGCTGGACAATCGCAAGTTCAAGGACCAGTTCGGCGGCAAGCCGCGCATGCTGGACGCACAAGAGGTTGTCGCGGCCACGAGCCATCCGGTGGGCGGTGTCTGCCCGTTCGGCCTGCCGGCGCCGCTGCCGGTCTATTGCGACGTCTCGCTGCGCGAATTCGCTGAGGTGGTACCCGCCGCCGGCGCCACCAACGCGGCGGTGCGCATTGCGCCGCAGCGCATGGTTGAGCTTACCGGCGCCGAGTGGGTCGATGTGTGCCAAGGTTCGGAGTGAGACGTCGGTTGCAATGGCGAGGCCTGACCGCCGTCGCGCTCAATTACCGCCTGCGGATCTCGTAACGCGCGCGACAAACTTTTGCCGTCCCCGCAGGGTCGGCTTTAATGCCAGTTGTGCGTCCGACCTCGTTAGCAATTGCCGGCGGCACGACTAGACTATCGGCTCCTCCAGCCCGCTTCTCTCGTGCGACTTCCACAAGTAATAGCCGAGCACTGAACCGAAGAAGAAGGTGTGCGCGATGAACTGCACCAGCGGACTGGATTCCAGGAACCAGGGGAAGAAGGCCGGTGCGATTAGATAGAAGTTGATCAGCCAGAGGGCGAAGCCGAAGATGCTGCCTGCGCCGATAAAGGCAACCGGCCCTCGCAACGCTGCTGCGATTTCACCGAAGATTATTCCGTAGATGATCGCGAGTACCAAATGTACGACGACGCCGCTGACCCCCGCCGTCATGAGCGAATAACTGGGATCGAGTGCGCCCGATCCAAGCGCGATGGCACCGATCATGCGCAGCGGCATAAAAAATGCTCCCGCGCCCATCATCCCCGCGCTGACGATCATTTCGAAGGCAGCAAACACGATGCCTGCGACTATGCCTGCGACAGCGCCCTGCCGAAGACCCCACCGCATGTCGCGCGGTGTCAATGGCGTGTGGATATATTCCCGATAAGCCATGGTCGTCACCTCCGTTTTTAGGTGCAACTTCAACAACAAACGTGCAGGGCGTTCGGCTGTTCCCGGCGATCGGCTGAATACACGGGGAATTGAACGGTCGAAATTTCTCTCAGACCAGCCGGCGGCCAGGCGGATGAAACGTCCACCAGGAAGATCTCCAGCGTTTTGTCAAAAGCTGCAGCGGTTAATGATGAGTGGTCAGTCACATCAACTAACAAGGTCCATTTAGGCATTGGACATTGTTTGGCTCTGCCAAGCGGTGTCGGTTACTTGGAGAAAGGCTCCAGACAGAGTCTTCAATAGAAACTAGGGATATCAAGGAAATAATGGTCGGAGTGGCCGGATTCGAACCGACGACCCCTTGACCCCCAGTCAAGTGCGCTACCGGGCTGCGCTACACTCCGGACCGGTCGCGATGTATCGTGATAACCCGGCTCGGGTCAACCGATTTCCGCGATAATTATCTTGCCGCGATCGCAGGTTTGAATGAGGTGGGCAATACCGGTCGTAACAGCCGCTGATGGCGGCATCCCAGGGCGATGGCGCCCGAGATCAGGCCGAGCGGCAGATACATATGGCGCCAGTGGTCGATGTCGATGAAGGTGCCGAGCCCGATATTGCCGATGAAGGCGCCGTAGGCGCATAGGAGGTAGGGCTACCCCGGCCGGTCGCGCAGTAGGATGCGGAACCCCGCCGCCGTACGCGAAATCCTCAGGCCGAACAGAGCCCAGATGGCGATCAGCCGCCCATGTAGATTTGGCAAGGCGCCGGCTCGCCGATGACGAAGCCCGACAGAAGAATGCCGAGCACGACCGCGCTCGAGGAGGTCAGCGCACGCGGCAGATCATGGCTGATCGCGCTCAATAGGCGTTTTCCGTATTGAGCAGGCGGATCGGTGTCAGGAACAGGATCCGCAGATCGAACAGCAGCGACCAGTTCTCGATGTAATAGAGGTCGTATTCTGTCCGCATGCGGATCTTCTCGTTGGTGTCCATCTCGCCGCGCCAGCCATTGATCTGCGCCCAGCCGGTGACCCCTGGCTTGACCTTGTGGCGCGCGAAATAGCCATCGACCACCTCGTTGTAGAGCAGGTTGTGCGACTGCGCGGCAATGGCGTGCGGGCGCGGACCGATGAGCGACAGCGAGCCGAGCAGCGAGTTGAAGAACTGCGGCAGCTCGTCGATCGAGGTCTTGCGGATAAAGCGGCCGACACGGGTGACGCGCGGATCGTTCTTGGTCACCGTCTGCTTGGCGGTCGGATCCGACCGGTCGGTATACATGGAGCGGAACTTGTAGACCTCGATGATCTCGTTGTTGAAGCCATGCCGCTTCTGCTTGAACAGCACCGGTCCCTTGCTGTCGAGCTTGATGGCGATCGCCGTGGCCAGCATCACAGGCGAGAACGCGACGATGCCGATGACGCTGAAGATGATGTCGAAGGCGCGCTTGGCGACCGAGTCCCAGTCGTTGATCGGCTTGTCGAAGATGTCGAGCATCGGCACCGAGCCGATGTAGGAATAGGCGCGCGGACGGAACTGCAGCGCATTGGAATGCGCCGACAGTCGGATGTCGACCGGCAGCACCCAAAGTTTCTTGAGCAATTGCAGGACGCGCGATTCGGCGGTCAGCGGCAACGACACGATCAACATGTCGATGCGGGCGATGCGGGCGAATTCGATCAGTTCCGAAATGGTGCCGAGCTTAGGATAGCCGGCGACGAGGGCTGGCGAACGCTTGTCGTTGCGATCATCGAAGATGCCGCAGATGCGGATGTCGTTGTAGGGCTGCTTTTCCACCGAGCGGATGAGCACTTCCGCCGCCTTGCCGCCACCGACGATGACGGCGCGCCGTTCCATGCTGCCATCGCGCGCCCAGCGCCGGATCAGCTTCGACATCATCAGCCTGAGACCGAAAAGGCAGACGAAGGCAACGACGAACCACGTGCCGAACAGCAGGCGCGAATAGTCTTGTGACATCTTCATGGTGAACGCCGTCAACGCCATCAGGGCGAAGGTGCCGGCCCAGACCAGCAGGATGCGCCCAAAATTGGTGATCGGCCGCATCAGGGACACCACCTGGTAGCAATCGGTGACGTCGAGCAGCACCACGGCGAGGAACGACGCGGCGGCGATCGTCAGTGGATATTGCCAAGCGAGGTAATTGAAGAAACCGACATAGTAGAAATAGACGCAGAGCCCCGAGACCAGCAGCACCGCGAATTCGACCATGCGCAACACGCCGCTGACCATGATCGGCGACATCGTGTCGCGCCGGTATTGCGACGCGACCTGCCGGGCAACGTCGTTCATGCCGCCGGGCTTGTCGCCATCGGCAGGGCCGTCGAATTGACGCACCGCTTCTGATGAAAAGCGATGCGCGGGGTCGATCTCGTTCATGGAACAGTCCGCAAGCTTCCCAAGAGGATTAGCAAAAGAGAGCTAAGAAACCCTTGAAACAACCTGTGGCTTTGGAAGAGCCTGAACCACCTTTCGGGCGCGGCGAAGTCATTGGCCTCGCCGCGGCAAGTGTCTCCAGCACGGCGACGACCCGCGCTTCCGTCAGTCCGCGCACGTGCCGGAAAATTCCTCCGACGGGTGAGCGAAAGCGGTGGACGATCCTGAGTTGCCCGTCACGCTGTTCAGAACAGGCGTTCGCGGACGTAGACGGTATCTCCCGGCAGCAGCGGGTCGGAGGTGACCACGCGGCCCGTTATCACCTTGCCGTTGATGTCGCGGGTGATATCGACGCTCTCCTGGTTGGCGCGTGGCGTGAAGCCCCCGGCGATGGCGATGGCCTTCTGCACAGTCAGGCCGGGCACATAGGAATACTGGCCAGCGGCGCCCACCTCGCCCATGACGAAGATCGGCCGGTAACGATCGATCTCCACCGAGACGTCAGGGTCGCGCAGGTAGCCCTGCCGCAGTTTATCGGCGATCTCCTTTTCCATCTGCTGCGCGGTGTGGCCACGTGCCGGTATGGCGCCGACGAGCGGGAAGGAGATGTAGCCGGACTGGTCGACGCTGTAGCTATTGGTCAGGCCCTCCTGCTCGAACACGGTGACGCGGACGCGGTCGCCGGCGCCGAGGCGATAGGGCTGGTCGAGGACCTCGTGAAAGGCGGCCGGCGTCGGCCGGTAGCTGGAGCAGCCCGCGATCATCGATACGGCAAGCAGCGCGCGAAAAAGGGAAGCAGTGCTTTGCATGGCCGGACAGGTACCTTCGACTGGCCGCTGCGGCGTCGCGGCAAACATCTGGGATCGGGTCCGTTATCATCCTGTTAGGGTTAATGGCCGGTAAAGGAGCGCGCCAATGGCGATCAGGCAGACAAGGTTTTGCGATTTTATCGATTTTTTGCCGTCGCCCGCCGGTAAACCCTAATGAAGCTTACCGTGATCTTAACGGCTGAGTTACCATAGTTATTTACGGTGCATCCGACCAGTTTCGGAGTAGGGATGCATGTCCGTTCAATCCGCGGCCGCACACGTCGATGTTGATCTCAGGCAGCTCTTCGCCAGCCTGGGCCGGAACTGGCTGCGGATTCTGGTCTTCGTTCTCGTGGTAACGGGACTTGCCTTCGCGGCCGTGTCGTTCGCGACCCGGCATTACAAGGCCCAGACGCAGGTGGAGATCGCCCCGCGCGGATCGGACTACACGCGGCCCGCCAGCAGCAACCCGGACAGCGACAGGCCGATCCTCGACGAGCAAGGCATTGCCACCCAGGTCCAGATAATTTCGTCCAACGAAATCCTCAAACAGGTCGCCCGGAAACTCGGCCTGTCGCGATTGCACGAATTCGACGAGACGGTCGACATGTCGGCATTGAACCGGCTGCTGGTCCTGGTCGGGTTGAAGAACGACCCGATGGATGTTCCTGCCGATGAACGTGTTCTGAAGAAAATGCGCGAGAAGCTCAACGTCTACGGCGTTGAAAAGAAAGGCATAATTGCCATCGAGTTCTCTTCGGAGGATCCGAAGCTTGCCGCCACCATCCCCGATGCCATTGCCGCCGCTTATATTGCGGGGCAGGGCGCGGCCAAGAGCGAATCGAACACCGCCGCCGCGGACTTCCTGGCACCCGAGATCGCCGACCTGTCCAAGCAGGTCAGGGATGCCGAAGCCAAGGTCGCGGCTTACCGCGCCCAGTCGGACCTCCTGATGGGCGGCAACAATTCCACGCTGGCCACCCAGCAATTGGCCGAGCTGTCGACCGAGTTGTCGCGAGTGCGGGCCAGCCGCGCCTCGGCCGAAGGCACAGCCGAGAGCGTGCGCAAGGCACTGCAGAGCGGCGGATCGCTGGATTCACTGCCGGAAGTGCTGTCTTCCGACCTGATCCAGCGTTTGCGCGGGCGGCAGGTCGAATTGCGCGCCAACATCGCCGATCTGTCGACGACGCTGCTCGACAATCATCCGCGTATTCGCGCGGCCAAATCACAACTGGCCGATCTCGACGCCCAGATCCGCAGCGAAGCCCAGAAGATCATGAAGGGCCTGGCGATGCAGGCCGATGCCGCCAAGGCCCGCGAAAACCAGCTCGTCGCCGACGTCGACACGCTCAAGGCTGCTTCGGCACAGGCCGGCGAGCAGCAGGTCGGTCTAGACGCGCTACAGCGCGATGTCGCCGCCAAGCGCCAGCAGCTCGAACTTTACCTGACCAATTATCGCGAGGCGGCGTCGCGTCGGGATCGCAACTATGTTCCGGTCGACGCTCGCATCGCCTCGCCGGCTTTGGTCCCCTCCGAGCCCTACTTCCCCAAGGTCTGGCCGATCGTTGGCGCCGCCGCCGCGGCTTCCCTTCTGCTGGCGGCGGTGTTCACGCTGCTGCGGGAGATATTCTTCGGCCGGGCCATGCGCCCGGCAAGGGGTGCCCGGCTTGAACCGATCGACGAGGTGGCGATGCCGCCAGCTGCTTATCAGGACCCATCCATCCGCTCGCAGCCGCCAGTCGCCAACAAGTTCGCCAATCGCGCGGTCGAGGCATCATGGCCCGAAACGGTCACGGAAACACCGGCGCAGCCTCGGCCCGCCGCCGAGATCGAGCCCGTGGAGGTCCGGCGGCCGCGCTCCGTGCTCGGCGAGATCGACGTCGAGAAGGCCGCCGAGAAGCTCATCGCCAGCGGGGCCGCGCGCGCCATATTCGTTTCTCCCGAGGGCGACGAGGCGGCGGCGTCGGCGATCCTGGTGGCGCGCGAGGTTTCCGACGCCGGCCTGCGTGTCCTGCTGCTCGACCTCACGGCCTCGGGGGCTGCCTCGCGGCCGATGCTGGACAGCGGGCTTTTCCCCGGCATCACCAATCTGCTGGCGTCGCAGGCGCAGTTCAGCGACGTGATCCATGCCGACCTCTATTCAGACTGCCATGTCATTCCCGTCGGTACCGCCGATCCGGTCCGTGCCATGCGCGCCGCTGACCGGCTGCCGATCATCATGCAGTCGCTGACGACAGCCTATGACCTGGTGGTGGTCGAATGCGGGCCGGCCGATGCGCAAGGCATCGGCCGTCTGGGCGGCGAGGCCACCGAGGTGTTCCTGTCCATGCTGGAGCCCGACGACGAGGTGACGCAAGCCGCGGTCAAGCTGATCGAGAGCGGCTATCCCGACCTGACGCTGGTGACGCCGCTCGGGCACGAGCCGCCAGGCAATCCGGTGCCGGGACGGCGTTCAGCGGCCTGAAAGAGCTGCCACTCAAAGGCACCTGGCCTATCCCAGTTCCAGCGTCGTCACGCCGAATATCCTGTTGGCGTCGAGCCTTGGCGGCGCGCCTTTGTACATGCGCGTGGTGGTGAAGGTCGGTGAGAAGCCTGCCGCCACGAGCGCCGCGATGAAGTCCACCTTGCTGGCCGGTACGTCGATGTGAAGGTCGCCTCCTTCGCAGGCGCCCGCCAGGTCTTCGAGCAGTTCCAGTGCGGTTCGCATATCGTCGGCGAAGAGCGGGCCGATCTTGAAGCCGTTGCGGCAGGATCGCGCTACCGCATAGCCGGCCGTTCCCCGTGGCGTGATCGCCGCCAGCGCGCGATGCGGCGGCTGCAGCCACCGCTGCAGGAAAGAATGGCGGGACGCGGGAAAGCAGAGTGCGTCATATCTCATGATGTCGGGCACCAATTGCGTGGTCACCATGCGAGACCGTTTGGTGCCGATAGTAAACGCTGCAGGGCGCCCGCTGTAACGAATGGTCTCGTAAGCCGGCCTGAATCCTTTGCTTTCGTAGTTGGCGCGTCGCTCTTCGACGCCATCGAGCCCGATGGTGCAACCGGCCAGCCTGTTCATGCCCGCGGTCCATACCGCCTTGCCATAGCCCTTGCCGCGCATGTCCGGCCGGCAGATGTAGAGACCGACGAAACCAAAATCGTGCCCATAGGCCACCGCCGATATCCCGGCGACCATTTCGCTCCCGGCAAAGGCACCGATGAAACCCTTGGGATCCGCCGCCTGGAACATCGCCGCATCGTCAAGGCCAGGGTTCCAGCCCTCCGCGGCCGCCCAGTCGATTAGATCAGCCAACTCTCCCCGCGACAGCGTGCGGATGGTCGGTTTCATGGTGCTTACTCCGCAGCGACTACTCCTGGGGAGAACGATTTCAGCATACCCCGATAGGGCTTGGCGAGTGGGTTCGCATAAGCACCGCGCTTCGATGTCGCGAGGCCAAGAGCCACCAGGGCCTCGGCTTGCTTCAAAGCGGCTCCGACGCCGTCAACGACAGGCAGACCGAACTCGCTCTGCAACCTATGGGCAAGATCCGCCATGCCGGCGCAGCCAAGCACGATGGCCTCGGCGCGATCCTCCTCCACGGCCCGGGCGATCTCGTCGCGGAGCTTGCCAACCGCTCCTGATGCCGGGTCTTCAAGTGCCAGCACCGGAATATCGGCGGCACGCACGCGTGCCCGGCCCGACATGCCGTAGCGTTGCACCAGCCCCTCCACCGGCACACGCGAGCGTTCGGTGGTGGTTACGACAGTGAAACGCTGGGCAATGAAGCAGGCCATGCTGAGTGCTGCCTCGCAGATGCCGATGACGGGAATGGCCGCCATGGCCCTTGCGGCATCAAGGCCGGTATCGTCGAAGCAGGCGATGATCGCGGCCTGCGCCCCGGCACGTTCGCCAGCGGCGATTTCCATCAGCAGGCCGGGCACGGCCAGTGCCTCGTCATAATAACCCTCGATCGAGGCCGGTCCCATGGACGAGGTAACGGCGACGATTTCGGTCCAGACACCGGCGACATTGCGCGCGGCCGCCGCGATCGTCTCGGTCATGCTCGCCGTCGTGTTGGGATTTACCACCAGGATCTGCACGATCACGCCCTGGTCCGGCGGCGGCCGACATAGATGATGGCGCCTAGTGTCGCCACGATCACGAGGAAGGAAAACACGGTGGTCACCGTGCCCAGCGCGTAGAGCACCGGCGTGGTGACATTGGTGGTCATGCCGTAGATCTCGAGCGGCAGTGTGTTGAAGGTTCCCGAGGTCATCAGTGTGCGGGCGAACTCATCATAGGACAGCGTGAAGCCGAACAGGCCGACGCCGATCAGGCTTGGCGCGATCATCGGCAGCACGACATGGGCGAAGGTCTGCCAGGATGAGGCGCCAAGGTCGCGGGCGGCTTCCTCATAGGCAGGCGAGAAGCGATTGAAGACGGCGAACATGATGAGCACGCCGAACGGCAAGGTCCAGGTTAAATGCGCGCCGAAGGCTGACGTATACCAGGCTGGTCGGAAGCCGACCTGCTGAAAGACGACGCCGATGCCCAGCGAAATGATGATCGAGGGTACCACAAGGCTGGCGACCGCCAGGTAGAACAAAGCGGTGGCGCCGCGAAATTTCTGGCGGAAGGCCAGCCCCGCCAGCAGCGAGACGACGACGGTGACGATCATCACCATGAGGCCGAGAACCAGCGAGCGCTTGAAGCTGCCGCCGAAATCGCCGACCGCCTGGCGCTCGAACAGATTGGCGAACCAGTGCAGCGACACGCCGTTGAGGGGGAAGGTGAGGCCGCCGGTCTCGCCCTGGAAGGAGAGGATCAGGATCGCCGACAGCGGGCCATAGAGGAACAGCACGAACAGCGCGAAGAACACCGCCAGCGCGTAGAATTCAAGGGTACGTTTTTCGTGGCTCACGTCACAGTTCCCTGCGGATGTCGACGATGCGCAGGATGCCGGCGACCATCAATAGCACCAGCACCAGCAGCACCACGGCGTTGGCGGCGGCGGCCGGATATTGCAGCAGCGACATCTGGTTCTTCATCATGAGCGCGACGGATGCGCTCTGGCCGCCTGACATCACCTGCACGGTGGAGAAATCGGCCATTACCAGCGTGACGACGAAGATGGTGCCGATCGCCATGCCGGGTTTGGCCAGCGGGATAATAACGTTCCACAGCACCTGCCAGCCCGAAGCGCCGGCATCGCGCGCGGCCTCGACCAGCGATCGGTCGATGCGCATCAGCGTGTTGAAGATCGGCGTCACCATGAACAGCGTGTAGAGATGAACCATGGCGAGCACGACCGCGAATTCCGAGTACAGCAGCCATTCGATGGGTTTCGGCACCAGGCCCAGATGCACCAAGGTCGAGTTGATCAGCCCGTTGCGGCCGAGCACCGGGATCCACGAGATCATGCGGATGATGTTGGAGGTCAGGAACGGCACGGTGCAGACCAGGAACAGCACCATCTGCATGGCCGTGGTGCGGATGTGGAAGGCGAGGAAATAGGCAACCCAGAAGCCGATGAACAAGGTCAGCGCCCAGACGACAACAGCGAATTTGATGGTGTTGAGATAAGTCTTCCATGTGACCCACGAGCCCAGCACGTCGGAATAGTTCGTGGTCAGGAAGTCCGGATACATGGCGGCGAAGTCGTAGTCCCAGAAGGATACGACGACGATCATGATGATGGGCAGGAGCAGGAACGCGCCAAGGATCAGCGCCAGAGGTGCCGACTGGAGATAGGGCGTCACGACGCCGATGGAGAAGCGGCGTCGAGCTGGTTTCGCGGCGGCGATTGCGGGGCGTTCGAGCGCGACTGTCATCAATGTCTCGGTTTTTGGTGGCTCGGCCTGGGCCGCTTACCCCTTCTCCCGCAAAGGGGAGAAGGGGTAGAGGAGGGCGCTTGTTGTTCGCTTACGCCGCGATGAACTCGTTCCAGCGCTTCACCATGTAGCGGTCCTCGTCCATGACCGAGTTCCAGCAGGCGACCTTGCCCATGCGCTCTTCGAAGGAGCCGCCGTCGCGCACGGCGCCGGCTTTCTCCATGACTGTGCCGTCCGGCGCCTTGATCTCGCCCTTGGCCGGCTTGCCCTCGATCCAGTAGCCCCACTCGTCGTCGGACATGAACTTCTTGGCCGAGACCATGTTGGCCGAGTAGTAGCCCTGGCGGTTGAGGTATCCGCCGACCCAGCCCGACGTGTACCAGTTGATGTATTCATAGGCCGCATCGAGCTCAGCCCCCTTGAGATGGGCGGCGAGGCCAAGGCCGCCGCCCCATGAGCGATAGCCTTCCTTGAGCGGCTGGAAGCGGCAGGCGATGCCCTTGGAGCGCACGGCGGCGACGGCCGGCGACCACATCGACTGGATGACGACCTCGCCCGATGCCATCAGGTTGACGCTCTCGTCGAAGGATTTCCAGAAGGCACGGAACTGGCCGGCTTGCTTGGCCTTGATCAGGAAATCGATCGTCTTGTCGATCTCGTCCTTGGTCATGTTACCCTTGTCGGCATATTTGATGTTGCCGGTAGCTTCCATGATCATCGCCGCGTCCATGATGCCGATGGACGGGATGTTGAGGATCGCGGTCTTGCCCTTGAAGGCCGGGTCCATGATGTCGGCCCAGGTGGTGATGTCGCGACCGACGAGGTCGGGGCGGATGCCAAGCGTGTCGGCGTTGTAGATGGTCGGCACCATGGTGAACCAGTTGGTCGGTGCCTTGGCGAAGGTCTTGCTGTCTTGCGCCTCGACGTAACCAACGGTGTGCGGCGCGGTACCTTGGGCAATCACACTGTCGGGTGTGAGCTTGCCGGTTTTGAACAGCGGCACCAACTCGTCGTAATATTTCAGCTTGCTGACGTCCATCGGCTGCAGCACGCCGCTCGGGAACACCTTCTTGCAGATCCAATATTCGATGTCGGCGATGTCGTAACTGTCGGGCTGGGTCACGGCGCGCTGGGCGGCGGCGTCGGAATCGGTCGCGGTCATCTCCAGCGTGATGCCGAGGTCGGCCTTGCACTTGTCGGCGATGGCGTTGAGATTCGACACGCCGGTGCCGAACTGGCGCAGCGTGATATTGGACTGCGCCCAGATGGTCGGAAAGCCTGTGATGACGCCCGAGCCGGCGGCGAGGCCGACGGCGGCGGCGCCTGTCTTGAGCAGCGAGCGGCGCGAAATGCCGGTCTTGGTTTTCGATGTGTTTGTCATGCCTATTCCCCTGTCTTGTTTTGCTTTGTTGAATTCATGAATGAAGATGGCCGAGGACGATCGCATCCGCGGAATCCCAGGCAAGCGGAACGGCGTCGCCGATGGCCACGGGCCGGGCAAAGAAGTTGGAATCGTCGATGATGACGGTGAAGTCGTCGATGCCGGCTCCGTTGATCGACATTTTCACCGTGGCGCCGCGATATTCGATGTTGGCTACGATACCGGTGAAGCCGAGGCCGGGCGCGGGCGCGTCGCCGATGCGCACATGATCGGTGCGGATGGCGATGTCGATCGGCGCGCCCGGCTCTCGGCCGTGACCGCGGGCGGCGAGCGAGCCGCCGCCAATGACGTCGAAGACGACCATGCCGTCACGTGCGCCGGTGACCCGGCCGGAGATGACATTGTGATCACCCATGAAGCGCGCGACGAAGGCCGTGGCCGGACGTTCGAACACGTCGCGCGGAGGTGCCGCCTGTTCAATGCGGCCGTCATTCATCACCACGATCAGGTCCGCCAAGGCCATGGCCTCCTCCTGGCTGTGGGTGACGTGGACGAAGGTGATGCCGAGCGAGGTCTGCAGTTTCTTCAGCTCGGCGCGCATGCGGATCTTCAGGAACGGGTCGAGCGCCGACAGCGGCTCGTCGAGCAGCAGCGCTTCCGGATCGGTGATCAAAGCCCGGGCGAGCGCCACGCGCTGCTGCTGGCCGCCGGAAAGCTGCGCGGGCCGGCGCGTCGCATAGGCCTCCATCTGCATCAGTTTCAGCATGTCGAGCGCCTTGGCGCGGCGCTGTTCTTTGTCGATGCCCTTCATCTTCAGGCTGAAGGCGACATTGTCGATGAGGTCCAGATGCGGGAACAGTGCATAGGATTGGAACATCATTGCCGTGCCGCGCTTTGCCGGTGGCAGGTCGGTGACAACAGTGTTGCCGAGCCGGACGTCGCCAGACGAGATGCTTTCGTGACCGGCGATCATGCGCAGCGTCGAGGTCTTGCCGCAGCCGGAGGGGCCGAGCAGGCAGCAATAGGTGCCTGCCGGTATCTTCAGGCTGATGTCCTCGACGGCGGTCGTCGTTCCATAGATTTTCGAAACGGACACGATGTCGATCTCGGCGGCTTTGGACATTCAGGCTTCCCCGTTTGGTCGCACTGAACAAAGCATCATGCGTGCCAACCCGGAGGTGACCGGCCAAGCACTTGAATTGTCTCAAAGATCCGGAGTCTTGCCCGCTGCCTATCTCTGAGGCTGCTTTGTGCGTTGCACAAATTGTGGGCTACTGCGCGCAATTTTGGCAAAAATCGTATGCAATCTTTTTTGGCTTCGTGTGCACTTTGCCTCTCGTGAACAGGCGACGAGTCGCGCTAGAAGAGGGCGGGAACCATCGTCGCCATGAACGTCACCGATCAGATCTATTCCGCCGCCGATAGCGCCAACCAGGATCGCGCTCAGGCGATCCGCGACAATCTGCGCGACGCCATTGTCGACCGGAGGCTGGCGCCGGGCACCAAGCTGTCGGAAGGCGAGGTCGGTACGCTGTTCGACGTGTCGCGCACCGTCGCTCGCGCGGCGCTGCAGATGCTGTCCTTCGAAGGGCTGGTGCGCACCGAGCGCAATCGCGGCGCCTTCGTCGCCAATCCATCACCCGAGGAAGCGCGCCAGGTGTTCGCGTCGCGCCGGCTGATCGAGCCGGGCATTGCAACCGCCGCCTCCGAACGGGTCACAGCCGCCGACATTGTCGCCTTCAGGGCACAACTCGACGAGGAGGGCCGCTTCATCGCCGAGCGCGGTCCGACGGCGCGGCGTTCCGAAATCAAGGCGTCAGGCGATTTCCATCTGCTGCTCGCTTCGGTCGCCGGCAATGCCATCCTGCAGCGCTTCATGGAGGAACTGGTTGCGCGCTCGTCGCTTGTCATCGCACTTTACGGACGGTCTGGCGTGTCGGCCTGCGGCCACAGTGAGCACACAGGCATTGTCGGCGCGCTGGAAAGCGGCGATTCCGGGCTGGTGAGCCGCTTGATGTTGCACCACATCGACCACATCGAGGCTGATCTCGATCTGCGCGTCAGGGCAGGCCCAGCGCTCCGCGAGGCTCTCAATTTCTGACAGCTAGTGTTCGTCGTCCATGGAAAGGGGGCCGCCTGTCCGGCGCCGCGAAGTGTGCTTTGCGCGCGACGCCGGCTATGCCTCCGCCGTGACCACCCGCCACGGCGTGCCGCGCGCCGAACATGCCGGCTTCCTGCAGGCCTTGCTATATTTCGGTCAATGGCCGCTACCAGAGCCTGGCCCGCATCCGCACCATGCTGTCGGGCGTGACGCCGCCGCTCGCCAATGCCGGCAAGATGCTTGTCACGACCTAAAAGCAGTTCCAGGAGATTGCGCTGCGGTTTTCCTTCTGGAATTGCGGGGATCTATCAACTGACTATCGCAGGATGACCGCTACGAATGGGAGCCATTCGACAAGTGGGCGCGAGCATCTTAGTTTTTTGCAATGACAGCCGATCTTCCCGAGCTCCGAAGCGCTCGTCTCATTCTTCGTAGACCAATACCCCAAGATGTGGAGACGCGGCTCGCGCTTGGACGGCATCGCGAGATTGTTGAAGCCTACGGGGGGACATTCGACCCAAACGCAACCTTTACCCGGGGCGACGCCGAAGCGGCCATTCGCTTCATTGAGCAACAGAATTGTGCCTGGGTGATCGATGCGGGTAGCTTTGTCGGTCACGTCCGCCTCCACAACATAGACCGGCAGGACAAGAGGGCAACCTTGGCCATCGGCATCGACAACTTGGCATATCTTGGCAAGGGATATGGTGCCGAGGCCATTAAGCTCGTCCTCGGCTATGCCTTCGGCCGTGGTCTGCACCGCGTGGCCCTGCGGGTGTTGTCGAGCAATTCCCGTGCTATCGCCTGCTATCGCAAGTGTGGATTTGTGGAGGAGGGACGCGAGCGCGAAGCCGCACTCGTCAATGGGGCGTGGCAGGACGACATTGTTATGGGGGTACTGGACAGAGAATTCGACCCGTCCTGACGGACTGTGCCCGAGCGCACTCGACTGCGTCGGAGGAATTGAGTTTTGATCCCAAGGCGCTTCAGCGCTTGGCCCGTGGCTCCAGCATCAGCCACTTGATGATGCCCATCGCCGGCAGCACCCAGAGCAGGCCGCTGAGCAGGAAGAACAGGAATTGCACCAGCGCGCCCGATTCCGACAGGCGGGCGACCGCGAAGATCGAGGCGACCAGTGCGTAGATGATGACCAGCGCCAACAGCAGGAACATTCCGATCAGTTTTTTCAGTCGAATGGGCATGGCTTGGCCTCGTTGATGGCTATCGCTTAGGCCGAACGCGAGGCACGCGCAACCCGCGACACCGGGCGCGACGGCGTGCCGCGCTGTGCGGTCTTGCCAGCAGGAGTGCGATGGTTCACCAATCCGCGACATTCAACCTGCCGGGATATATCCATGGCCGCCATCACTGCCGCCGCGCCCTATCAGGCCCGCGACCGCGACCTCTATAACCGGGCACTCGTACGCGGCTGGCTGTACGTCGTGCTCCTGGTGCTGTTCGCGCTGGTGCTGGTTGGCGGCGCCACGCGGTTGACTGAATCCGGCCTGTCGATCACCGAATGGCAGCCGATCCATGGCGTCATCCCGCCGCTCAACGACGCCGAGTGGCAGGAGGAATTCCAGCGCTATCAGCAGATCCCGCAATACACCGAGCTCAACAAGGGCATGAGCGTCGAAGCGTTCAAGTCGATCTTCTGGTGGGAATGGGCACATCGCCTGCTGGCGCGCAGCGTCGGCCTGGTCTTCGCCCTGCCGCTGCTGGTCTTCTGGGCGGCGCGCCGTATCGAGCGCGGCCTTGGGCCGAAACTGGTCGGCATTCTGTTTCTCGGCGGGCTGCAGGGAGCCATCGGCTGGTGGATGGTGGCCTCCGGCCTTGTCGACCGGGTGTCGGTGAGCCAGTACAGGCTGGCGACGCATCTCACGCTGGCGGCACTGATCTTCACCGCGACCATGGTCGTTGCGCGAGGACTGGCGCCGCATTCCGAGCCCGCGGCCGATCGCTCGACGCAGCGTCTGGCCGGCTTCATCGTGCTTCTGGCGCTGATCCAGATTTATCTCGGCGGCCTGGTCGCCGGTCTCGACGCCGGCATGAGCTACAACACCTGGCCGCTGATGGACGGCAGGATCATTCCAGGCGATCTGCTCATCCTCGAGCCGGCGTGGCGCAACTTCTTCGAGAACCCGAAAACCGTGCAGTTCATTCACCGGCTGGGTGCCTATACGGTCTTCGCCGTCGCGCTCTGGTACATGATCGTCACGCATCGGCGGCTGCCCGGCTCAACGCATGCGCGACGCGCGACACTGTTGTTTGTTCTGGTGCTGGTCCAGGCTTCGATCGGTATCGGTACGCTGTTGATGCAGTTGCCCCTGCATATGGCCCTGACCCATCAGGCCTTTGCGCTTGTCGTGCTGGGCTTTGCCGCCGCGCACTGGCGCGGCACCAAGGGCGCTTATCCCTTGCCCAACGAGGTTGCCGTCGGACGCTGAGTGCGGCCAATCACATCCAGAATTCACTCGACTGCGTCGCCCTGAGCATGACAAATCCTTGGTGAGGGAGCCAGGGCAGGTCCGTAACCGATCATGGTCAACAAGCGCTCGCTTGGGCTCTTCCCCGGGTCAGAAACGCGCCCGCACTGCCCGGATCGCCGCGGCGATCGACAGTTCGCGGTTCTCCTCGACCGCATTGCCGTCCTCATGATGCCAGGACGCGGACAGACAACCATAGGCGATGGCATGGTCCAGTATCGCTGCCGGCGATTGCCGCAGCGTCCGTGCGAACACTTCGGCCATATGCGCGATCCGCTCCGGGGCGAGGCAAAGTGCGTCGCGGTCGAGCGGGTTGTAGAACATATTGGCGGCATCAAAGCCGGGATCACCGAGCACGCCCTTCGGATCGATCACCAGCCACCCGCGCGGTCCCCGCAGGATGTTTTCGTGATGCAGGTCGCCATGCAGCGGCCTGATGTCATGCGGATTGGCCAGCAGTCGATCCGCGATGGCGCCAGCCTCGACATAGAGGCTGTCATCGCCGGTGTCACGATCGGTTGCGGCTTTCTTGAAGAGGCTGGCGAACCGCTCCCTGAGCGGCTGAAGCTCGGACGGGTAGGGGTGATCAGATGGCGAAAACAATTTCGCCATCACATCCGCCGCGATGGCGGTCGCTGCATTGTCGCCTTGTTCGTCGAGAACCTGTGACAGAAGTGTGTCCCCGCCATATTCGAGCAGCATGGAATGCCCGTCGCGGCCGAGAAGCCGGACCGCGCCTTCGCCGCGCCGCCAGGCAAGGAAATGCTCGCCGCGCAACTCGTCGGCAACGTCGTCGAACGGCTTCAGCGCCTTCACAATGGCTGGTGAGCCGTCCTCGAGCCGCACCTTCCAGATGCGGCTCGAAAAGGTCTCGGCAATGAGTTCGGGTTCGCTGACTTTCCAGCGCGGTGGAAAGGCCGGCGCGTTCATCACAGACCGAGCATCAGGTCCATGTTCTGGACGGCAGCACCGGAAGCACCCTTGCCGAGATTGTCGTAGACCGCCAGCAGCAGCGCCTGAGCTCTGCTGTCGTTGGCAAAGACATAGACCTTCATGCGGTTGGTGCCGTTGTAGACCTCCGGATCGATGTCAGGCACGCGCTCCAGATGCGCATAGGGAGCCACCTCGACCACACCGCCCTTGATCGCGGCGAAATGGTCCGCAATGGCGGCGTGAAGTTCGGCACCTGTCGGTACGAGGTCGAGGCCACCGAGTTGCAACGGCACAACCGTGATCATGCCTTGCGCGAAATTGCCCACCGCCGGCTGCATGATCGGATCGTGCGACAGCTTCGCATAGGCCTTCAATTCCGGCACGTGCTTGTGCTGCAGGGTCAGGCCATAGGGCAGGAACTCCGAGGCGTCCTCGCCCTTGGCGACGTAGTCCTCGATCATCGGGCGCCCGCCACCCGAATAACCCGTAATGCCGTTGACCGAGATCGGGAAATTGGCCGGCAGCAGGCCTGCGGCGACCAGTGGCCTGAGCGTCGCGATCGGCCCCTGCGGCCAGCAGCCGGGATTGGCGACGCGCTTGGCCGTGGCGATCTTCTTCGCCTGCTCCTTGTCCAATTCGGCGAAGCCATATTCCCAGCCTTCGGCCACGCGATGCGCCGTCGATGCATCGATGACCTTGGTTGTGTCGTTGGCGATCAGCGAGACGCTTTCCTTGGCCGCATCGTCGGGCAAGCACAGGATCGCGATATCGGCGGCGTTGAGGAATTCGGCGCGCGCGGCCGTTTCCTTGCGGCGCTCGACCGGAATGGAAATGATCTCCAGATCGCCGCGCTCGGCAAGCAGCGCCCGGATCTGGAGGCCGGTGGTGCCGTGCTCGCCGTCGATGAAGATTTTCGGTTTCATTGCTGATCAAATTCCCTGAGGACTATATGCCGTTGCCATGATTGACCGCGGCGCCATTGTGGTCGCCGCTGTTCAGTTCATCGAGCCGGGCCTTTCGCTCTGCCAGCAGGCCGAGATACTGCATGGCCACCATCGAACCGGCGATCGCCGTTATATCGGCGTGATCATAGGCCGGCGCAACCTCCACGACATCGGCACCGACAATATCGACCTGGTTGAGCTGACGCAGAGTCGAAAGGATCTTCGCTGACGACGGCCCCCCAGAAACCGGCGTGCCGGTTCCCGGCGCATAGGCCGGATCGAGGCAGTCGATGTCGAAGGTCAGATAGGTCTTCCTGCCCCCGGTGCGATCAACGATGGCGTAGGCGATGTCGGAGGCGCGCATTTCCTCGATTTCATGACCATGCAGGATCTTGATGCCGAACGTGTCGGGCGCATGGGTGCGGATGCCGATCTGGATCGAGCGGTCGGGATCGATGATGCCTTCCTTGACCGCGCGGCCGACGAAGGACCCATGATCGATGCGCTTGCCGTCATCGGGCCATGTGTCCTGGTGGGCGTCGAACTGTACCAAGGCGAGCGGCCCGTGGATGGCGGCGTGCGCCTTGAGCAGCGGCCAGGTGACGAAATGGTCGCCGCCGAGCGTCAGCAGGAAGGCGCCGGATTTCAGGATCTTGGCCGCCTCGCGCTCGATCGTGCCGGGCGTCTTCTGATGGTTTCCCGAGTCGAGCAGGCAGTCGCCATAATCGACCACGGCGAGGTGCTCGAACAGATCGCGTGAAAACGGGTATTGCGGGTCGTTGTCGAGGATCGCCGAGGCGCGGCGGATCGCCTGCGGCCCGAACCGGGCACCCGGCCGGTTGGTGACGGCGGCGTCGAAGGGAATGCCCCACACCACCGCATCCGCGCCCCTCACGTCCTTGGTGTATTTACGCCGCATGAAAGACAGCGCGCCGGAATAGGTCGGCTCAAGGGCGCCACCCGTTTTGGAGCGGGTGGTGAAGGCATGGTCGATGTTCTTGGTCGCCATTACTGGTCCTCGTTTTCATCGGGGTGCAACAACTACAAAACCGGCATGGAAGATGCCAGTCACAGCTTGGGGAGACGAAACCGTGCCGCCCGGATGCCACGGCAAGACAGGATTTGTATCATCATGACGCAGACCGCGTTTCTTAATCCGTCGGATGCCGTGGTGTCGACCCACGCCGGCACGATCGCCGGCGATCGCTTCCAGGTTCTCGATTCGTGGCGCGGCATCTGCGCGTTGCTGGTGACGCTGTTTCATTTCCCGACCTCCTCGGCGATCTCGCAGAGCAGCTTTATCGGTTCGTCCTATCTTTTCGTCGATTTCTTCTTTGTCCTTTCCGGCTTTGTCATCGCCTCGAGCTATGCCAATCGGCTGGGCCGGCCGGGAGAGGTTACCCGCTTTGCGCTGGTCCGTTTCGGCCGCATCTACCGCATCTGGTAATGCTTGCCGCCTTTGCCGCCTTCGAGCTGTTGCGGCAGGTGCTGCCGCAATTGCATGGCACGGGGGCAGCTCCCTTCACCTGCGGCTTCGATCTCGGGAGCTTGGCTGCCAATCTCCTTTTGCTGCAAGGTGTCGGCTTTGAGGATCGGTTGACGTGGAACGCGCCAAGCTGGAGCATTTCGGCCGGGTTTTTTGCCTGTCTCCTGTTTGCCGGCGTGGTCTTCGTCGCCGGCGCGCGCGCCTGGATATGGTTTGTCGCCGCCGCCGTCACCGCGCCGCTGTTCCTGCTCGGCTTCTCCACGCATCATATGGATGTGTCCTATGATTTCGGCTTCATCCGCTGCCTCTACGGCTTCTCGCTCGGCGCCCTGCTGGCCTGGTTTCAGCATGATTCCATTGCAGGGGCGCGACAGGTTTTGCTCGCAAACGGCCCGCGGATGAGCTGGACTCTTGCCGAAATCGTCATGGTGGCCGTCATCGTTCTCTTTGTCTCGCTGGCGGGCGACAACGACGCCGGCATTGCCGCGCCCCTGGTGTTCGCCCTGGCGCTGTTTCTCTTCGCCCATGAAGGCGGCTGGATCAGCGCGTTGCTCAGGACGTCGTTCATGTCGACGCTCGGCGCGCTGTCCTATTCGATCTACATGGTCCACATCTTCGTTCAGGCGCGCCTGATCAATGTCGCCGGGCTCGTCGAGCGCAAACTCGGCCTCGGCTTGATTGGCGACATAGTACTGCGTGGCGAGCCCGCGACCGGCTTTGGCCGGATGGACAGGGACTGTGGCGATCGTCGTCATGCTCGCCGCCACCATCGCCCTGTCGTGGGTCACATCGCGCCTGGTCGAAATGCCTGCAATGGCTTGGTTCCGCCGGCTGTCGAAGCGCATCTGACGCGCTTTAGCCGGCTTCGTTCACCTGGATGTCACCGATGTCGCCTATCCCCGGCTCGATCCGGCAAGGAGCGATTCTCGATGCGGACGATCTGGCTGAGCCTTCTGCTTTCCACCGCGCTGGCGGCCGCCTCCGGTCAGGCCTTCGCCGGCGAAACTCGCGCCAGGCAGATCCTCGACCGCTTCGAACATGCCAACCAGTGGCGCGACCATGTCATGGTGGCTGCCCATCGCGCCGGCAGCATGCAGGCCGGCAAGACGCTCTATGCGGAAAACTCGCTTGCCGCCGTGGAAGGCTCGATCGCGATCGGCGCCGAAATCGTCGAGGTCGATATCCGGCGCTCGAAGGACGGCGAGTTCATCGTCATGCATGACAGCTGGCTGGACCGCACGACCACCTGCAAGGGAGAGGTCCTCAACTACACGCTGGCCGAACTGAAGAGATGCCGGCTGGTGATCGAGGGCACCCATGCCGTTACCAACGAGACCGTCTCGACGTTGCGCGAGATGCTGATGGCGACAAGGGACAGGATCCTCATCAATCTCGACAACAAGCTCGAAGTCGGCGACCTCCCGGGCATGATCGCGGTGGCTCGGGATCTCGGTATGGCCGAGCAAGTCATCGTCAAGGAAAACCTGTGGAACCAAGACAGGATCACCACGGTGAGGGCCGCCATGGCCGCGGCAGGCGATGGCTTCCAGTTCATGCCGATCATCGCCGATGACGCGGTGCATGATGCCGGCTTCGCCTCGACGGTCGACCATGCTTTCGCACCGCGCGCGATCGAGCTGATCAACTGGCGGGCGGGCGCCGAGACGTTGACCGAAACCGGCGGATCGCTGTTCAGCACCCGCATGCGCGCCGAGGCGGTGAGGGGCGACTGGCATATCTGGGCCGACACCTACGCCATCGTCAACAAACCGGGCGGCTTCCTCGCTGGCGGCCGTGGTGATGAACTGGCGGTCCAGGCCAGCCTGCCGCGCGAAGCCTGGGGCTTCTGGGCCGATCGCGGCGCCACCATCATCCAGACTGACGAGCCGAAGGCCGCGGTCGGCTGGCTGGCGGCGAATGGTTATCGCGTGTCTTATGCCGAGGACAAGCTGCCGACAGAACCGGCGCATACAGCCAGCATCAATTAGGAGTGGCGGATGAAGCTGCCGCTCTCCCTCTCCCGTGAGAGTTGCCCGGCAGGTCGGAGGGGCGCTGTCCCGCAATTTGTCGATCACTCGAATCTGTAGCCCCGAAAGCAAAAAAAGGCCGCCCGGAGGCGGCCTTTTTCGATATCGGAGTTCGGAACGCCTAGCGCTTCGAGAACTGGAAGGAGCGACGGGCCTTGGCCTTGCCGTACTTCTTGCGCTCGACGACGCGGCTGTCGCGGGTCAGGAAGCCGCCCTTCTTGAGCACGGCGCGCAGCGCCGGCTCGTAGTAGGTCAGCGCCTTGGAGATGCCGTGACGCACGGCACCGGCCTGGCCGGACAAGCCGCCGCCGACGACGGTGGCGACGATGTCGTACTGGCCCGAACGGTTGGAGGCGATGATCGGCTGGTTGAGGATCATCTGCAGGACCGGACGCGCGAAATAGGTCGCGAATTCCTTGTCATTGACGACGATCTTGCCGGAACCCGGCTTCACCCAGACGCGCGCGATGGCGTTCTTGCGCTTGCCGGTGGCATAGGCGCGGCCCGACTTGTCGAGCTTCTGGACGTGGACGGGAGCCGCGGCCTGCGTGTTCGTGTTGCCGGTGGCGGCGCCCAGTTCTGCGAGCGAGGAAAGCTCAGCCATCTTATGCGACCTTCTTGTTCTTGGAATTCAGCTTGGCCACGTCGAGAACTTCTGGCTGCTGGGCGACATGCGGATGCTCCGCGCCTGCATAAACGCGCAGGTTCTTCATCTGGCGACGGCCGAGCGGACCACGCGGAACCATGCGCTCAACGGCCTTCTCGACGACACGCTCGGGGAAACGGCCCTCGAGCAGCTGGCGCGCGGTGCGCTCCTTGATGCCGCCGGGGTGGCCGGTGTGCCAGTAATAGACCTTGTCGGTGAACTTCTTGCCGGTGAACACCACCTTGTCGGCATTGATGACGATGACATTGTCGCCGTCGTCGACATGCGGGGTGAAGGTCGGCTTGTGCTTGCCGCGAAGATGATTGGCGATGACAGTGGCAAGACGGCCGACGACGAGACCCTCGGCGTCGATCAGGATCCACTTCTTCACCACATCCGCAGGCTTCTGCGAAAAGGTTGTCATGTTTTCTGCTCTCGGTTTTGACCTTCAGGAGGGAAGGCGTTTCTTGTTGCTTGGATTGGCGAAAGACGTTTGTCCCCAGCCAATAACAAAACGGCGGCCTTTGCGGGCCGCTGCTTCGTGAGGGCTTATAGGCGAGCGGAGTGACCGCGTCAAGGCAGCGGGAAAGTCCTATTGTACAGAAAATGCTGTAGAAACAATAGGTTGGTCTAAAGGTATTATTTTACCACATCAGTGGCGCGCTGCGGCGGGATCGAATAGGTACCCGTGGCATGCGCGATTGTGTGTCCATCCGGGCCGGCGACGATGTCGATGTCGAACACCATCAGGCTCTTTCCCAGCTTCAGGATGCGGCAATGACCATCGATCGGACCGGCCTCGGCCTTGCGTACGAAGTTGATGTCGAGGTTGACGGTAACAGAAAGCGCGTCCGGCCCGGCGTGGGAAAGCACACAGACATATCCGCCAATGTCGGCCAGCGTGAACAGCGATGGACCGGATACAGTTCCGCCAGGACGCAGGTGCCGCTCGCCAGCGTTGAGCCGCACAATGCAGCCGCCTGGGAACACGTCGATTGCCTCGTAATATTTGAACTGTTCGTTGAGTTGCGGATAGACGGTCTCCATCAGCACATTGACTTGCGCTGCGGTCAGCACGGGCTTGAGATTGTTCTGGGCGGGCATGTCGGCCTCTCGTTTTGCGCCAAGCCTGTATGAACGCAGCGCGGCATTTCTGGCAACACCTTCATCCTCGGCGCAAGCGATCCTGGCGCAAGCAATGGGTGTTGGACGAAAGCCGATCCGATATTAGATACTCTGCCAGCACGACCGGAATCGCGGAGACCTTAGCCATGGCCGAAATCCTTGCCATCAAGCCTGCTGCCGCCGACGAGGGCCCGGTCACGACGAGGCTGGATAAGGGCGTGCTGCGCCTGACGCTCGCCAATCCGCCCGCCAACGCCCTGTCGCTGGCTGTGATGGCGGCGCTGACGGCGGAACTCGACCGCGCCAAGGCCGACAAAGCCGTTCGCGTCATCGTGCTGTCGGCGGTCGGCAAGGTGTTCTGCGCCGGCCACGACCTCAAGGAAATGACCGCGCGGCGCGCCGACGCCGATCGCGGCAAGGCCTTCTTCGAAGAGACGTTTGCCGCTTGCGCGACCCTGATGCAGACCATCGTGCGCCATCCCCTGCCTGTCATCGCCGAGGTCGACGGCCTGGCGACAGCCGCCGGCTTGCAACTGGTCGCAAGCTGCGACCTTGCGATCGCCTCGCATGAGGCGACCTTCTGCACGCCGGGCGTCAATATCGGCCTGTTCTGTTCGACGCCGATGGTGGCGCTGTCGCGCAACGTCTCGCGCAAACAGGCGATGGAGATGCTCTTGACCGGCGAGACGATCGACGCGGCAACGGCGAAGGAATTCGGCCTCGTCAACCGCGTCGTGCCGCGCGAGTACCTGAATCAGATTGTCACCAAATACGCGCAAACCATTGCTTCCAAATCCTCCTTGGTGGTGAAGACCGGCAAGGAAGCTTTTTATGCGCAGGCCGAGATGGGCTTGGCGGATGCCTATGACTATACCGGCCGCGTCATGGTCGAGAACATGCTCGCGCGGGACGCGGAAGAGGGCATTGGTGCTTTCATCGGCAAGCGCAAGCCGGAATGGACGGACGAATAGGACGAGGATCATGGAACCGCGCATCTCCATCATCACCATCGCCACCGACAATTTGGATCTTGCGGTGCGTTTCTACGAGGCCATGGGTCTTAAGCGCCACGCGGGCATCACCGACGGTGTCGCCTTTTTCCAGATGGGCGGCGCCATCCTCGGTCTGTTCCCGCGCGCCAGCGCCGAGGAGGATTCGGGCATCACCTTCGCCCAGGCGCCGTCGGCCGTCTATCTCGCCTACAACACCCGCTCGGACGCCGAAGTCGACGAGGTGCTCGCCATGGCCGAGAAGGCCGGCGGGCGTATCGTCAAGCCGGCCGGCCGTGCCTTCTGGGGCGGCTGGTATGGGTACTTCGCCGATGCAGACGGGCATGTTTGGGAAGTGGCGCACAATCCGGCCTTCCCGATCGCGGAAGACGGCACGATTTCGCTGCCTGATTGATGGCTTATCGCAAGCAGCTGACACGGCTCAAGGCACCGTATCTCAAGCGCATTCTGCTCGACCCGGAGCGCGTGACGGACTGGGAGAAATACCCTTGGAACCTGCCGCTGTTTCGCGGCCACGAGTTCGAGCTCGAATTCGCCACGCCCATCACCATCATCGTCGGCGAGAACGGCACCGGTAAATCCACGCTGCTCGAGGCGATCGGCGCGCTGGCCGGCTATGACGAGGCCGGCGGCGGCAAGGGCTACCGACCGGTCGACCATGCCAGTGCCATCGACAAGAGTGGCGCCGCACTGGCGAACACATTCCGTGGCCACTGGTTGCCAAAAGTCACCGCCGGCTGGTTCTTTCGTGCTGAATCCTTTTACTCCGTGGCTCGCTATCTCGATCAGGCGGCGCTGGAGGATCCGTTCAAGCCGCCGCCGCCGGATTTCCTGTCCTGGTCGCATGGCGAAGGCTTCATCCGCTTCTTCGAGGAGCGCTGCCGCAGGCAAGGCATCTATATTCTCGACGAGCCCGAAAGCGCGCTTTCCCCGACGCGCCAGATCGAATTGCTGAAGATGCTTCGGCGCATGGACCAGTCGGGCACAGCGCAAGTGATCATGGCGACCCATTCGCCGCTGCTGATGGCCTGTCCCGGCGCGCAACTGTTCCGCATCAGCCGCTTCGGGCTCGAGCCCTCTGATTTTCGTGATACCGACCACTTCCGCATGTTGCGCGATTTCAGCAATGACCCGGATGGTTTTCTCGCTGAGGCGTTGTATGAGGACGAGGCATGAACCACGATAGCTACGACAACACCTATATCGGCGGCATCCTCAATGCGGTGAAGACCGTCGCCATGGTCGGCGCGTCGGCCAATGATGTCAGGCCGAGCTATTTCGTGTTGAAATATCTGCTGGCCAAGGGGTTTTCGGTGTTCCCGATCAATCCCGGCCAGGCCGGCAAGGAAATCCTCGGCCGGATGACCTATGCCAGGCTGGCCGACATCCCGGAGCCGATCGACATGGTCGATGTCTTCCGCAATGCAGCTGCGGTTCCCGGTATCGTCGACGAGGTGCTGGCGCTCGATCCTTTGCCGAAAGTCATCTGGATGCAGCTTGGCGTGCGCCATGACGAGGCAGCCGCCCGCGCCGAAGCCGCCGGCATCAAGGTGGTGATGAACCGCTGCCCCAAGATCGAATATGGCAAGCTCTCCGGCGAGATCGGCTGGACCGGCGTCAATTCCGGCGTCCTGTCGTCGAAAAAGCCGCTTATGCGCCAGGGCTTCCAGAGTTTTGGCGTGCGCCAGAAGTGACGTGATCCGGGATCGCTTTTTCGCAAAAGATTCCAGTCAACTGCCGGTGCGCAAAATTTTTTCGGGAAGCCATTAAGTTTCCCGTGCGTTCATTGCAGATCGCACGCCGAAAGGTATTTTCTTCTTTGCATTCCAGGCCGCGCTTCGCCAAGAATGCCCGGCGAATTTGAGAAAGTTCTTGAGGGAGGTTTCAGTGACCCGTACGCCCGGTTTCAACACGCTCGCGGTCCACGCCGGCGCCAAGCCCGATCCGGCCACCGGCGCGCGCGCCACGCCAATCTACCAGACGACCTCCTTCGTCTTCGATGACGCCGACCACGCCGCTTCGCTGTTCGGGCTGAAGGCGTTCGGCAATATCTACACCCGCATCATGAATCCCACCCAGGCAGTGCTCGAAGAGCGCGTCGCGGCTCTCGAGGGCGGCACCGCTGCGCTTGCGGTTGCATCCGGCCATGCCGCGCAGGTCATCGTGTTCCACAATCTGATGCAGCCCGGCGACAATTTCGTCGCCGCCAACAAGCTTTACGGTGGTTCGATCAACCAGTTCGGCCATGCCTTCAAGAATTATGGCTGGGAGGTACGCTGGGCCGACACCAATGATCTCTCGACCTTCGAGAACCAGATCGACGACAGGACCAAGGCGATCTTCATCGAGAGCCTGGCCAATCCGGGCGGCACCTTCGTCGATATCGAGAAGATCGGCGACATCGCCCGCAAGCATGGCCTGCCGCTGATCGTCGACAACACGCTGGCCTCGCCCTACCTCATCCGTCCGGTCGAGCACGGTGCCGATATCGTCATCCATTCGCTGACCAAGTTCATGGGCGGCCACGGCAACTCGATCGGCGGCGTCATTGTCGATGGCGGCACCTTCGACTGGTCGAAGTCGGGCAAGTACCCGATGCTGTCGGAACCGCGCCCCGAATATGGCGGCATCGTGCTGCACGAAACCTTTGGCAATTTCGCTTTCGCCATCGCCGCCCGTGTGCTCGGCCTGCGCGATCTCGGCCCGGCGATCTCGCCGTTCAATGCCTTCCTTATCCTCACCGGCCTCGAAACCTTGCCGCTGCGCATGCAGCGGCACTGCGACAACGCGATCACGGTCGCCGGCTGGCTGTCCAACCACCCCAAGGTCGCCTGGGTGAATTATCCCGGCCTGCCCAGCGACAAGAACAATGCGTTGCAGAAGAAATACTCGCCTGAAGGCGCCGGCGCCGTCTTCACCTTCGGCCTCAAGGGCGGCTACGAGGCCGGCATCAAGTTCGTCGAGGCACTCGAGCTCTTCTCGCATCTGGCCAATGTCGGCGACACCAAGTCGCTGGTCATCCACCCGGCATCGACCACGCACCGCCAGCTTTCCGACGAGCAGAAGGTCAAGGCCGGCGCTGGCCCGGACACTGTGCGGCTGTCCATCGGCATCGAGGATGTCACCGACATTGTCGCCGACCTCGAACAGGCACTCGCCAAGGTCTGACCTGACATGACCGCGCTTCTTCCCGTCGACACCAAAGGCGTCGAGCCCGGATCCGGCGCGCCCGCGCCGGATCGCCTGATCTCGGGCGATCCGAAATTCCGCACCTGGAACGTCGAGGAGCGCGACGGCGGCCTCTATGCCGGCATCTGGGAATCGACCCCCGGCAAATGGCGCATCGTTTATGACGAATGGGAATTCTGCCACATTCTCTCAGGCGTCTCGGTGATCGCCGAAGAGGGTGGGGAAGCGCGCACCGTCAAGGCCGGCGACAGCTTCGTGCTGAGGCCAGGCTTCAGGGGAAGCTGGGAAGTGCTTGAAACGACTCGCAAGGAGTATGTGATCAAGCTTTGATCATCTTGCCGCCGGATATTCGCCGGCTTCTGGGCCACGGCGTCAGCCATGCACCCGAGCAGGATCGTCACGGCGAGCGCGATCGCGCCTCTCGAAAACAATCTCATCGCAAGCCCCAGCCCACCATGGTCAGAAGCGCACGGAGAGCGCCTCCAGCCCATGGAAGTGGTAAGTGTCGCGGAAGCGGGGCTGTTCGGCAAGATGCAGTCGCGGGTGCCGCTCGAACAAAGTCTTCAGCGAAACCTGCAGTTCGAGGCGGGCGAGCGGCGCGCCGATGCAGAAATGGATACCGGCGCCGAAAGACACGTTCTTCTGGTCGGTGCGCTCCTGCCGGAAGGCCTGTGGTTCGGGAAAGGCGTGCGGGTCATGATTGGCCATGCCAAGCAAAAGTCCGATCGTCTGGCCCGGCCGCACGACGATGCCGGGCGCGATTTCGATCTCCTCATAGGCATAGCGCATGAACATGTGCAGCGGCGCGTCGAAGCGCAGGCATTCCTCGACCGTCGCTGCTGTCGCTTCCGCTGAGGTGAAGAAGCGGCGCGGGTCGCCGCCTTGCGCCAGGATGGAATGGACGGCATTGCCGGTCTGGTGCACGGTCGCTTCATGGCCGGCGTTGAGCAACAGGATGGCCGAGGAGACCAGTTCGTCCTCGGACAGTTTCTGGCCGTCTTCCTGGGCCGAGATCAGCAGCGACAGCAAGTCATCGCCCGGCTTCTTGCGCCGCTCGGTGACGTAACCGCGCAGGAAGTCGGAGAATTCGCCCGCGGCACGGTTGGCCGTGTCCTCGGTCTCGCGGATGCGGCCATGGATATACATGGCGACCATCCGATGCGACCAGTCGAGCAGTTGCGGGCCTATCTCCACCGGCACGCCGAGCATTTCGGCGATGATGGTAATCGGCAGCGGGGAGGCGAAGGCCGGCAGGAGGTCAACGGCCTTGCCAGGTTCGAAACGATCGATCAATTCGTTGGCGAGTGCCTCGACACGCGGCCGCAACCGTTCGACCTGACGCGAGACGAAGGCACGGTTGACCAATGTCCTCAGCCGCGTGTGCACCGGCGGCTCCAGTTCCAGCATCGAGTTGGCTTCGATGCCGTCAAACGCCTTGAGATGGGTCCTGCCTTGGCCGATATCGCGGCTGTCCGGGATGCCGGCCGGGTTCTGGCGGCCGAAACGGCGGTCGCGCAGCAGTCTGTTGACATCGCCAAAGCCGCCAAAACACCAGAAGCCGAACTCTTCCCAGAAAAATGCATTCGATGCGTCGTGCAGGAAGCCGTAGGCCTCGTACGGGTTCAGGAAGAAAGCCGGTTCGCGCGGGTCGAGCCTGAGCCGGCGAGTGGCTGGATCAAAGGCCAGATACGGGAGCGTCGATTTGGTCATGCCAGACCCATAGCGCGGCTTGCCAGCCCGGTTCCAGACCGTATGTTGCGTCCGACAGCCCGATGCATTGAGCCAGCCATAGGGTTGCGGAAAGTTTGGACGGATGAATGTGATCGTTGTCGGCGCGGGTATCGCCGGTCTCTCCACGGCGTGGTCTCTGGTCAAGGCGGGCCACGCCGTGTCGATCGTCGAGCAGGGGCCGATTCCCAATCCGCTGGCGGCATCGGGCGACCATCACCGTATCATTCGCCGCGCCTACCGCGCTGGAACCGGCTATGGGCGGCTGATCACCGAAGCCTATGAGGCCTGGGACGAGATGTGGGCCGATCTCGGCGAGAACCACCTCGATGCGCGCGGATTCGTCTGCGTTTCGCGCGAGCCCGGCGATGAGGCCGAGGAATACCGCGAGGGCCTGGAAGAGGGGAATTTCCCTTTCGAACTGCTGGAACCGGACGCTGCCGTCGAGCGCTGGCCGTTCCTTGAGGCCGGCTCGTTCCGCTACGCCTATTTCTCCAGGGAAGGCGGCGCGCTGCATTGCCGCGGAATAGCGGCGGGGCTCGCCAACTGGCTGCGCGCCAACGGAGCCAACGTCTACGAGCACAGCAAGGTGACGGAGATCGATGCCGAGGCCGGCCATATCGTGCTGGAAAGCGGCGAGACGATGCAGGCAGACCGCATCGTCGTTGCCGCCGGCGCCTGGGTGCTGAAGCTATTCCCCGAACTCGGCGGCGAATTGAAGACCTTTCGGACCGCGCTCGCCTATGTGGAACCGCCCGCCGATCTCAAGGCGGCCTGGGAGGCGGCGCCCGTCATTCTCGATGTCGGCGGCGAGACCGACGGCTACATGATCCCGCCCACCCGTGGCGCCGGCATGAAATTCGGCTCAGGCCTGCACAAGGTGCCGACCAGCGACGCCGACTGGAACCGCGAGCCGGTGCCGGGCGAGGGCGAGGCGATCCGCAACCTGTTTTCGCCGCCGATCGCCCGCATCGAGGAGTATAAGGTAACCGAAGTGGTCACTTGCGCCTACACCTTCACGTCAGACGAGAAATTCCTGGCGCATGAGACAGGCAAGTGCCTGGTCGTCTCCGCCTGCTCGGGCCACGGCTACAAATTTGGCGCCGCCGTCGGGCGCCGTGTTGCCAAAGCCATTGACGACAGCGATGTCGCGGGCCTCAAGGCTTGGCTGCGGGCCGAGGTGGCCTAGGCTCAGTCCTGGCAGTGCCTCGGTATATGCACGCGGCGCCACCCCGATGACCCTTCACGCACCGGCACGCGCCGCGGGACGGTCTGGTAGGCGGCGGGAATATCGATGACGCGCCTTTGCTCGGGCCGCACCAGCACCTCCTCGGCGATGCTGTCATATTGCGCCGGAACGACGACGCGCCGCGTTCGCTCGGGCTGGATCACCACCGTCTCGGCGACGCGTTGGTAGCGCGCCTTGTGCCAGACCTTGCACAGCACCCGGCGGCCATGGATCACGCGCCATTCCCAGGAATAACCGCCGCCATCGATCCTGACGGTGTGGTAGATGGTCCGGGTGATTGCCGGGACCACTTCATATTGAACCTGTGCCGGAACGGTCATCACCACGCGCTCACGCGTGCCATAGATCGGCGGATCATAGTCGACGATCTGCTGGCCGGGAGGGCTGACTATGACGTCTTCATAGACAGTGTCGTAAACGGCCGGTGTGCGGACGGGCTCGTAGCATTCGACTGCGCGGCCGCCTGCCGCCGTTTGGGAAATCGAGCCGAGCAGGGTCAGCCCGGCAATGGTGAAGCATGCGGTTTTCTCAGACACGGCACTCCCCCGTTTGAACTCCATTGCATGGCGCCCAAAAGTGAACCTCGGTTTTGGGGCAACGACATGCATAAAAACAAAGCCACAAGTTCAACGTTGAATTGTAGGGGAGGCCGTTGCGGAGAAAAGCGGTTTCGGCGCATTTCGTTAAGTGACGAGGTTAAGAAACTGCTACCTGGTGGGGCCGGCTCGGTATTTCGGGTCGGCGTGGCATCAGCTGCTGCTAATCCTTGCCCAGAAGCTTGATTCGACTTACCCAGATGGCTAGGACGGGTCGGCCTTGCACAAGGATGAGCCGGCATCCTATTTACATCTTGACGATCCAGAACCGATTCTGCCCGAGCTGCCAGCCTGTCCGGCGCCGGAATCCCACCGCGAGACAAGAGATAACTGATGAAGAATCCCGTCGAAACCTACATGAACCTCGTTCCGATGGTGGTCGAACAGACCAATCGCGGCGAGCGGGCCTACGACATTTTCTCGCGCCTCCTCAAGGAGCGCATCATTTTCATCACAGGTCCGGTCGAGGACGGCATGGCGACGCTGGTCTGCGCGCAGCTCCTGTTCCTCGAGGCCGAGAACCCGAAGAAGGAAATCAACCTCTATATCAATTCGCCGGGTGGCGTCGTCACCTCGGGCATGGCGATCTACGACACCATGCAGTTCATCAAGCCGGCCGTGTCGACGCTGTGCATCGGCCAGGCGGCCTCGATGGGCTCGCTGCTGCTGACCGCGGGCCACAAGGACATGCGCTTCGCCACGCCGAACGCCCGTATCATGGTCCACCAGCCGTCCGGCGGCTTCCAGGGCCAGGCGTCCGATATCGAGCGTCATGCCCAGGACATCATCAAACTGAAGCGTCGTCTCAACGAGGTCTATGTCAAGCACACCGGCAAGAGCTATGACGAGATCGAGAAGACGCTCGACCGCGACCATTTCATGACCGCCGATGAGGCCAAGGATTTCGGCCTGATCGACAAGGTCATTTCGTCGCGCGAGGCGGCCGAGGGAGCGTTGGCATAAAGGCTAGTTGGCAGTTGGATGGCACCATCACGCGCTTTTGGCGCGTCTTGCGTCATTTCGGCCACAATTGGCTGTTCCCTCGGAGGTCGGGATTGCCTACGTTAAGGCTATGTTGATTTTCGACGGCTTAGCTTTGCGTGGGGAAGCTGCGAATCATTGCCACGTTTTCTGATTTGTGTTTCGTACGGAATACGTTGCGGGAGCCGGAAGACTGGCGGCGGCGGATTCCCGCGATAAATAGAGTATGCGCCCTTTCAGCCAGACCATCGGCGGGCGGCCATGAAAGGACATGAAAATGAGCAAGGTCGGCAACAACAGCGGTGATTCCAAGAACACGCTCTATTGCTCGTTTTGCGGCAAAAGCCAGCACGAGGTGCGCAAGCTGATCGCCGGCCCAACGGTGTTCATCTGCGACGAGTGCGTCGAGCTGTGCATGGACATCATCCGCGAGGAGAACAAGACCTCGATGGTGAAGTCGCGCGAGGGCGTGCCGACCCCGCAGGAGATCCTCAAGGTTCTCGACGACTACGTCATCGGCCAGCCCTACGCCAAGCGCGTGCTGTCGGTGGCGGTCCACAACCACTACAAGCGCCTCGCGCATGCCGGCAAGAACAACGACGTCGAGCTGGCCAAGTCCAACATCCTGCTGATCGGCCCGACCGGCTGCGGCAAGACGCTGCTCGCGCAGACGCTGGCCCGTATCATCGACGTGCCCTTCACCATGGCGGACGCCACGACGCTGACCGAGGCCGGTTACGTCGGCGAGGACGTCGAGAACATCATCCTGAAGCTGTTGCAGTCGGCCGACTACAATGTCGAGCGCGCCCAGCGCGGCATCGTCTACATCGACGAAATCGACAAGATTTCGCGCAAGTCCGACAATCCGTCGATCACCCGCGACGTGTCGGGCGAGGGCGTGCAGCAGGCACTGTTGAAGATCATGGAAGGCACGGTCGCCTCCGTGCCGCCGCAGGGCGGCCGCAAGCACCCGCAGCAGGAATTCCTGCAGGTCGACACCGCCAACATCCTGTTCATCTGCGGCGGCGCCTTCGCCGGGCTGGACAAGATCATCTCGGACCGCGGCAGGAAAACCTCGATCGGTTTTGGCGCCATCGTCGCGTCGCCGGAGGATCGCCGCACTGGTGACGTTTTCCGCCTGGTCGAGCCCGAGGATCTGTTGAAATTCGGCCTCATTCCGGAATTCGTCGGTCGTCTGCCGGTCCTGGCGACGCTCGAAGATCTCGACGAGCCGGCATTGATCCAGATCCTGACCGAGCCGAAGAACGCGCTGGTCAAGCAATATCAGCGCCTGTTCGAGATGGAAAATGTCGACCTGACCTTCCACGAGAACGCGCTTTCGGCGATCGCCAAGCGCGCCATCGAGCGCAAGACCGGCGCGCGCGGCCTGCGTTCGATCATGGAAGCGATCCTGCTCGACACGATGTTCGAACTGCCCGCGCTCGAAGGCGTGCGCGAGGTGGTGATTTCGGAAGAGGTGGTGACCGGCAGCGCCCGGCCGCTCTACATCTATTCCGAACAGAAGGAAAAGAAGGGCAATGTCAGCGCTTGATATGGCACTTGGCCCTATATTTTTGTGGAACGGCGCCCATGCGGCGCCGTTTTGCTGTGAGGAACCGGCACACCTTCGCGATGGAATGGACTGCCGACCATGTTAACTCTTGATCTTTGGCCCGCCTGCCTCCACCTAACACGAGAAGGCCGAGGTGCCCGATTTCTGTGCTGTAAAACTCCCGTCATAAACGGTGGTAGGCGGAACGATCCCCGGTCGTTAATATAAGATTCGCGGTTGGCCTGATGGTGGCCGCGACATGAAAGGTTGGACAATGGCCAAAATATCCAAGGCTCCCAGCGACGGCGTCTTCGCAGTCCTCCCGCTGCGCGACATCGTGGTGTTCCCGCACATGATCGTTCCGCTCTTCGTCGGGCGTGAAAAGTCGATCAAGGCGCTGGAAGAGGTGATGGGTCAGGAAAAGCAGATCCTGCTTGCCACCCAGATGAATGCCGCCGATGACGATCCCGAGCCCGATGCGATCTTCGACATCGGCACGCTCGCCAATGTGCTGCAATTGCTGAAGCTGCCCGACGGCACCGTCAAGGTTCTGGTCGAGGGCGCCTCGCGTGCGAAAATCGTCTCCTTCACCGACCGTCCCGACTTCCACGAGGCCAAGGCCGCGGCGCTGGTCGAGCCGGAAGAGGAAGAGGTCGAAGTCGAGGCCCTTGCCCGCTCGGTCGTCACCGACTTCGAGAACTACGTCAAGCTGAACAAGAAGATCTCGCCCGAAGTGGTGGGTGCCGCCAGCCAGATCGACGACTATTCCAAGCTCGCCGACACGGTTGCCTCGCATCTCGCCATCAAGATCCCTGAAAAGCAGGAAATGCTGGCCACGCTTTCCGTCAAGGAGCGGCTGGAAAAGGCGATGGGCTTCATGGAAGCCGAAATCTCCGTCCTGCAGGTGGAGAAGCGCATCCGCTCGCGCGTCAAGCGCCAGATGGAGAAGACGCAGCGCGAATACTACCTCAACGAGCAGATGAAGGCGATCCAGAAGGAGCTCGGCGAAGGCGAGGACGGCCGCGACGAGGCCGCCGAGATCGAGGCGCGCATCAAGAAAACCAAGCTCTCCAAGGAGGCTCGCGAAAAGGCGGAAGCCGAATTGAAGAAGCTCAGGACGATGTCGCCGATGTCGGCTGAATCGACGGTCGTGCGCAACTATCTCGATTGGCTGCTGTCGATCCCGTGGGGCAAGAACTCCAAGGTCAAGCAGGACCTGGCCTACGCGCAGAACGTGCTCGACACCGATCACTTCGGCCTCGACAAAGTCAAGGACCGCATCGTCGAGTACCTTGCCGTGCAAAGCCGCCAGAAGAAGCTGAAGGGGCCGATCCTGTGCCTCGTCGGCCCTCCCGGTGTCGGCAAGACCTCGCTCGGCAAATCGATCGCCAAGGCAACCGGTCGCGAGTTCATCCGCATGGCGCTCGGCGGCGTGCGTGACGAAGCCGAGATCCGTGGTCACCGGCGCACCTATATCGGCTCGATGCCCGGCAAGGTCATCCAGTCGATGAAGAAGGCAAAGAAGTCCAACCCGCTCTTCCTGCTCGACGAGATCGACAAGATGGGCCAGGACTTCCGTGGCGATCCGTCGTCGGCCCTGCTCGAGGTGCTCGATCCCGAACAGAACTCGACGTTCATGGATCATTACCTCGAGGTCGAATACGACCTGTCGAGCGTGATGTTCGTGACGACGGCCAACACGCTGAACATCCCTGCGCCCCTGATGGACCGCATGGAGATCATCCGTATCGCCGGCTACACCGAGGACGAGAAGATCGAGATTGCCAAGCGGCACCTGATGCCGAAGGTGATCCGCGATCACGCGCTGCAGCCGAAGGAGTTCTCCGTCGGTGAGGACGCGATCCGCGCCATCATCCAGACCTACACCCGTGAAGCGGGCGTCAGAAGCCTGGAGCGCGAGCTGATGAAGCTCGGGCGCAAGGCGGTGACCGAGATCCTGAAGACGAAGAAGAAGACGGTGAGCATCACGGCGGCGAACCTCGCCGACTATCTCGGTGTTCAGCGCTACCGCTTCGGCCAGGTCGAGGCTGACGATCAGGTCGGTGTCGTCACCGGTCTTGCCTGGACGGAGGTCGGCGGCGAGCTGCTGACGGTCGAAGGTGTCATGATGCCCGGCAAGGGCCGCATGACGGTGACCGGCAATCTGCGCGACGTGATGAAGGAATCGATTTCGGCGGCGGCCTCCTATGTCCGCTCGCGCGCCATCGATTTCGGCATCGAGCCGCCGCTGTTCGACAAGCGCGACATCCACGTGCACTTGCCGGAAGGCGCGACGCCGAAGGACGGGCCGTCCGCGGGCGCGGCCATGGCCACGGCCATTGTGTCCGTGCTGACGGGTATTCCGGTTCGGGCCGATGTGGCGATGACTGGCGAGATAACGCTTCGCGGCCGCATCTTGCCGATCGGCGGCCTCAAGGAGAAGCTGCTCGCCGCGCTGCGCGGCGGCATCAAGAAGGTGCTGATCCCGGAAGACAACGCCAAGGATCTGGCGGAGATTCCGGACAACGTGAAGAACGGCATGGAAATCATTCCGGTCTCACGCGTCGGTGAGGTGTTGCGCCACGCGCTGGTGCGGATGCCGGAGCCGATCGAATGGGTCGAGCCGGTCAATCCGCCGGCCACGACCGACAGTGCCGACGATGCCGGAAAGTCGCTTGCGCATTAGTTTTTTCTAAAGTTGCAGCGCACAAACAGAAAGCCGGGCCTCGCGCCCGGCTTTTTCATGTGAAAAACCCCGGAATTCCGGGCTTTTTCCGCTTTTTTCCTGCCTTTTCGACTTGGTTGCGGCAACGCTTCTTTCTAAAGTCCGTTTCCTGCCGGATGAGTCGTAAGTTCCGGTGTTCTCATGGAAGGGAATTTTTATGAACAAGAACGAACTGGTGTCCGCTGTCGCCGACGCCGCGAGCATTTCGAAGGGTGACGCGCAGTCGGCGGTCGATGCAGTGTTTTCTGTCATCTCCGGCGAACTGAAGAAGGGCGGCGATGTCCGGCTTGTCGGCTTTGGCAATTTCACCGTGTCAAAGCGCGCTGCATCCACCGGCCGCAACCCCCAGACCGGCGCCGAAGTGCAGATCCCGGCGCGCACCGTGCCGAAGTTCTCGGCCGGCAAGGGCCTCAAGGACGCCGTCAACTAAGCGCATTTAATTTGCAAAAGACCAGAAAAGCCGGGCTTGCCCGGCTTTTCATTTTTGGACTCGTGTCGATCGGATCGGAAGCTCCTCAAACAGTCGGGGCGTCGGCGCGCATCAGGCCTTCCTTCTTGAGATCGGCCCAGAGCGCTGCGGGGAGTTTCGCGTCCAGCAGCGACCGGTTGCTCTCGACTTCTTCAGGCCTCTGGCCGCCGGGGATGACCGAAACCACCGACGGGTGCGACAGCGGGAACTGCAGGGCGGCCTCGATCAGCCTGATATCATGGCGTTTGCAGACGGCCTCGATGCGCGTCACGCGGTCGAGCACATCCTGCGGCGCTTCGGAATAGTTGTAGTAGGCGCCGGGCTTCGGTCCGGTCGCCAGGATGCCGGAATTGTAGGGGCCGCCGAGAACGATGCCGATGCCGCGTTTCTGGCAAAGCGGCAGGAACGATGTCAGCGCCTCCTGTTCCAGCAGCGTGTAGCGACCGGCAAGCAGGAACAGGTCGAAATCGCCGCGCTCGGCCAGCGTCTGGGCCACCTGCCACTCGTTGATGCCGCCGCCGAACGCCTTGATGACGCCTTGGTCGCGCAAGGCAAGCAGGCCATAATAGCCCGAGCGCATGAACTCATCGATGCGCTGGTCGGACGCCTCCTTGCTGCCATGGGTGAAGATGTCGACATCGTGCACGAACAGGATGTCGATGCGGTCGACGCCAAGCCGCTCCAGCGAGGCCTCGAACGAGCGCATGACGCCGTCATAGCTGTAGTCGTAGACCTCCTTGCGCGACGGCGTGTCGAAGAACTTGCCGATGCCCGTGCGCTCCTCCGGCGGGCAGGCGCGCATGATGCGGCCGACCTTGCTCGACAGCACATAGTCGTCGCGCTTCCTGGAGCGCAGGAACGGGTTGAGGCGCGTTTCCGACAGGCCGAGCCCATAGAGAGGTGCTGTGTCATAGTAGCGGCAGCCGGTCGCCCAGGCGGCCTCCAGCGTCGCATTGGCGTCCTCGTCGGAGACGGCGCGGTAAAGATTGCCGAGCGGCGCCGTGCCGAAGCCCAGCTCCGTGAAGGCGATGCCGCCATTGCCGATGCGGTCGAAATGCCGTGTCTTCATGTCTTGAAATTTTCCCGGATTGATTTGTCTGACATGACACTATCATGCTCGTGGCTCGGCAAAAGCACCGCTGAGCGTTGGACACGCATTTTCGCGGTTGCTAGCATGAACGAAATCAAGCTGTTCCGGGGAAGAGCATGATCGGAAATTGCCAATCATCTTCGACTACTGGCACGCCGGTGGCGCGGCCATGAGCAACTCCGGCTCGCAGATGTTCAGGACCGCGCTCGACGAGCTTGGCGCGGTGCTGGCGCGCGTCGACCGCGATCGGATCGACGCCGCTTGCGGGATGCTGGCGGATGCCAGACAGATCGTCGTCTATGGCTGCGGCCGCGAGGCCTTGCAGGTGAAGGGCTTCGCCATGCGGCTCTATCATCTGGGCCTGCCGGTTTCGGTCGTCGGCGACATGACCACGCCGCCTGTAGGGCAGGGCGATGTCTTGCTTGTCAGTTCCGGGCCTGGCGAAACCTCGACTGTACTCACCCTGATGCGCATTGCGCGCGAGGCCGGCGCAACCGTCCTGCTCCTGACCGCCCAGGCGGGCGGCAGCGCTGTAGGGCTAGCCGATTTGACGCTGCTGATCCCGGGGCAGACCATGGCCGACGATCAGGAGCCGCAAAAGACGTCGGTGCTGCCGATGGGCTCCGTATTCGAGGGCGCGTTGTTCCTGCTGTTCGAGATCATGGTGCTGAAACTCAGGGAGTTGAACGGTGCCTCGCCAGAAGCCATGCGCGCCCGTCACACCAACATGGAATAGACCATGCGCTATGAACTGATGCTGCCGCACCAGATCCGCAAGGCGATCGCGCAGAATTGGCCGGTCGCGCTGCCGCTCGGCGTGCTGGAATACCATGGCGAGCACATGGCGGTCGGTATGGACACGCTGGCCGTCATCAAGACGCTGGAGCTGTTCGAAAAGGAGAGCGACATCGTCATCCTGCCGCCCTTCTACTACGGTGCGGCGAGCTATGCTGTCGCACCGCCTGAAGGCAGCGGCTCCGTTCAGGTCGGCGGCAATCAACTGGCGCCGTTCGGCGAAGAGCTGTTCTACAGCCTGCTGCGCATCGGCTTTCGCAACATCCACGCCATCATTCATCACCAGACCGAGAATTTCGCCGCCGGCATGCCGACCGATCTCGCTTTCAAGACCGCCGGCAGACAGGCGATCTTCCGCTTCCTCGAGAAGCAGCGCGGCGAAGGCTGGTGGGGAGCCGAGACGATGGCCGACTACTATGCCGGACATGCCGCGGGCGAAAATTTCTTCAACTGGGTACAGGTGCATCCGCTGATGCCGGCCGCCATGAACGGCAAGTATCCGTTCGACCATGCCGGCATCGGCGAGACGTCGCTGATGCTGGCGCTATGTCCGGAAGCAGTGGATGCCGCGCACTTCGCGGACAACAAAAGCTGGTATACGGCGAGCGCGGCGGATGCTTCGGCAGAACTCGGACAGCAGGGCGTCGCCATGATCATGGATCATCTGCGCACGATCCTGAAGGTCTAGCCCGACCTTTCCTTCTCCCACAGCGGAGAGAAGGAAGAGGCGCCCGGTTACTTCACCGCACCAGCCGTCATGCCCATGATCAGGTAACGTTCCAGCGCGATGCCGATGACCGCGAGCGGCGCGATCGCTGCGGTGGCCAGAGCGGCCATCGACCACCAGTTGATACCTTGCGAGCCCGTTTGGCTGGCGACCATGACCGGGATCGTCTTGGCGTCCGTCGATGTCAAAAGGGCGGCGAAGAAATACTCGTTCCAGCACAGCACCATTGCCAGGATGAAGGCTGCGACCATGCCTGGCAGCGCGATCGGCATGACGATGCGGAAAAAGGCGCCCCAGATCGACAGGCCGTCGACGAGGGCTGCTTCCTCCAGCTCGACGGGGATGGAATTGAACTGGTCACGCATGATCCAGATGACGATCGGCAGCACCATCAGCGTATAGAGCAGGATCAACCCGATGCGCGTATCGAGCAGCCCGACTTCGCGGTAGAGCACCAGGAAGGGTAGGGCCAGCACCACCGGCGGCAGGATCAACTGCGACAGGAAGAAGAACGAGATATCCTCGTTCTTGAACCAGGCGAAATGGTAGCGATAACGGGTCAGGCCATAGGCAGCGAGGCTGCCGATGATGATCGCCAGGCTCGACGCCCCGACCGAGGTGATGACCGAATTCATGAAACGCTTGAGGAATTCGTCGCGCACGGTCGAAGTCTGGAAGATCGAGTCCGGCGACAGGCCAAGCGATCGCCACCCTTTCCAATCCGGCTGGAAGTCGACAAACGGGATCAGGTGGCCCTGGGTGACATCCACCGCCGTTTTGAACGAGGTGGTGATGGTCCAGTAGATCGGAAACAGGCAGATGAAGCCCCAGCAGGCGAGCGCGCCATAGATGAAGACGCGGCTGGCGACGAAGCTCGCCGGCGAGCGGATTTCGGAGGCGACGTAGTCTGTGGTCTGGACGCTCATCTTGCCCTAATTCACATTGCGCACGAAACGGCTGGCGAACTTCAACAGCCAGGTCACGAACACCACGATAATGACCAGATAGGCCATCGCCAGCATGGTCCCGTAGCCGACATTCGAGCGGTCGCGGTATTCGCGGTAGATGAAGCTCGACACCGAATCGGTGGCGCCGCCCGGACCGCCCGAGGTAACCGTGATGATGATGTCGGCAAGCTTCAGCTTGAAGATGATGCGCAGGATCACCGCCGTCACCGACACCGGCAGCATCAGCGGGAAAGTGACCTGCCAGAAGGTCTGCCAGGCCGTGGCCCCATCGACACGTGCCGCCTCCAGCACCTCGCGCGACATCGCCTGCAGTCCCGCCAGCAGCATGATCATCATGAACGGAATGAAGGTCCAGGCGTCCAGCAGCATGATCGAGATGCGGGCGGTGATCGGGTTCGAGAAGAAAGCCGGGTCTTCCCAGCCGAGATGGCGCGCCAGCGTGGCTGCTGGTCCAAAGCGGTATTCCATCAGCGACTTGCCGATCATCCAGGACACGGCGACCGGCGACAGCATCAGCGGCATCAGGAACACCACCCGGAAAAATTTTCGGGCGCGGATCTGCGCGTTGAGCAGCAGCGCCAGGCCGAACGCGATCACATATTCGACCAGCACCGCCAGCACATAGAGCACCATGTTGACCAGGGCGTTGCGGTAGTACGGGTCGGCGAGCATCTGCCAGAAATTGTCGAGCCCGTTGAACCTGCGGCCGCTGAACGAACTGAGATTCCAGTCGGTGAGCGCGATGTAGAAGCCGAACAGCGTCGGGAAGATCACCATCGCGATGGTGAACAAAAGAGCCGGCAGCAGGAAGAGCGCGCGCTGGCCGTCCTCGCCGCGTGTCAGAACCTGGCCGATGCCGATCGCCACACCCCATAGCACATAGGCGTAGACCACGGGCCGCCATGTCTCGAAGCCGATCGTGTCGACCTCGGTCTTGTAGAGGATCTGCAGCACGATCGTTGCCAGCAGGCCGAGCGTGGCAAGCGCCATCAGCGCCCAGCCCAAACGCCTGCGGCCTGGCGGGATCAGATCATAGGAGGCGGCGTCTGCCGGCCACCCGGTCGCGGTCGAAGTCTGGTCAGCCACAAATCTCGCCCGTTTGGAAGGAAAGGCTGTGGTCCGGCGTTGCCGCCGGACCACGGTTCAAAGGGCAGCTTACATGCCGAGCGAGGCCTTGTAGAGCTTGACCTGCTTGTCACGGCCGATCTGGTCGGTCAGCTTCTCCCAGGCGGCTGCGATGGCATCGGCGCCTTCCTGCGCCTTCATCTTGCCGGCAAAGGTGTTGGCCAGGATATCCTCGGCGGCGCTGTAGTACTGGAAGATGCCGGGGATGCGCGGCTCGATCGCCGCGTTGGGGTGGTTGTAGCTGTCGCCTTCCGACTTGAGATACGAGGTGATGAAAGCCTCGTCGTACCCGGCCGCCACCCATTCGGGAATGTCGAAATGGGAGTTGCGGTAGGGCTGGAAGCCCGACGGATACATCGCCGTCCAGATCGACAGGTCCTTGCCGCCGAGATGGGCGGCCGCCGACCATGCAGCCTTCTTCTTTTTCTCGTCCGCATCGACACGGGCCATGACATAGACGCCCCAGCCGAGATAGGCGCAGTTCGGCGCATAGTTCGGGCCGCTGGCGAGCTTCTCCCACTTGCCGGTCTTGGAGTTGTAGACATCGTCGGAGCCCGGCAGGATCGAGAAGCCGGTGACATCGCCGATGACCGAGCTATCATTGGTCTTGACGTTCGAGCCGACATCGCCCCACCAGGGGATCATCGAGCCGGTGCCGGCCAGGAACTGCTGGAAGGCAGTGGTGTTCGGGTCGGCATTGATCTGGTCGGCGGGTTCCGACGGCAGGGCGTCGATGACATCCTGGATGGCCCGTACCCAAGCCGGATTGTTGACGCGTGGCTTCATCGTGTCGGCGTCGAACAGCCAGGCCTTGTCATCGGGATGCTTGGCGTAGGCGCTGGCACGGCTGCCCAGGAAATAGAAGCCGAAACCGCCCCAGGGCTTGGGCGCGTCGAGATAGCCGTAGACATCCTGGCCCTTGAACTTCTTGCCCTTCAGGAACTTGGTCACGGCCTGAACCTCTTGCCAGGTCTTCGGTACGCCCCATTCGCTGGTCGCCCCGCCGTCCTTCCACTGCTTGGCGAGGTCGGCGTCTGCAAACACGTCGGTGCGGTAGTTGAAGTTGTGCGCGTCGCCGTCGATGGTGACCCGGTACTGCTTGCCATCCCAGGTGCCAACGGGCGGCTTGAGGTAGTTGACGAGATCGTCGAAGTCGATCTGCTTCTTGACCCAGTCGGGCATCTCCGAAGTCAGGCCCTTGCCGCAGACGTCGCCCTCGAACGGGGCGCCCATCTCGATGATGTCGAAATCGACGGTGCCGGTGGCGATCGACTGCTGCAGACGGGCGTTGTAATCGGCCTGCGCCAGGTCGATCCAGCTGATCTTGGCGCCGGTATAGGTCTCCCATGGCTTCAGGAAACCACGAAACAGCACATTGTGCAGATTCTGGTTGTTGAGACCCATGAAGGTGAGCTCGACACCGGCGAACTCGCCTTCCTTGACATTGGCCTTGGTCGCCTCGAGGCAAAGCTCGCCGACCTTCTGGAAGTCGGCGTCGGTCGGCTGGCCTTTGCCAACCCCGGGGATCTGCAGGATTTTCGAGCGCAGTTCGCTTGCGGCGGCAGCCGGGCGCGTCAGCGCGCCAAGTCCGGCGCCGGATGCGGCCGCGATCGCGGCCATCGAGGCCGCGCCCTTCAATATGTCGCGCCTTGTAGCGCCGGCACGGACCAGTTTGTCGTAAAGACCTACTCGCATGGACTATTCCTCCCAGAACATTAGTCGTGAATCGAAGTGCCGATCGCGCCGGGCGCTGGCTTTGTTCAGAAGCGAAACGTAGGACCCCAACCTGCGTCGCTTCGCGTTCCGTTTTTCGGGTAGAGTACCAGCGTTTCGGATCGGCGCTCGTCACTATTCTCGCAACCAAACGCCGTGTCAACGAGAACGGTTTTTGTCTATAAGAGACCGACTTGCCCTGACCGGTCGCGTTGGTTAGCTTCTGCGCCTACGGCCAGTGGAGCCGATGGGGGAACGATGGCTCAAGTCGCGATCAGCAATGTGGCCAAGGCGTTTGGAACCGTCAAGGTTCTGCACGAAGTCAGCGTCGACATTGCCGATGGTCAGTTCGTCGTGCTTGTCGGCCCGTCCGGTTGCGGCAAGTCCACGCTGCTCAGGATGGTGGCGGGGCTGGAGACTGTCTCCGGCGGCACGATCGCCATCGGCGACCGCGTCGTCAATCACCTGCCGCCCGCAAAGCGCGACATCGCCATGGTGTTCCAGAACTATGCGCTTTATCCGCACAAGACGGTCGAGCAGAACATGGCTTTTGCCCTCAAGCTGCGTAAGACCGATCCGGCCGTGGTTGCCGAGCGGGTCAAGCGCGCCGCGGACATCCTCGACCTCAGCCCCTATCTGAAGCGCTATCCGCGCCAGCTTTCCGGCGGCCAGCGTCAGCGCGTCGCCATGGGGCGCGCCATCGTGCGCAATCCGCAGGTATTCCTGTTCGACGAGCCGCTTTCGAACCTCGACGCCAAGCTGCGCGTGCAGATGCGCACCGAGATCAAGGAACTGCACCAGCGGCTGAAGACCACCACCATCTATGTCACCCACGACCAGATCGAAGCCATGACGATGGCTGACAAGATCGTCGTCATGCGCGACGGCCGCATCGAACAGGTCGGCGCGCCGCTGGAGCTTTTCGACCGGCCGGCGAACCTTTTCGTCGCCGGTTTCATCGGCTCGCCTTCGATGAACCTGCTCAAGGGCACCGGGCGCAAGGGCGGCGTCGACATTGCCGGAACGCTGTTCCCGGTTGCTCCGAACAACGCCGTCGAGGAGGGGCGCTCCGTCGTCTATGGCGTGCGCCCCGAACATCTTGAGATCCACCCCGATGGCGTGCCGGCCAAGATTTCGGTGGTCGAGCCGACCGGCTCGGAAACCCTGGTCTTCCTGCGTTTCGGCGACGGCGAGATGGTGGCGCTGTTTCGCGAGCGCCATGACTTCAAGCCGGGCGACACGCTGAAGCTTCGGCCAAGGCTCGACCATCTCCATCTGTTCGACGCCGAGACCGGCAAGCGTCTCTGATCTCAAACGCACTTCACGAGGACCATCATGCTCAAAGGGATCGATCCGTTGCTCAATGCCGACGTGCTCCAGGCATTGCGGGCGATGGGACATGGCGACGACCTGATCATCGCCGACACCAACTTTCCCTCCGATTCGGTAGCGCGCCGGACGGCGCTCGGTCGAGTGCTGCGCATCGATGCCTCGGCGGCCCAGGTGGTGAAGGCCGTGCTGTCGCTATACCCGCTGGACACGTTCGTCGATGATTCGGCCGCCCGCATGGAGATCGTCGGTAAGCCGGACGAGATCCCAGCCGTGCAGAAGGAAGTGCAGAAGGAGATCGACGCCGCCGAGGGCAAGTCCTGGCCGATGGTGCCGGTCGAGCGTTACGCCTTCTATGAGCGCGCCAAGCAGGCTTATTGCGTCATCCAGACTGGCGAACGCCGCTTCTACGGCTGCTTTGCCTTCCGCAAGGGCGTCGTGCCGCCGGATGCGGAGTAGCGGCATGGCCTCGGGCAAGCCGGTTGTTATCCTCGGTGTCTTTGTTGCCGATACGGCTTACAGGGCGCAGCGCCAGCCGCGCATGGGCGAAACGATCCTCGGCAATTCCTTCAAGCTGGGGCCAGGCGGCAAGGGGTCGAACCAGGCGGTGGCCGCCGGCAAGCTCGGGGCGGACGTCACATTCCTGACCCGCCTCGGTGTCGATGCCTTCGCCGACATGGCCAGGCGGACCTGGAAGGATGCCGGCGTGAAGAGCGCCGCCATCGATACGCCGGACAGCTATACCGGTGCCGCTTACATCTTCGTCGAGGAGGGAAGCGGCAACAACGCCATCATCGTCAGTCCCGGCGCCGCCATGCTGATCACGCCTGAGGATATCGAAGCCAATGTCGACCTGATCCGTGGTGCCGGTGTTTTCGTGACGCAGCTTGAACAGCCGATCGATGCCGCGATACGGGCGCTGGAGACCGCGCGCGGGGCCGGGGTGACGACCATTCTCAATCCGGCACCGGCGGCAAAGCTTCCCGACCGCATCTACACGCTCTGCGACTATCTCACACCCAATGAGACCGAAGCCGAGGAATTGACCGGAATGGGAGTCACTTCGGTCGACGACGCGCGCGCCGCCGCGGACAAGCTGCTTGAAAAGGGCGTCGGCACGGTCATCGTCACGCTCGGCGACAAGGGCGCGCTGCTGCACGCGCAGGATCGGTCCGAGCATGTTCCAGCCATCAGTGCCGGCCCTGTCGTCGAGACCACCGGCGCGGGGGACGCCTTCAATGGCGGCTTGGCCGCAGCACTTTCGCGCGGCGTGGAGCCGCTGGAGGCGGTGCGCTTCGCCTGCGCCGTTGCCGGCATTTCCGTGACACGTCCAGGCACCGCACCGTCGATGCCGACATTGCAGGAGGTCGAGGCGCTGCTGGCCAAGGGCTGAGGCAATTGCCCGGAACTCGCAGGGTAGCCCGGAGGCCAGACCGTTCCGGCCTCCGAAATCTCATGTTCGATGGGCGTTTCGAAGCTACTGCCTGACGTAGCAGCGCTTTCCCTGATCCGGAGCGGGATCGCCGAATGCATCATTGTCGCATTGGACGCCATTGCGGAACACGTCCTGCGTGAACCGGCCGTGGGCGCCATACCTGACCACCTTGCGGCCATAGAAATCGCAGAATTCGCCTTCCTCGGCGCAGACCGCCCACTTCTCGCGGCGAGGCTCATCGTAATCGTCGTTCGACTCGTCACGGTCGCGCTTCACGATGAAGCAGAACTTTTCCTTGCCGGGCGCAGGATCGCCGAAAACGCGGTTCGAACAGGGTATCGCGTTGCGCTCGATGTAACGCGAGGTCGTGCGGCCCTTGGCGCCGTAGACGACCTCGGCGGGATAGGGCAGGCGGCAGATCTCGCCCTCGCGCGCGCATCGCTGCAGCCGGTCCGCCGACGCGGCGGCGGGAAAAAGGATAGAGGCGGCCGTCGTCGCGCCGCCCAGGCAAATCAGCGTGAATATCGTGCGCGTAGAAATGTTCGGTGCAATTGACATTACGTCCTCCATGCCATTCCGGCAGCATACTGCGATTTGGCTGCCTGCGGCATGAATCGAGCGCTTTGTAGGCGATTGCGCAAGCAGATTCGCAACGACCAACCCGTTCGCGGTCTGCAGGGCTGCTTCGTCCGTTGTTTGTCAGCTACCGGAACCGCGTCGTGGGTTCCACGGTATCGCTCATGCAAGGGTGATTTTGGACCGTAGGAGAGCCAGGCCGAAGAAGGCCTTCGGCACACTATTTCTGAAGAGAACTTTGACAATTCATGTCGGCATTTCCCTGGAGCCAAGGATCATGATCCTTGAGGGAAATGGCGCGAGTGACGGGGCTCGAACCCGCGACCTCCGGCGTGACAGGCCGGCACTCTAACCAACTGAGCTACACCCGCGCATTGACGAGCACGTGTCAGCCGTGTTCGTCGTTGGGGCGCTGGATAAGGGGTTCGCTACCGGGTGTCAAGCGCACCAAACCATCATAACGCCAAACAGAAGAAGGTTTTTTGACAGCCGGCATTTTGTACGCAAATCGGGCCTGCGAACAGGGCATCCCACACTCATTTAGCCTTGCGAAGCAAGTCCCGACCGCTTAAAGGTCCGGCCCGGAGCGGGCGATTAGCTCAGTTGGTAGAGCGCTTCGTTTACACCGAAGATGTCGGCGGTTCGAGCCCGTCATCGCCCACCATATTTTCAATAACTTAATAGACATCCCGCAACTATCGCCACCGAAACACCCCCTTAGAAGGGGTGGTGGAGGCATCGGCCCTCTTTGAGGGAGTGCATCCACTCCTGAAGCAGACGTTCACTGCGGTATGAAGATGGCGGCTTTGCGCCTCGTTGCGGCCGGTAATTACTAGCTCTGCGGTTTCCTGAAAGCGAACATCGTCGGGCTCGCCCGCCACATCGGAACGCTGGTGACTGCTTTGGCAGCGAAAGCCGACAAAGCGTCATGGGCGACAGCCTACTCGGAAGCGGGTCGGCGCTGCGGAGGAAGCCGATCCTTCCATTTCGGCTGAACATCTCCTTCACCTGATCATCCAGGATTGCACGATCTGTTACAAAGTTTCGCGAGAAGGTCCAATGATCGGCAGTGGTACTGCTAAGAACCGTGCATCATCGCATCCGCACCGTGATCGCGTACCTGCGCCTCGAACCACAGGTGTAGTGCGGCCACGAGTTTCGGATCGCTGGTCGTAAAGCGCACAAGGGCCCCTTCGGGAATGGGGTTGAACGCGATGCCCATGCGGCTGGCGCCCGCCTGCAACTCGGCCAAGCCTGGCATCGCCGCGCCGTGGATGGAAGACGGATCGGCATAGTCGCCGCGCCCGAACGCTTCGGCTTCCTTACGCAGATGAGCCCGGATCAGCTCCACTTGCACCGGATCGCCGTCGCGCGAGGTGACGGCCTGCGTGCCGCCATCCGTCAGCGGCGTGAACACGTGGATGCTGCGGGCAAGGTCGAACGGCATCACCGAAGCTCCAAGATGTTCTGTATGTTTAGAATGGTCCATCTCTTGGGCGGAGGCTGAAGCGGCGCTGAGCAAGGCAGCGAGGGCGATCACGAATGTGATTTTCATTGGCGGCATTCCCGTCACATTGAGGGACGAACGGATGGGCGCAGGCACATCTGGCGGCGATCACGGCCGACTGCACCGGACCGCACCAAACCTGCGAGGGCGCGATAGTAAGCTTCATGTGTGAGCCCAAGCTCGGCAGCAACGTCGAGCAGCCGTCCCTTGAAGACGACCTTACCTTCGGCGTCTGCGCGGAGCCGGAGGTGCTGCAAGACGCGTTCCTCGGCCGATCGGATGTTACGCAGCTCAATCAGCGCCCGTGCAGCGTGAAGCTGCTGCGTCACATGCTCAATCCAGGCGAGTGACAAAGTCGGCGAGGCACCGAACGCACGCAGCACTTCCGTCTTCAGGCAGCTTGCGACCGCTGCTTGCTCCACGGCCTGTCCGTCACAGTGATAACTCGCCGGCTTAGACGCCCTTGGTCCGCCACCATCTGCCCCGCTCACAGACGATCAAGGATTAGCCGATGCGCTGCCCGTCAACCCGTGGGGAGCTGACGGGCGGCGGCATCTGCGGTGTCCTCGGGTCTCGTGTTGAAGGCTATGGCGGCGTCCGGCGCTGCCTTGTGGATGATGTTCACCACGCTTTCGAACAGCGGTAGGCCCTTGGGCGGCAGCCTGAGGCCGCCTCCGATCACAACGCAATCATACGCAGCATCGCCCAGCGCTCTTTTGAGGTCAGCAAATCCGGCGGCATCGGGCGTGATCATGCAGGTATCGCCCCGCCAACCGCGTTCCTCAATCTTCGCCACGCCCAAAGCGATCCCAGCGTTGATCTTTTCGGCATTAAAGCCGGGTGGCAAGGACGGGTCCGAGAAGTCGACGGTTTCAGGTTTCTGGCCGACAAACAGTATTCGCGTCATTGAAATTCTCCAGGAAGTTACGGGATTCCGAAAGTGGCGGTATGTCGTTCGGCGACAATGAAGACAATCGCGGTGACTTTCACCAACTGATCAGTGGCGATTTGCGCAGCCACGTATCCGCCGTGAGTTGTTGAACGACGAAATCCGCGACATCCGCTCGCGAGATCGTCCCGCCATGTACGCCAGACAGGTCGGTCAACGCCTTGATGCGACCGCGCGCTGGCTTGTCGTTGAGGACCATCGGTCGAACGATGGTCCAGTCGAGCGTGCTGGCCCGGATGGCATCTTCCTGGCGATCCTTGTCTTCATAGACCTTCCGCAGCATCAAGGGCAGGAACAGCCGGTCGAAGAAGAAGCCGCCATGGCCGCGGCTGTCGCCGGCGCCGAGGCCAGTGATGCAGACCAGCCGACGGATGTTCTGCCGGTCCATGACGCCGACCAGCGCGCGCGTCGCTGTCGAGAGCAGGGTCACCTCGCGGAACGGGCTGATGGCAGTGCCCAATGAACTGACGACGGCATCACAACCCGCGATGGCCCTCGTTAGCGCTGCGGCATCGCGGGCGTCGCCTTCGATGAGTTCGGCGCCGGCGAGGTCCCCGGCCTTTGCCTTGGAGCGAACGAGGGCCACGACGTCGTGTCCCTCTGCGAGGGCCTTGGCGACAATCAGCCGGCCGGTTGCGCCTGTGGCGCCCAATACCAGAATTTTCATTTCAAGCCTCCGAAGGTGTGCTTATGGACGGGAAAACATCGGTTAGCTGCTGCCGGAGGAAGGCACCGATGGCGTCCACCGACTGCTCGGCCGCGAGGAAGTTGCCGAGGGAAGACTGGAACACATGCGGCATGCCGTGCCAGACCGACAGCGTGACTTCTACGCCTGCCGCTCGCGCCCGGTCGGCGTAGCGGATGGAGTCCGTGAGCAGCAATTCGTCGTCTCTGACATCGATCCGGATCGGTGGCAGGCTGTTGAGTTCCGCATAGAGCGGTGAGGCCTTAGCGTTCGTCGCATCCTGGCCTTGAAGATACATGTCCGCGAAGGCCTGGAGTACGCCGCGCGTGAAGATCGGGTCTGCCTCCGCTCTCGTCTCGAAGCTGTCGCCGGTGAGCGTCAGGTCGGTCCATGGCGACATTACCGCCGCCCCGACCGGTTGCACCATGCCCTTCGTCTTGTCGGCAGCGATGGTCGACAGCAGCGACAGCGTCAAACCACCGCCGGCAGAGTCGCCCACAACCACGATCCGTTCGGCACCCTCCGCAGCCAGACCGCGATAGGCAGCGACAGCATCGTCGATCGCTGCCGGGAACGGGTGCTCGGGCGCAAGCCGGTAATCGGGGACGAAGGTGTCGGCGCCGACGCGCGCGGCGATCTGGACCGCGAAGTGGGTAAGCGCCTCGGCTGAGCCGAGCACATACCCGCCACCGTGAATATAGAGAATGCGCGCGCCCGGCCGTGCGGCCGGCAGTCGAAGCCAGAAGCCCGCAATGCCGCCGACCGTCGCGGCCTCGACCCGGACATCCCCCGCGGCGGGTGTTGCGGCAAACATGGCGTCGAACATCGGCCGGGCTTCGGGCCCGAGTTTCTCACCCTTATGGGCCGAGGCGGCCTGTCGCATCGCGGCTACCGCGGGAGCGTCTTGAGGCGAGAGGGATTGGATCGTCATCATGGCAGGTCGCCTTTGTTGGGGGGTAAGGTGCGGGCTCAGCCTTTCGCCCACTGGATCGCGGCATCCCTAGCAAAAGCGGCATAGGAGCGGGGCGCGTGGCCGAGCAGTTTGGTCAAGCGCTCGATGTCGTCAGCGGTCGCCACCGCGCCTTCGGTCTGATAGCGGCTGAACATCAGGCGCAGGTCGAGCGCATGCCAGGCCGGCAGCATGGTCTTCGTGCGCTGCTCCATGACGACGAGATCGTCGCCGCCATGGCGGATCGCGCGGCCGAGCACTTCGCTCCAGATATTGGATATACCTTCGCCGGTCAGGCTGTCCGGACCAACCAACGCGTAGGTCTCGCGGCCGAGCGGCGTCGCAGCCTGCTCACGGCGCACCAGCTCGATCGCCGCGGCGTCGCCGATGTCGCGGATATCGACCATCGAAATACCCTTCGAGCCGATCGGTGCGCCATAGACGCCGGCATTCAGCAGGACGTCCTTTTGACGAAGATCGTTCTGAATGAAATAGGCGGGCCGCAGGATCGTCGCGGGTAGGTCGAGGGCCTCGATCATGCGCTCGACCGTGTACTTGCCCGCAAAATGCGGCACGTCGGCATAGCCATCGCCGCCAAATACCGAGAGATAGACGATGCCCTTGATGCCGGCCTCGCGTGCGACCGTCAGGGTCAGCATGGCCTGGGTCAATTCATCGGCGACGTTCGGCGCGAGCAGGAACAGGGTGCTGACGCCTTGCAGTGCCGCGCGGACCGAATCCGGATCAGCGAGGTCACCGCGGACCGCCGTCACGCCTGAGGGTAGTTGCGCCGTCTCAGGGGAACGCGTCAGGGCGCGAACCTCTACGTTCCGCCCCTGCAGGTGAGAAAGGACCCGGGAGCCGATCGTCCCGGTGCTGCCCGTTACCAAAATAGCCATTGTGAAAGCTCCTTGTGATTTCTGTTCTGACCCTGAGGAAGATAGACGTTCCAATACTGAGCGGGAGATGGCATGATTGAGATAGTTCGTCTCAATATTGGAACATCATAATGAATTTAGAGGCCCTCGCAGACTTCAACCTCGTTGCCGCCCATGGCGGCTTCGGCCGTGCCGGTCGCGTTTCCGGGCGATCCAAGGCGACGTTGTCGCGCCATGTGAGCGAACTCGAACATAGCCTTGGGGTGAGGCTCATCGAGCGTGGATCCCAAAGTCTGCGACTGACGGACGAAGGCCGAGCGCTTCACGAGCGCACCGATGGATTGCTGTCGGAAATCACGGAGGCAGGAGAGGCGATTGTCTTGGGTGCGTCCACCCCGAGAGGCAGGCTGCGGGTGAGCGCTCCCGTGGTTTTCGCGCATGTGGCGCTTCCCACTATTGGCACCCGTTTCGCTCTCGCCTATCCGGAGGTCAAACTTGAGATTGTTGCCGAGGATCGCAAGGTCGATCCGGTCGAGGATGGCTATGATCTGGTTATCCGGATCGATCCTTCACCGGATGAACGGCTCATCGGTCGCCGTTTTCTCAATGACGAGCGCCTGATCGTTGCCTCACCCGACATGCCACGCGCTCAGCCGGCGCCGGGCGGTGGACCGAGCGGCGTAAAGGCGGTCTTGCTGAGCGCAACGTCGCTGAACGTGGTTTGGCACATGAAATCCGATCTTGCCGACGAAATCCTTTTCAAACCCGAGCCAATCCTGCGATTCTCGTCTCTGCTGATGGTGCGCGATGCCGTTCTGGCAGGCGCGGGCGCGGCATTGCTTCCGAAGCTTCTTGTCGCAGGCGATATCGAGGCGGGCCGACTTGTTTGTTGGGGAACCGATGCCGGTCCGCCTGTCGAAATCTGGGCGCTCCAAAGTTCGCGACGTCTTGTCGGCGCGAAGGTTCGCGCTTTCTTGGATGTGATGGAGAGGGCGTTTCCTACCAAAGTTTTCGTTTCTGCACCCTGAACAAGAACCGTCCTGCCGGCCAGAGCGGTCCGCGATGCGTTGGAAGCGTCGGCCGCTTTCCAGTCTCGCCATCCCGAACGGCAAACGATCCCGTAGCTGCCGGGCAGAAGGGCGCACGCCAAACCATTTGAATGGGTATGCGGAGTGGCTGCGACATATAAGTCGATAAAGATCGACCGAACAGCAGATCTTTGCTGAGCCCTGCGTTGGGCCGTCAGTTACCTAGAGCCTAGACCAGCCTCCACCAGTCGGCGGAACGCCTCCGATCTGGTGGGAAGATCGGGCTGATTGCGGCGCCATTCGTCAACGCGAGCAAGCAAGTCACTCGAGAGCCGGAGTTCGAAGCGCTCAGTTTTGTTATCAACAGGATCGGGCGTGTTTGACAATGGTAATGTCCGTAATGTACGGTATGTACGTAATTTGTGGTTCTCGCTGCGCAGCCGAACGACGTGCTCGAACACGTCGCTCGGCCTGACCACAACCCAAGCTGTTTGGAGCTCGGATCATGGCTGATTCCGACAATAGCACGACTTTGCCCTCCGTCATCCGCAGGGGACTACTTGACGCAACAACCGACGCTGCCGTTGAAGTTTGGCGCGAATGGCAAGCTGCTCATGAAGAGACCGATCGGTTGAGCCGTGAGCAGCAGCGTCTGGAGCGGAAGCTGGTAGACGAAGTCGGCTTTCCCACAGTGTTGCCCCGATTGTCAGTTGATAGGACCGCTACGCCCCCTTCACATGAGGCACTTCGCGATGTGCTCTGCGTCGGTTCTGTCGACCCGGCGGTCAGCGCAAAGGCCGAGGCCGATTTGGCGGCTCATCAGGCGCGCTGGGATGCCTGCGACCGGGCGATGGGGTATTCCGCCACGTTGCGCGCTGAATGTGAGGCAGCCGATCGGGCAGAGACGTTGCTTGAAGAATTGTCGAAAACGCCGGCTATCTCCCTTGCCGGTGTGGCAGCGAAGCTTGATGCCATACTCAGGGAAGGACAGCCGTCGAAAGGCGATGCCGAGTTTCCCTGGCCACAAATCCGTTCTGTTCTGGAAGATATTGGTCGGATCAGCGGGCAGCCAGGGCCGAGCTGACCGCACGAGGCCATTTCAAGCACTCCGCAGCTCCCTATCATTCGGATCTTTGGAGGTTGTCGCGAGTGGAGCCTACCGCGACCAATTCGCTAGGAGGGAGTGATGCAATGCGAAAGACTTTGGTGGAATCAACGCGCCCCCGCATCGCCCAGGAATTGGTGGATCTCGATGCGAATAGGGACACCATGGCGATCGACGATCCCATGCCTGACGACCCAAGACCGCTTGATGGGCGGCTGCGGCGGCTTCGTAGGAAACCGGCGAATTCTTCCGTAGATATTCAAAGTGAGGCGGTTCCCATGCCCCAGCTTCGCACCGGCCATCTACCGTCTGACTCCTTTGCCTCTACCACAAAGTGAAAATCCATGAAACGTTTCGCCTCCAAACGTGGCAGCATGTCGGAAAATTGCGCCCTGGTGACTTCAAGGGAGAGGCTTAGCGACGCCAGCTGATCGGCCTCAAAAAGTGCGCCCGCGTCGGGATGTTCTGTCTTCATGGGAGTTGGGGCCATCATCATGACGACGCCAGGCCATCTGAATGCTGCGTTCGGCATGATGAGCGACGCGGCCAGTATGACATAGCTGAACTCGACTGATTGGCGTGGTGGTCCGGGCTGCACGGACTGGCCAAAATTGATGTTGGCTGAGCCAACGATCTCACCACGCCATTCGCCTGCAACAAGCGGCGGCAGTTGAAGACGGTTTGCCTTTTTTCGGACTGTCATTCGCTACGTTTTGCGTCAGGAAGCCGGCAACATCAACACCAGTGCCTCATGCGTGTACCTAGGGACTGCGACGACCGCCAGCCCGATCCGTGCGAATCTGATCGAGTCGTCTGTTGACCAACAGGCGGGCCATCATTCGCCAGACTGCGATATGGTTCGAAGGACTGTCCGTTCTTCCAAAACCGGCTGAAAAACCTGCTGAATTCTGGAATTCACGCCTATGCGGTTGCGTTGGCGAAGCCTAAAAGGCAAGCAATTTCAACTGGATGGAATGGCGCGCCGTCCCAGCCAAAACAGCTGGCGAATCAGGCCGGCGAGGGTATGACCGGGAGAAACCAATTGGCCAACAAATGGATCGACGGCTTTAGAGGGCTCGGAAAGTTCGACTTACCGAGGCAAAAAGAGGTGTATGGCGAGCTCATACTAGAGGGGACTGATACCAAACTGATGCTGCACGACGTTGATACCTTTGAATTGCCGCACCCGACAATACATGGCGTCATCGACCATATCGTCAAGCTTTCGTTTCTCGACTGCATTCTGATGAAGGCCGATCGCAGCGTCAATTCCGAGGGCGTAGTATCAAAGTATCGGCTTGAGTTATTTCCACATCACATAATATTTGGCGACACACACGTGCATGAGAGCGAGTCGATATTTTCCTCAATATCATTCAAGCTGACCGATGCGAAAAGCTTGTTTTACGATTTCGACGCCTTCGGGCTCGCGCTAGACCCTGACCTGTTTATCGATCAAATATTGGCTGCCGACTCGAAAAAAATTGGCCGTGAGATCGCGAAGGGAGAGCACCCGGATATTGCGTACTTTACCGGCAAGCACACTATCATTCAAGTTCCAACCGCCCTCGGCAAAATCTCAGCAGAGCATCGGCCGTCTATATCCATGGGAGGTTCTGGAGGAAGCGGGTTTGTCAATTCGATTTGGGTTGAGATCGAATTCAAATCGGCACAGACCTTCAGCGAAGCTCTAGCATCTGCCCAAGAGCTTGAGCCGTTCTTTTCAATGATCGCAGGAAGACCGCAGCGAATGGAAGAAATGCGGCTGCTAGTCTCGTCCGTGCCGGATGCGCCCAAGGTCTTCGAAGTGTACAGCACAATGAAGCCATTTGTGCGCTTCCCGGGGATAGCGCCTCATCCTGCAGATTTGCCGATCGATCCCGTGCGAAGGTCGCAAGAATATTCGAACGTTTTAGCTGACTGGGTCAAACGGTCATCATCATGGATGGATGCGCGCATGAGGTATTCGAATTCGTTGCGCACACAAGTTTTTGATATCGACCGACTGGTCGGCTCAGCCAACATGTTTGACATCCTTCCGGCATCGGCGGTCCCAAGAGATGTCGAGTTGTCGGGCGATCTTAAGGCTGCCCGCGACAAGAGCAGGCAGTTGTTTTTCGACCTTCCAGAAAGCGCGGAGCGCGGCAGCATTCTCAGCGCCCTCGGACGGCTAGGCAAAAGTGCGTTGAAACATAAAGTTCGTTGGCGTGCAGCACCAATCATAGCGGAAATCGGTGATAAATTCCCGGATCTGAATTGGGTTTTGGACGAAGCCGTGAACTGCCGAAATCACTACGTTCACGGGGCGGAGAGCAAGGTCGACTACGCCGCCAACTTCCTTGATACAGCAGGATTCTTCACCAAGACCCTGGAATTCGTATTCGCGACCTCAGATCTGGTCGAGGCTGGATGGGATATCAAAGGCTGGGCATCGCGCGGCTCCACGCTTTCGCATCCCTTCTATGAATACAAGAACGGCTACAAGGATGATCTAGCCGCGCTCAAATTCTTGTTCGACAAACAGTAGAGGCCGCGACCTCCTTGAAACCTGCAACGGGCCGATACGGCATTTGCAAACTAACCGGTCAGTCCGGCAAGCTGGTGAGAAGTCATCTGCTTCCGAAAGCTCTGACGAGATCTCCTGTCCCCGGCGAGCCGAGGGTCGAGGCTGGCGAGGGGCGCCGGCCAAGCCAACGTTTCGACGCTTGGCACGACAGCGGAATCGTTACACGAGCTGGTGAAGATATTCTGATGCGCTACGACGACCGCGCCATCGTCGAGCTCAGGTGCCTTAAGTTGTTATGGGAATCCTTCGGAGAGACTGACAGGCTCGACGGTTCAGAGATTGAATGGCCCGTCCCTGAATGGGGCTTTCGAAGATTGAAGACGCCACATTTCAAGCTTCTTCGGCTGTTCTTTCTTAGCCTTTTCTGGCGAGCAGCGATCACAAAGCTCCCAGGGTTCACCTCGATAACCCTGAGCGACATCCGCCTAGAAGTTCTTCGGAGGATGGTGGCAGACGGTGATCCAGAGCCTCAGACGGTGTTTCCAATAACACTCACTCAACTGGCAACGCGCGGCCCTTGGCACACCGCCAGTCCCACAGCGGATTATGTAACCTATGAAGCTGTTGATGGAGTTCCTGAACAGCAAGTGCGTTCCTTCCGATTCTATTTTGACGGACTGATCGCTCGTATCGACGATGAGGAAACTGACACTTCGGGCGTCGACCGATGGAGTCACGCTGCAGTCGGAAGGTCCGAAGATCTATTTGTCATGGCTCGACCGTTCGAGGGGTCGCGCCAATCGGAAAGAATTGAAAGCCTCATCCGAGCTACCGAGAAAAGCCATCTCGGAGCAGTAGCCCGCATATTCGGATGGCATCGCAATCCGGATCAGTCATGATGACTGCCGCGACGAAGGTTGCGCCCGCCAAGAAGACCGCGCCGGCCATGGCGAAGAAGGCGGCACCGAAAGCGGTCCACCGGCAGCCGGCAGCCACCAGCCGGAAACGGCAGAGCTGATTATGTGCAGGATCTCCTAAGAACGGCCAAACCAGTGCCAGCACGACGCCAGCGGTAAGGGGTGAAGGCGAGCTAGGCGATCATTGTCCATGGGTTCTGGCTCTCAGCGGATTGTTGGCAGCGCTGCCGCGTGCGGCGGTTTGCCGTCACCGATGGGAAAAGACGCTTGCCCCCAAGGGAGTGCATCAATCGACTTTGCCGACAACTGAATCTGCAATTCGTTGTCCATGGGTAGCGCGGATCGTATCGCGGGCCGGCTGAAAATTTCGAGAGAATCGCGCACATCTTGACTGCCTGAACCCTTCAGATACCTTCCACGGCGTGCCTTGAGAGAAGCGGCCCTTGGCGCCTTTGAACAAGCCGCGTGATAACCGACGATGGGGGAGCCCTTGCGTCGTAGAGAACGAGCAGCACGGCTGCCCCCATGACACTCCCACACGTCAACTGGCTCTCGCCACCTCCTATAGGTGTCGCGGCCCTTATAGATCATATGGAGAGATCGATGCAGACGAGCGACGGCTACTGGTGGGCAAGCCCCTTACACGAGGACCGCAAGCCGGAGATTATCGAAGTGCACGGTTTGGGAGCGTCACGCATGACCGATGACTGGCCCTACCATGTCGGCGAATTCGAGCTACTTCAGCATATCGATACCAGCGCCTGGCCGCAGAAAGGAAAGCTGACGGAGCGGGAACTACTTGACGAAAACTACGCGGTCGATCCAGCCGCTGTCCGCGCAGGCTATTGGTGGGTCATCCACCATGAGGATCTCCTGCCGCTCATTGTCCTGGTTGGAAAGGAAGCGGTCTATCGGATTGATGGCGAAGACGGCCTCAACGACTTCGAATTTCTTATGCCGATCGACACAGATCGCTGGCCCAAGGAATAGGTCATGGATGAAAACAAGACAGAGAAAAAGCCAAAGGTCGTCTATGGCGTCGGCGTCACGCCGTACGGCATTTATTTGATGGCTCAAAACTACCGGGCCACCGCTGACGCCCTTGAGAACATCCTCGTTCTGCCCCGAACATCGAACCATCCCCGGCGCTTTCTTTACTACCAGGCGATCGAGCATTTCCTCCGGGCCTTCCTGCGTTTGAACAGTCAAGAACTGGAGAAGATCCAAGGGTTTGGGCATAGGTGGGGTGACATGCTGGACTGCTGTAACAATTACGGCCTTGTTATCCCCGCCAATGTTGAAAAGTACATCCGACTATGCGCGCTCAACAACGCCTTAGTCGGCATTCGATATGAATATGCACTCGACCTCGATCCGGGAACTGGCAAGAAGGTCACGCGCTCGACGCTGCCGCTTGAAAGGACCATCTACGCGCTGGAGCTCGCCGTCGGTGAAGCAATCGAGCAAACCGGCCGAGAGGTGTTCAAGAGGCCCGATCCGCCCTGGCTTGATCAGCCTAGGGGCCAAAGCTGATTGCACCGATTTCGGCGAGGTTTACGCTCTAAGCTGATCGTCGCCGATAGCAGAAGAGTGCTTCTTCGATAGTGAGTCTCGCGATGTAGCGGTCTCCCGCTCCTACCTCAAACCACTTTCCAACCTGTGGGTTTCGCGATGTGTCTCCTGGGCGCCTACGACGTTCCCGACATAGTGCAGGCCTATTGTGATTTCGGATCTGAGGTTCTGACGCTGCCCGACAAGGCGATTACCATCCAATTGGCCGGACAGCCACAATACGTGGTGCTATGTCGATACCACCGGAGATCGGCAGATTCTGGGCAAAGATTGGAAGGCGCTGTCCAATGTGGTTAGTGCTGAAGGCCAACCGAGTAGAACAGAGCGAATGGCTGAAGATGTTCAAGCCGCCGTTCGACCCCTACGTCGAACTGATACCCCATGAGTCGGGCGACCAGTTGCTCATCCTCAAATCGAAGGAGCTAGACGGTCTCACGACACTCAAAGACACGCTGAACGCTGGGGACGGCATAGTCCGAACCTTGAATGGAGTCGCTGGAGGGGTTGTCTTTGCGGGGTCCTCGGTTGAACTTGCCGGTGCATCCGAAATGCGCGACGGCAGACTGATCCGCCATATGATGTTGCGCACGGAAACAGCGCATTTTTCCATAGGACGCGGATCCGCTGAGTTTCAGGTCATCATTCGAGACAACGACGGCAACATCGTCGTGCCGACCCCCGCCCCAACTTCGGCCCAACGCCGCTACGCTGCTTCCAGGGCAAGCGACTTCCTAACACACGCGCTCAATTACTGCGCCGGCGAGCCGGGCTGGTTCGACCTCTACAAGGCGATGGAGTGTCTAGAACAAGCTGGGTTCAACCCAAGGGGGAAAGGCAGAGCCGAAATGGATCGCTTCAGTCGCACAGCGAACTGGTTTTATCGGCACCATGACAGGAGAAATGAGCAGAAGCGGCCGTCGAAGCCTATGGACCTACGTGACGCGCGCCGGCTACTGCGCTCACGAGTTAACGACGCGCTAGATCAACTTGCACGGCAGGCTCAAGATGACGGCGCCAGCGCGCGATCGTCTCCGTAGCCGTCCTACAGCGATGTTACGAAAGGGGTGGCAAATGAGGGTTTCGGATAACTTGGAGGACCAGACTGGGGGACCGCGCTTTGGCGAAGTGGCTATAAGCCATTGACATCGCTGATCATTGGGGGACGAAAATGGCTGCGGAGAGAGCGGGATTTGAACCGACTTAAAGGAGGGCTATAGCGTAGACGTAGTTCTCATCATCACCCGGCGCGGCGCGCCCGAAGAGATTCGAACTCCTGACCCCCAGATTCGTAGTCTGGTTCCCACAATGAAGCTTTGCCCCCGCCGGTGATGGCGGTGAGGAAAGGTAATCGCTAGCTCATGCAGCTTCCTTAAGCGCGGCTTTACGCTTCTTCTTCGTCAGAAGCTCCCGGACAAACTTGTCCCACCGGGCCATGGCAGCACGCTTTTCCGGCATGTAATTCCAGCGATCGTAGCTCTTGGAACTGACGTCCTGCAGAGTGTGGTTCTGCAATCGGTCTCGGATCTCTTTGGAGAGACCTGCCTTGCCGGCAAGCGTCTTCCAGGTTCGCCGGAGATCGCGGTTTGTCACGACGGGAATGACCTCGCGATCACGCTGGCGCCACATGAACGAATAAAGCGTTCCATGACTGACAGGCTTGGACGGATCGGTGGCGGATGGGAAAAACCAACCAAATTCATTCGGCTTGATCGACCCAATAAGCTCGGCCGCGATCTTGGGCACGGGGATGGCGTGAGGCTTTCCATTCTTGGTCTTGGACCAGTCGATGATGCGCTCAGCGGCATCCCATTGATCGACGTGTAGCCGAGCGATCTCCTCGACGCGCTGGCCGGTCAGCATAAGAATTCTTACGGCACGCGTGTAAGGGGGATGGACCGGCGCATCGGGATATTCGAGCCAGCGATAGAGACGGACAAATTCCTCTTCGTCCAACCAACGCGTTCCAACGTTTTTTGGTTCTGTCGGAATACCAGCAGCCGGATTGTAGATGAGACGAAACCGACGGACAGAGGTCGAGCGGTAGTCGTGCTCAGATTTCAGCCCCCAGCTGTAGGCCGATCGAACATAGCTGCGAACATGATCAGCCATGGACCGTTTGCCTCGCTGATAGATCGGGCGAATAATGTCCCTGATCTCATCAGGCTCGATGTCGCGGGCAGGGCGGTTGCGACCGAGCGAATCGGCGATCTTGTTCAACCCCTTTTCGGCCTCCTTCCAGGACGGTTTTCCATCTGCCTTGAGCGAAGCGACGTAGGCCTCGAACAGATCGGCGACCGTGCCGGGTCGCGTGTCGCCTGCAATCTTGATGCTGCGTCCCTTCTGGATCATGTCGGCGAAGTCGCGCCTGAAAATCTCGCGGGCCTGGCTGAGGCCCATTGACGGATACGAGCCGAGCTTTTTCTTGAGACGCTTTTGGTCTCGCCATTGCTGGGCCATCCAGTCCGCCGTTACGCGGGTCGGCATTGGCTTTATCACGAGAACGAGGCGGCCTGTTCCGTGGCCCTCGCCATCGACAAGGTTCTGCTGCTTTCCGGTCTCCTCGACCTGCTTCAAAGCGCGGCGAATCTCTCCATCGGTAAGGCTTGGCACTGGGGTCTCCCGTAGGCTTTCGAGTGGGATCGGCTGACGGGTAGTAGGGGTCTGTGGTTGGGTTCAAAACGGGCTTCGATCCCCCTAAAACCGACCCCAATATGCCACGATATCCGACTCTGCTACAAGTCGAAAAATATATATGTATCAATGCGCTAGTGTGTGATCGTGCGTGATCGAAAAGAGGCGAGTGGGATGGTTGTGGACCAGGATGATCGCGGTGGCCGACAGTTCGAGCGCGCGCTTGACCACTTCCCTGGGATAGACCGGCGTGTGGTCGACCGTGCCGGTCTGCTGCACTTCGTCGGCGATCAGCGCGTTCTTCTTGTCGAGGAACAGGATGCGGAACTGCTCGCGCGCCTCGAACGCCATGGCCGAGCGGCAATAGTCGAGAAGCTGCTGCCATGAGGCCAGGACTTCGCGGCCATGGACCTCGCCGCGCGCCATGCGCTGGGCGGTCGCCGCGACGACCTTCAGCTCGAGTGCTACGGCCGGGCCTATGCCCTTGACCTCTTGCAGCAAGCCGACGGGCGCGCCGAGCACTTCGGCTAGGGTGCCGAAGCGGGCCAGCAGCGCCTTGGCGACCGGCTTGGTGTCGGCGCGCGGTATCAGGCGGAAGAGCAGGAGTTCCAGAAGCTCATAGTCGGGCAAGGCATCCGGACCGGCCGAGGCAAAGCGCTCGCGCAGACGATCGCGATGGCCGAGATAATGCGGTTTTTCATCGACTGCCGCCTTGGCTCTCGCCGCCGGCCGCACCGGCACCTCGGAGAAGAAGCTCCGTTCGTCGTCGTCGCCTTGTGTCGCCATGTGCCGCCCATATCCAGTCCGCAGCTGAGCAATGATCGCTGATCCCCACGAAATACTAGGACGGCGGGCAGGGGCGGTCGAGGTCTTTTCGGCGGCAAGGAATGAGTGGCCTCCGACCTCCGCGCAATGTTGCGGCAATGGGAGTCGCGCAAGCTCTCGGTGTCGTCATCGATGACGCCCCATTCGGAGACAACCAAGATGCCCAGGCTCATTCGTATCCTGCTGTCCGCCGGCCTGCTCCTGAGCTTCAGTCCCGCAATGGCTGCCTCGGTGATCGATGCCAATAGCCGCCCTGATAAGAACCTGCCGATTCATCTCATCCAATATGATGATCCTTGCACGGACGGCCGTTACAGCGACGGGAGGCCGCATAATTGCCGGGAGATCCTGCGCATGCTGGATCGCCGGGAGCGTTATCGGGAAAGGCACGACTATTACCCGCGCGAACGCTACGATCCATGCACCGATGGCAGGGTCAGCGATGGCCGTCCGCACAGTTGCCGGGAAATAATGCGCTGGTTCCGAGACCAGGACGAGGGCGAAGACTGGCGGCCACGCAAACACTGGAAATAGGCCGCCATCCAAGACCTCGCGACAGCCTCCTAGGCCAGCAGGCCGGGGCGGTCGAGCTTTTTGGGCGACAGCGTGAAAATCTCGCAGCCGGTGTCGGTCACGCCGATCGTGTGCTCGTATTGCGCCGACAGCGAGCGGTCGCGTGTCACCGCCGTCCAGCCATCCGACAGGACCTTCACATGCGGCCGGCCGAGGTTGATCATCGGCTCGATGGTGAAGATCATGCCGGGGCGCATTTCCACGCCTTCATTGGCATTGCCGTAGTGCAGGATGTTGGGGGCGTCGTGGAACAGCTGACCGACGCCGTGGCCGCAGAAATCGCGCACCACCGAGCAGCGCTCGGCTTCGGCGTAGGTCTGGATGGCGGCGCCGATGACACCGGTGCGCGCGCCCGGCCTGACGGCGGCGATGCCGCGCATCAGGCATTCGTGGGTGACCTCGAGCAGGCGTTCGGCTGCCCGCTTGATCGTGCCGACCGGATACATGCGCGAGGAATCGCCGTGCCAGCCGTCGAGGATGTAGGTCACATCGATGTTGACGATATCGCCATCCTTCAGCGGCTTGTTGTCGGGAATGCCGTGGCAGACGACGTGGTTGATCGAGGTGCAAGACGATTTCGTGTAGCCGCGATAGTTGAGCGTGGCCGGCAGTGCGCCGTGGTCCATGCCGAACTCGAAGACGAAACGGTCGATGGTCTCGGTGGTGACGCCGGGGCCGACCATCGGCACCAGTTCGTCCAGGCAGCGCGCGGTGAGGTCGCATGCCTTGCGCATGCCGGCAAAGCCTTCCTCGCCATAAAGGCGGATCTGGCCGGTGTTTCTGAGCGGTGCCGTGGCGGCGTCGAGATAGGTGACCATTTTGCCCATATAGAAGGTGGCGCGCCGCAGGAGCGCGGGCGCGGAGATGTCACCAGATTTGGCACCTGAGGGCGAAAGGTTCAAGGACGAACTGCCTGATGCGGCCCCAACGGCCCGGATATTCGCTTGCCCCGCCGGTCAGGCGCACGGCCTTCGACGCGGAGACCGACCCGGCCAACCAGTAGTCGCGCCGCCGGAAAGGCCTGCCGGGCCGCTCGATGCCGGCAGGCCTTCCTTTGCCAGATGCAGCAAAGGAGGCAGTTTTCCGCAGTGACGACACATTTCCGTGGCAGACTGCACAAAGCAACTTTTGACGATGAGCGGCGTTGCTTGGGCGATGCCGGTCGGGAGATGTCGGATGGACAGATTGCAATTCGAGGTGCCGGTGCGCATCGCACCAGGCCCCGGCTTGCCCGTCGAGGAAATCTACAGCGTCGAGCAGGCGCTCGATTTTCTGCAGGACTGGCCGGCGCGCCGGCAGGGACCGGTGTATCAGAAAGCCTTCAATGCCTGTTTCGGTGCCACGGTCGATGTGGTCGAGACCGAAGACGCCTGCCGGGCGTTCATGGCGTTCTGCCGCGTTGCCGGACTGATGGCCGGCGACATGATGGCGCCGCGCAAGCGCGGCGGCGAGGCGAGAGCGCTGCAGGCCTGAGGGCGTCATCGAGTGGGGGAACCAGTTCAGCTTGAGTGTGCATGACGATTCGCTTGCGCCGATGCATTGGCCGGCGCTGTTAAGCTTCCGTTTCCACCTTGGCGGTTAGCCATTGATTGTTCGGCAATGGTTGATTCGTTGCGTCAGTTTCATGGGTCGGAAGATGTCCTCAGAAAAAGTCCGTGCGTTCCCGATCGATCGTCAGCTGTTCTTGGTCAGGGAAGTTGCCGCCAAGCTCGGCAATCTGCATGGCGAGACCGCCACCTCGTTCTGGAAGACAAAGGCGGCGGAGTTGCTCGATCTCATTGTCGGGACGGGCAGGGACAGAACGGCAGCCGGTGACGAAGTGCGCAGGTTCTTTCTTGCCGTTCAAAGAGAGTTATCGGCTGGTGCGACCGTGGAAGAGGTCCCGATCCTTACCGCCTGAAGTAAATCCTGCCCGCAGGCAACTGCACGCTTGGCGACGCCGGAAATGCGTCATTTGCCCTCCATGGCGTGCCGAGAAGGTCCGCGTACCGAGGCCGGCTGTTGGAGCCAATGGCTGCTAGCCAATGGTTGTCTCGTAGAAAGTGAATCGACTTTTTAGCCGTTCATTCATACATGCGTGCTTTCTAATTGAGCATGCTGTTCAACTGCTTCACCCGGATTCGGCTCGTGGCGGCCATGCGCCGCAGCAGAGCCGCGAACGTCGCCACCATCTTTGCCCTTACCCTGCCGATCGTTGTCGGTGCGGCGGGTTTTGGCGTTGAAACCTCCTATTGGTACTACAACAGCTTGAGATTGCAGGCCACGGCGGATGCCGCGGCCTATGCCGGCGCGCTGGAGCAGATCGCGGGTTCCGACACGCCGACGATCGTCGCGGCCGCGACCCAGTCGGCGACGGACAACGGCCTCGGGAACGGCACCATCGTCGTCAATACGCCGCCGACGTCAGGGCCGAACACTGCCAAAAAGGCGGTCGAGGTGGTCCTCGGCCAGAATCTCGACCGGATATTCACCTCCATCTTCACGCAGGGCAAGGTGCCGGAGCGGGCGAGGGCGGTGGCGCTCATCACTGACGCCTCCAAGGCCTGCCTCCAGGCGCGAAATCTGTCGGCGCCGCAGTCGGTGCTCTTCTCCGGCAGCACCAGCATGACGCTCAACGGCTGCGTCATCATGACGAACTCGATCGCCAGCGACGCGATCAAGGTGCAGGGATCGGCGGGTCTCACGGCCGACTGCCTGATCTCGGCGGGCGGGGTCGTGCTGAATAATCCGGTGACCACGATCTGCAAGGCGCCGATTACCCAGGCCTTGCCCGCGCCCGATCCGTTCGCCAGCGTGCCGGCGCCCGCTGTCTCCAACCCATGCCAGAATGTCAACGGAGGCAAGACGACCCAAACGATCCAGCCCGGGACCTATTGCAGTGGTATGAGCCTCAACGGCAATGTCACGCTTTCTCCCGGCGTCTATGTTGTCCAGGGCAATTTGAAAATCAACGCGGGCGCGGTCATCGCGGGCAGCGGCGTCACCATCTTCATGGCGGGCAGCAGCACCGTCAGCATGAACGGGAACGCGACCGTGACGCTCAGCGCGCCGCAGTCGGGCACCTATTCCGGCATGCTGTTCTACGGTGACAGGACAGGCACGGCGGCGCAGAGTACCTTCAACGGTACGGCAACATCCTTGCTGACCGGCGCCATCTATTTCCCCAAGCAGCAAGTGAACTACCTGGGCAACTTCTCAGGCAACAATGGCTGCACGCAGATTGTGGCCGACACTATCCAGTGGTCCGGCAATTCCACGATCAACCAGGACTGCTCGAGCCTGGGAATGAAGGACATCCCCGCGGCGGCGTCGGTCGCGATTGTCGAATGAAGCGCGTGGCCCATCGATTGATCCCAGCCATTCGCGAAGACGCGGGTGCAGCCGCGGTTGAGTTCGCGATGGTCCTGCCTATCCTGTGTCTGGTACTGCTCGGCATCGCCGACGGCTGGTCATACGTCACGAGTTCGCTGTCTATGCGCGCCGGCGTGAAGACGGCGGCGAACATGGTCTTGGCGGGCTCCACCGACGACAGCGCGACACGGGCCGCGGCACTGGCGAACTGGGAGAGGATGCCGGACGACGGTCAGGTCACGCTGAGCCGGATCTACAAATGCGGGACGACCGTGGTCGACGCTTCGACCTTGTGCAGCGGGCCGAAGGCACCGTCGGTCTTTGTCCAGATCGACGCATCGGCGACGTGGACTCCGCCCTTTACCTTCGGCGTGTTTTCCACCCCCAGCGCGATCGGCCAGCAGGAGCTGATCCGTGTTCGGTAATGCGGGAGGCTTCAGGGCCGATCGATCGGGCGGAGCCGCGCTCGAATTCGCGCTGATCGCACCGTTCCTTATTATGCTGCTATTCGGAATCTTTGCCTTCGGCTGGTCGATGAATTCGGCCTCCAGCGTTCGCTATACGCTGGAGGCGTCCGCACGGTCCCTGCAGCTTAACAACACGCTGACCCAGGCCGACATCCAGGCGATCGCGACGCAGAAACTGCTTGCGCTGGGTCTGAAGAATGTGAACGTCACGATCGCCACCGACCCGGCGAGCGGCGGCTTTCGCATGGCGCACCTGACCGCTGCCTACGCGTTCGTCATAGATTTCCCATATTTCAACGCCTACCCGATCAATTACGCGACGACCGTTACCGTGCCGCTGGTCGGCGGTTAGCCACGTAGTCTGCCAGACAGCGAATCTGCTGGCCTCGAGCCTGCGGCCGGGCTGCATGAGTTCCCCTCGTTGACGGGCATGCAATTCAAGTCTGGCAAAGGAGTCATGGGTCGGCGCTTTTCTGCCGCGTGACGGGCTCTTTTTCACAGTGGGGCGTAGCCGAAATTTTTTATCCAAGACATCAAGGATCTTTAAACTTCTGCCCGTTACCACAGCACGTATGGCCTCGTGGCGGAGCGGCTACGCTAGAGACTGCAAATCTCGGAAGCCTCGGTTCGATTCCGAGGCGAGGCCTCCAAAATTCCGAAGCTGATGGACTGGTGGATCGGGCGGGAGTGGATCCATCCCTGGTCCATTTCCACATTACGCCAAGCGCTTCCGCTGAGCGCAAAAAAAGCTCTAACGGAACAGATATCTCGACACTTCGGGGTTGCCGCGGCGCCACATCACATTGTCGAGGAAGTAATGGTGCACGTTGATGAAAATCAACACGATGAAGAAGAACAGCGACGATCCCAGGACTTCCCGGTCATAGGGGATAAGGGCCGTCAGCACGGTCGGCACCAGCCAGAAACCCAGACCGCCGAGGAGAAGGCCAGCACTGATGAACTCCAGAAGCCGCACCCTGTAAGCCGGACCAAGGATGGACAGGATTCTGGATGGCGGAACCTTCTCGGCATCGCGCCCGTCACGCTCGACATTGCTCTGGTAACGCCAGACCACCGCCAGGTACTGCAAGGAGTGGAGCGCCGGCACCACAAGCAGCCAGAGCGGATTTGTCCTTACGATCAGAATCCAGAGATATAGGGACGCGATGTAGGCCATGACGCCGTTATACGGCAGGCTGCCGCCATTCCTGCTCCAACGATTGATCAGCATCACGGCAGTGGCGGCCGTGGAAGCGGCCGCGGCCGACAGCGCAATCGCGTTGAGCCATGCAGGGGTGGCAAACGTATAATATTCCAGCCCCAGGTATTTTCCCTGGCTGACCGCCGTGTTCGTCTGAAGCCATGCGAACAGCCAAACTGCATAGCTGTTGATCAGCAGGATTTTCTTGTCCGGATCGGTGAAGAACCTGCGCTTCAGGACGGCATCCATCATCAACATACCGTAGCCTTGCTTGACGTAGTGCCAGCCCACGAAAAAGAACATTGCGTTGGTTGCGTTGCCCAGCAGCCGGGCGTTCGCCGTTATCGAGCCGTAGGCAAAAAATGCGCCCATGAGTAGGGGAACGACGATGCCGGCGACGACGTAGCGGATCTGGAGGTTCCTGTCGTAACCGTCGCCGCGCAGCTTCCGCCCAAAATTGCGGTAGAAGAGTTGGTATGAGTGGGCGAAGTGCGGATAGTTTATCAGATAAGCCAGGAAAAGCATCGTCGCCGCCACGAGACCTTCGTATCTCAGTGGCACGAAGTACAGCGCCGGCAAGATCAGGAATGCGCTGCCGCCGAGCATCAGAAAGTCCGCGAGCGGACCAAAGAGATATCTTGGTGGCGTTGTCGCGGGAGCGCGTATATCCGCCGAAAGGTGAACTGCCATATGAGCGCTCCCTTCGTATTCCATTTAACCACCGGCCCGTCGGATCGACAAGATAGAGGAGCCGAGCGCTAGACTAGCGCGAAAGGCATGGGGTATCGGCTGCAAAGGATGCCGTAACCCGCAATGTTGTCGACGCGATGCCGCCCCTGCCAAATTGCATCGGCCAGGCGTTCGCTGCGTAGAATCGGAAGAGGGACTGGAGGTCCGGAAGATCTGGTACGCCCAAGGGGAATCGAACCCCTGTTACCGCCGTGAAAGGGCGGTGTCCTAACCGCTAGACGATGGGCGCGCTCAGACGAAGCGGCTTATACTGGCGTTGCGCGTAACCGGCAACCCGTTAGGTGCCGCCTTGGACAACTTTTTTCCAGCCTGCCAAATCAGCGATTTCGCGAGGGGTCGGCAGGGCTTGGCGATCAGCGGTGACATTAGTCGCTTCGCCATCCACGGGCGGAGCAAGGAGCGTAGCGACGCGGCGCGGACCCGAGAATCCATGCCGCGACTTCAACGCGTTGCCGCGGTGCAGAATTCTGCTCCCGTTGCGATCTTTGCCAGGGTCACGGCATGGATTTCGGGTCTTCGCGACGGAGCTTCGCTCCCGCTTAGCCCAAGGGTGACGACAAGGGAACGACTCTGGCCTGCTGAGGTTCCGGTCCGTCAAATCGCTGCTAGCCGTCGTCACCGCCGCTGCGCCGGCGGCAGCGCCAGTTCCAGTCGCGCTCGGGGCCGACATCGACATGGACCGATTCGGTGTGGCAGTAGGTGCCGACGCCGCCGCGGCCGGGCATGGTCCTGATGTAGCTCGCAAGCTCCCATTTGGAGACGCCGGGCACCTGGATGTCGGCGGCGGCGCAATACATGTGCAACGAATTCTTGGCGCCGTTGGCGCGGCGGTTGCGGGCCGGGTCGCGATAGCCCGAGGTCACCATCATCTTGCGGCCGTAGTGGCCTTCGATCGTCTTCAGCACGCGCACCAGCGATGGCTTCAGGCAAGCGACGTCCACGCTCTCATTCTGCTTCAGCAGTCCGTTGGGCGCCAGGCGCGCCATGCCGGCCGCAGACGCAACCTGATAGCTGCCGCCAGAGCCTTCGTCCTCATTGAGGTCGACGTCGCTTTCGTCGTCGAGGCCGGATTTGCGTTTGATCTCGAACAGGGCTGTCTGGCGCACGCCAGGCAGGGCATCGCTACCCGTGATGTGACCGGCATCGTCCCCGGTCGAAGCCAACTGTATCGGCCTTGCCGTGGAATCGGCCGAGGCCAGTGTGATGATCGGCTTTGCTGCCGCCGGGGCAGGCTTGGCCTGCGCGGCAGGCTGTTCGCCCGATCGTGTGTTGACCAGCGGAGCGGGTGTTGCCGAAGCGGGGGTGGCGCCAAACATCGAGGCCAGGAAGCCTTTTTTCTTCGGCGCCTCGGCTTGCGGCGCCTCGCCAGCGGTCACATAAACCGGATTGTTCATCACCGGTGCCGCGGCCGGCTTCGGCGCCGTCGCGGCAGCATCGGCGGCGGCGATCTTCTGGGCGACCGCGTCGGTCTGCTGCGCCGTCTGTACCGGCTGTTGCAAGGACTGCGGCGTCTGTGCCGCGATCGTTTCCGCGCTGGCTGGTATGGTGAGCGGGAAAGTGGCCCCAGGCTTGGCCATCGGTAGGTAGGCAACCTTTTCGGGGAGTGCCGTGTCGCTTTCGCTCATCACGGTCGTCTGCTCCGTCGCTACCTCCGACGACGAATCGGCGGCGAGGGGCTTGCCCGTGGAGGCGGCGTGGATGTCGGATGCGGAAGCATTGTAGCCGGGCATTCCGACCGACATTGTCGGATCGCCAGCCGATGTGCAGGAGGCCAGAAGCATCGAGCAGAACGCTGCCACGATGACGCGGCGTTCTCCCTTTGCGAGGCTCCATCCTGCTGATTTCAAAGTCAAATTCCCCCTCGATGTCCGGTCGGTGTATCCTTGGCGCTGACTGGTATGTCTGCGTTAGGGTGCCCCTTGTCTCCGATCCGGAAACGAGACCTGTGTCAAATCAGCAAGCCTGTAAGTATTTTTGCAGCGATTGCCGAATTGCGGCTGCTTAATGGTTGACGACACCATTTCGCCCGCTTTTGCGGGGGCGTCAACTCACCAGACATTACAGTCCGTTACACACGTACCTTGACATAGGTGCCGGGAGCATCGCCCAAGGTTTTCATATGCTTGCCGGGTTTGCGGGCAGCTACGCGGGTGTTGTCCTTGGCCTCTATCCAACTTTGCCAGTGCGGCCACCAGGACCCGGGATGGTCGGTTGCCCTTTCTACCCACTGGTCGAAGTCGCCTTTCGGCGGGCCGCCGGTCCAGTACTGATATTTGTTGGATGCGGGCGGATTGACGACGCCCGCGATATGCCCGGATCCCGCCATCACGTACTCGACCGGGCCGCCGAAATATTTCGAGCCGAGGAAGACGGACAGCGCCGGCGCGATGTGATCTTCCCGCGAGGCGAGGTTGTAGACCGGGATGGTGACATCGCCGAGCGAGACCGTGTGGCCCGCAAGCTCCATCGTGCCGCGAGAGAGGTTGTTCTCGAGATAGCAGTTGCGCAGGTAGAACGAGTGGTTGGCCGCTGCCATGCGGGTCGAATCAGCGTTCCAGTAGAGCAGGTCGAAGGGCAGGGGATCCTTGCCGCGCATGTAGTTGTTGACGACATAGGGCCAGATCAGGTCGCCCGAGCGCAGCATGTTGAAGGCGGTGGCCATCTTGGTGCCGTCGAGGTAGCCCTTTTCGTTCATAGCCTTTTCCACCGCCGCGACCTGTTCCTCGTCGACGAACACTTTCAGGTCGCCGGCATGGGTGAAGTCGACCTGTGTGGTGAAGAAGGTCGCCGACTTGATGCGGTCGTCGCCTTCTCCAGCCATCAGCGCCAGTGCCGCCGCCAGCAGCGTGCCTCCGACGCAGTAACCTATGGCGTTGACGTCGCGCTCGCCGGTCGCCTTCTCGATCGTGTCGAGGCCGTATTGCAGGCCTTCCCGGATGTAGGCTTCCCAGTTCTTGGCGCCGTGGCGTTCGTCCGGATTGATCCAGGAGATGACGAAAACGGTGTGGCCTTGCTCGATGGCCCAGCGGATGAAGGATTTCTGCGGGTTGAGGTCGAGGATGTAGAACTTGTTGATCCAGGGCGGGCAGATCAGCAGTGGGCGTTTCAACACTGTCTCGGTCGCCGCATCATACTGGATGATCTCGGCGACGTCGCTGCGGCCGACCACCTTGCCGGGCGTCGTGGCGATGTTCTTGCCGATCTCGAAAGGCGAATAATCGGCCTGGCGCAATTTCAGGTCGCCCTTGCCGGCGGCGATGTCCTCGGCCAGCATCTTCATGCCGCGCACCAGGTTTTCGCCGTTGGAGGCGACGGTTTCGCGAAACAATTCCGGATTGGTCAGGATGAAATTGGACGGCGAGATGGCGTTGGACACCTGCTTGACGTAGAAGCTCGCCTTGTGGCGGGTATGCTCGTCCAGGCCTTCGGCGTGCTCGACCAGTTCGGACGCCCAGCGCGAGGTGACGAGATACGCCTGCTTGAGGAAATCGAAGAAGGCGTTGCGGCCCCATTCCGGATCCTGGAAGCGCTTGTCGCCGCGCTCCGGCTTGACGGCATCGTCGGCACCCTCGGCGTTCGGGCTGACGCGCTGGATGGCGTTCGCCCAAACCGTCATGTAGCCGGCGAACAGCCGCGTCTGCGCTTCGAGCGCACGCTGCGGATCGGCCAGCCAGTATTCGCTGAGCTTCGAGAAGGTCTTGACCATGTCGACGACCGGCTCGGCGACGTGGTCGCGCACCTCACCCTTTTCGCGCGGTTCGGCCCAGGCGGACGCCGCCTTGCCGGCCTGCTCGATCATCCGCGCCATGTTCAGCGCGAAGCGTTCCGGGTCCTTCACCAGATATTGCTCGACCGTCGAAGGTCCGCCATCTTCCGCTTTGCCCGAATCGGGTGTTTTGGACATGGTTCGCGGGGTTCCTCCGGAAGCGTTTTCTTGACATATTAACATGGGACATCCGACAGGGTCCAATCTCGCTCTACCCCGGCTGCCAAGGAAACAATATGACGATTAAGTTTGGCGAGACTGTTTTTTTCGGTGCCGGCCACTTTTGCCGCATCGGCGCGACAATCATGCTCCTGGGCGTTGCCGGATGCTCGAGCACAAATACCGGCGGTCCGGTGCCGATGGCCACCGACGCGGGTCCGAAGGACACCGGTACCTTTCCGAACCTGAACATCCCGCCGCAAGTGGCGGCGAAACAATTCACCGAGACCGAGAAGAACGCCAAGCTCGCCCAACTGAAGGCCGACGAGAACGGGCAAGGCGCCAAGAGCGGCGGCGCGGCCGTCACCAACCAGGCGGCGCTGACCGATCTCGCCAAGAAACACGGCCCGCAGACGCTGAAGCAGATCGAAGGCAAATGCGACCCCGCCCTCGACCCTACCTGCAAATGAGTATATAGCGCGCGCCCAACGCTCCCTTGCTGTCTGGAACTGCCATGGAAGAATTTCACAAGGTCCGCCGGCTTCCGCCTTACGTGTTCGAGCAGGTCAACCGGCTCAAGGCCAGCGCCCGTTCGCGCGGTGCCGATATCGTCGACCTCGGCATGGGCAATCCGGACCTGCCGACGCCCAAGGCCATCGTCGACAAATTGTGCGAGGTGGTGCGCGATCCGCGGACGCACCGCTATTCCTCATCGCGCGGCATTCCCGGCCTGCGCCGCGCCCAGGCAAACTACTATGCCCGCCGCTTCGGCGTGAAGCTCAACCCCGACACCCAGGTGGTCGCCACGCTTGGCTCGAAGGAAGGTTTCGCCAACATGGCGCAGGCGATCACCGCGCCCGGCGACGTGATCCTGTGCCCCAACCCGACCTATCCGATCCACGCTTTCGGCTTCATCATGTCGGGCGGCGTCATCCGCTCGCTGCAGGTCGAGCCCGATGATGGCTTCATTCCCGCGCTCGAGCGCGGCGTCCGCCATTCGATCCCGAAGCCGCTGGCGCTGATCCTAAACTATCCGTCGAACCCGACGGCGCTGGTCGCCTCGCTCGATTTCTACAAGGACGTGGTGGCCTTCGCCAAGAAGAACGACATCATCATCCTGTCCGACCTTGCCTATTCCGAAATCTACTTCGACGGCAATCCGCCACCCTCGGTACTGCAGGTGCCGGGCGCCATCGATGTCTGCGTCGAGTTCACCTCGATGTCGAAAACCTTTTCCATGCCCGGCTGGCGCATGGGCTTCGCCGTCGGCAATGAACGGCTGATCTCGGCGCTGACCCGGGTCAAATCCTATCTCGACTACGGTGCCTTCACGCCGATCCAGGTGGCGGCCGCGCACGCGCTCAATGGCGACGGCGCCGACATCGCCGAAGTGCGTGATATCTATCACAAGCGCCGCGACGTGATGGTCGATGCGTTCGGCCGCGCCGGATGGACCATTCCGGCACCGGCGGCCTCGATGTTCGCCTGGGCGCCGATCCCGGAGCCGTTCCGGCATCTGGGATCCCTCGAATTCTCCAAGCTGCTCATCGAGCATGCCGACGTCGCGGTGGCGCCCGGTGTCGGCTTCGGCGAGCATGGCGATGATTTCGTGCGCGTGGCGCTGGTCGAGAACGAGCACCGGATCCGCCAGGCGGCGCGCAACATCAAGCGCTTCCTGTCTGCCAGCGCCAAGCAGCCCAACAATGTGGTGCCGCTTTCCGCCCACCGTTAAATACAAATTCGATCTGATTTGAGGGGCGCCGCCTTCCATGGCTGAAGCACTGCGTGTTGGAATTGCCGGACTTGGCACGGTCGGTGCATCGGTGGCGCGCGTGTTGCGCGACAAGGCGGTGGAGCTGACCCGCCAATGCGGGCGCGATATCATCGTGTCGGCGGTTTCGGCACGCGACCGGAAACGCGACCGTGGCACCGATCTGAGCTCCGCGAACTGGTTCGACGATCCGGTGAAGATGGCACAGACCGCCGAGATCGACGTTTTCGTCGAGCTGATCGGCGGCGATGAGGGGCCGGCGCGTGCCTCTGTGAAGGCGGCGCTCGAAGCCGGCCGTCATGTCGTCACCGCCAACAAGGCGCTGCTTGCCAAGCATGGCGTGGCGCTTGCCGAAATCGCCGAGAAGAAGGGCGTTCTGCTCAACTACGAGGCTGCGGTGGCAGGCGGCATTCCCGTCATCAAGACGATGCGCGAAGCGATGGCCGGCAACTCGGTCAGCCGCGTGTTCGGCATTCTCAACGGCACCTGCAACTATATCCTGACCCGGATGGAGGCCGAGGGCGTCTCCTTCGACGTCGTGCTGAAGGACGCACAACGGCTGGGTTATGCCGAAGCCGATCCGACCTTCGACATCGAGGGCCATGACACCGCGCACAAGCTGTCGATCCTGACCAGCCTTGCCTTCGGCACCAGGATTGCCGCCAACGACATCTACATGGAAGGCATTTCCAACATCACCCAGGCCGACATCCGTGCGGCAGCCGATCTTGGCTACCGGATCAAGCTGCTCGGCGTCGCCCAGCGCACCGAAAGCGGCATCGAGCAGCGTGTGCATCCGACCATGGTGCCGACGGCTTCCGTCATCGCGCAGGTGCATGGCGTCACCAATGCGGTGGCGATCGAGACCGACATTTTGGGCGAATTGCTGCTCTCCGGCCCTGGCGCCGGCGGCAATGCCACCGCCTCGGCGGTCATCGGCGACGTCGCCGACATCGCCAAGAGCCGGCCAGGCTTCCAGCACGGTCCTGTCTTCGGCCTGCCGGCGAAGGAGCTGAAACCGTATAAGAAGGCGCAGATGCGCAGCCATGCCGGCGGTTACTTCATCCGGCTGACCGTGCATGACCGCATCGGCGTGTTCGCAGCAATCGCCAAGCGCATGGCCGACAATGATATTTCGCTGGAATCGATCGTCCAGCACGCGGTCAGCGGCGAGGCGGCGGCGCAGAAGACAGTGATCCTCGTCACCCACGAGACCACCGAGGCCGCCGTGCGCAAGGCCGTCGACGGCATCACCAAAGACGGCCATCTGACCGACAAGCCGCAGGTCATCCGCATCGAGCGAGCAGGGTAGCCGCGGCCTCGTCGTCGCGGGCATAACCACTGGCGGCGTATTTTCGTTCTGCGAGGATCCCGCTGCCGCCCGGAACGAAATGGCGTCGGCACCGTTCTCTTGGTCAGCAACCAAGGGAACCGCTTCATGGCTGATACCAACAAATCCGGCCCTCCTGACATCGAGGACATCCAGAAGGCGCTGGAAAAGCAGATCGCAGACCTGCGCAAGGAAATCACCAAGATCAACAAGAGCATTTCGGCGCGCAGCGCGGAAATGCTCGATGACGCCAGCGAACAGGCATCGGATTTCTACGATACAGCCGCTTCCCGCGCCTCGCGGACAGCGCAGCAGTTGCGCAGCCAGGCTCAGTCCGTTTCAGAAGCCGCGCGCGAAAATCCGGGCACGACGACCGCAGTGGTTGGCGTGATCGGCTTACTTGGCTTCCTGGCCGGCCTCGCGATCGGCCAGTCGATGAACGACACGCCGCGCCGCTGGTACCATTAGCCGCAAGGGCGGCCAGCTTGGCCGGCCGCACCATCTCGCTACGTTTTTCAACACGGCCGTCTCGGGGAGGGTATCATGGCGTCGTCCATGCTGATCGGCATCCTCATTACATTCCTGGTCATTATCCTGGTTCTGTATCTCGTCCAGCGACTGCCGCTCGACGCCAGGATGAGACAGATCGTGCAGATCATCGTCATCATCATCGGCATTGTTTCGCTGCTCAAATACCTCGCGGTTTTCTAGGCTGCGAGGTACGGGGATTTCCCGTTTCGTATTGGCCCGGGTCGTCTCGAACCGGTGGGCATTGTTTCAGGAATGCGGTTCAATCGATTGATATTGCTGTCCTTTCGATAAAGCTGCCGGCAGGTCTTGCCGTTGTCATGCTCGTTTGACAAAACAGGCGCGCCTCCGGCGGGAGGCGGCATCAAACGAGGATTTGCCGAAATGAATGTGGCCCAGAACATCGTCGCCGGCCTTGACCGGATACTCACCATGGAACTGGTGCGCGTCACCGAACGGGCCGCAGTCGCGGCCGCCCGGCTGCGCGGCCGCGGCGACGAAAAGGCTGCCGACCAGGTCGCCGTCGACGCCATGCGCGAGGAACTCAACCGCCTCGCCATCAAGGGCACGGTGGTGATCGGCGAGGGCGAGCGAGACGAGGCGCCGATGCTCTATATCGGCGAGGAGGTCGGGACCGGCAAAGGCCCGGCGGTCGATATCGCGCTCGATCCGCTCGAAGGCACGACAATCTGCGCCAAGAACCTGCCGAACGCGCTTGCGGTGATCGCGATCGCCGAGAAGGGCAGCCTGCTGTTCGCGCCCGACGTCTACATGGACAAGATCGCGGTCGGTCCGGGTTACGCCGAAGGCGTCATCGACATCGATGCCACGCCGGCCGAGAACATCGCCAGCCTCGCCCGGGCGAAGGGCGTCGCTGTGTCCGATATCACGGCCTGCATCCTCGACCGGCCGCGCCACGCCAAGCTGATCGACGCCGTGCGTGCCACCGGCGCCGCGATCCGGCTGATCGGTGACGGCGACGTCGCCGGCGTCATCCACACCACCGACCCGGAAGAAACCGGCATCGACATCTATCTCGGCACCGGAGGCGCACCGGAAGGCGTTCTGGCCGCGGCCGCCCTGCGCTGCACCGGCGGCCAGATGCTAGGCCGGCTGATCCTCGACACGCCTGAGAAGGTCGCCCGCGCGGCAAAGATGGGCATTGCCGATCCGAAGCGGGTTTATCGGGCCGAGGACATGGCGCGCGGCGACGTGCTGTTCGCGGCCACCGGCGTCACCGACGGCAATATGCTGGCCGGCGTCAAGTTCGGCCGAACCTACATCACCACGCATACGATCGTGCTGCGCTCATCGTCGCGTACCGTGCGGGAGATCAAGGCCCGGCACCAGGATCTGGATAAGTTCTAGACCTGCTTGCGAAGCCGGGCCGCAGTTGTTAGCCATTGGCTGCATCTGAACCTGGCCGCGCAAGGACTAACGATGAAGGTGTTCGACTGGCACGCGGATCCGATTTCGCGTGCCACTCCTGTCACGAAATCCCACCGCAACACCCAGAACGTGCGCCGCTTTCTTACCCGCGAATGCGGCGACACGTTCAGGTTCGATCGATCCTTCATGGCATGGCTCAAGGACGGTCGGGAAAAGACGATGGGAGATGCAGCCGACGAGTGGGTCCGGCGCCAGGCTGAAAAGCGGAAAGCGTAGTTTTTCTTGAATTCTTCCGCGACGCCTGCATGTCGTTATCCCAAAACCGCTGCACATTTTTGGGCGACATGCATTATCTTGCCGCCAACCATGAGTTGGCAAAGCGCATGATGGGCGACAGGCGCCTCTTCCTCGATGTCAGGCAGTCGGCGACCGGTCTCTCCTGGGAGCACCGGCTGACCGAACGGCAGGACATGATCGCGCTTGCCATCGCGCAGGGTCATGGCGTGCCCGACATCGTCGCGCGCGTTCTTGCCGGACGCGGCGTTGCCGTCGATGAGACCGAGCGGTTTCTCGACCCGACGATCCGTGACCTGTTGCCGAATCCGGCCTCGCTGACCGACATGGACAAGGCCGCCATCCGCATTGCCGCCGCCGTCGTTGCCCGGGAGAAAATAGCGATCTTCGGCGATTACGACGTCGATGGCGCGGCCTCGTCGGCCTTACTGAAGCGGTTTCTCACGCATTTCTCGGTGCCGTCGGAAATCTATATCCCGGATCGTATTTTCGAGGGCTACGGTCCCAATCCCGATGCCATGCGCGAACTGGTTTCGCGCGGCGCGACGCTGATCATCACTGTCGATTGCGGCACCAACAGCGCCGCCTCCGTCGAGGCCGCCAAGGAGGCGGGCGCCGATGTGGTGGTGCTGGACCACCATCAGGTTGGCGGCGCGCTGCCGGCGGCGCATGCCGTCGTCAATCCAAACCGCGACGACGACCTTTCCGGACAGGGTCATCTCTGTGCCGCCGGCGTGGTCTTTCTCGCTCTGGTGCAAACCGCGAAGGTGCTGCGCGCGATGACCGACGCCACGCCGCCGGATCTGCTTTCGCTGCTCGATCTCGTCGCACTTGCCACCGTCTGCGACGTGGTGCCGCTCACGGGCGTCAATCGCGCCTTCGTCGTCAAGGGCCTGCAAGTGGCGCGGCAGCAGAAGAATGAAGGGATGGCTGCCCTTGCGCGGGTGTCACGCATTGGCGAGCCGATCAGCACCTTCCATCTCGCCTATCTGATCGGCCCGCGCATCAATGCGGGCGGGCGCATCGGCGATGCGGCGCTCGGCAGCCGGCTGCTTGCAACGGACGATCCGGTCGAGGCGCAGACCATCGCCGAGACGCTCGACCGGCTGAACCAGGAACGGCAGCTGATGGAGCAGGAGATGCTCGCCGCCGCGCGCGCCGAGGCCGATGCCGAGCTCGCGGGCGGCAGCGGTCCGGCAATCGTCGTCACCGCCAGCAACAACTGGCACCCCGGCATCGTCGGCCTGCTTGCCTCACGACTGAAGGATCACGCTCGGCGGCCGGCCTTCGCCATCGCCTTCAACGCCAACGGCACCGGCACCGGCTCGGGCCGTTCGGTGTCGGGTTTCGACCTTGGCCGGCTGGTGCGCGAAGCCGCCAATGCCGGGCTCATCGTCAAGGGCGGCGGCCATGGTATGGCCGCTGGCATCACCGTCGAGCGCGCGAGGCTGGGCGAGCTCAGGGCCTTCTTCGAGGAGCGGGCGGCCGCCGACGTTTTCCGGTTGCAGGATGAGGAAACCCTGGCCATCGACGGCGCGCTTGCCGCGGAAGGCGCGACGCTAGGTCTGCTCGACGCCCTGGAGAAGGCGGGCCCCTTCGGCGCCGGGCATGTCGCGCCGGTTTTCGCTTTGCCGCGCCATCGGCTGGTCGATATCAGGCCGGTCGGCACCAACCATATTCGCGCCGATTTACAGTCGGAGAGCGGCGGCCGTATCCAGGCGATCGCCTTTCGCGCCGTCGACACGGTGCTTGGCGAATTCCTGTTCAAGAACCGGGGCAAGACGATGCATGTCGCCGGCTCGCTGTCGGGCAATCACTGGAACGGCAACCGTACGGTGCAATTTCGCATTGTCGATGCCGCACGGGCGTAGGCGCGCGGCGGAAACCGGGCAATTCAGCCGGCCGGCGCATAACGCAGCAACGTCACGCCCTGGGTAAGACTTTCCGTACCGAGCGGTTTCAGCGCCAGCGACAGGCCGGATTGGAAATAAGGCTTGCCGCCACCCAGCACCACAGGATGCATATAGAGCCGGTATTCGTCGATGAGACCGGCTCGTGCCAGAGAGGCCGCAAGGTCGGCACCGCCGAGGATGACGAGGCCATCGGCCTGCGCCTTGAGGGATCGTACCGTGTTCTCGGCATCGTCATCCACCAGGCGGGCATTGAACCCGACTTGCCGAAGCGTGGTCGAGAACACGATCTTCGGCGTTTCGCGCCATGCCTGGGCAAAATCCCGCTCGACCTCGTCGGCGCCGGTCTCGCGCTCAGGACTGTCCCAGAAGCGCATCGTCTCGTACATGCGCCGTCCCGCGAGCACTGCGGAGGCCTGTCTCATCATGTCGTTGAAATGCTGGTGCAGCTCCGCTTCGGGCACCGGCAAGCCGATGTCCTCGTCCGATCGGGCGATATAGCCGTCCAACGACGTCAGCATGGAATAGATAATCCGGGCCATCGGCACCTCCGCTTCTGTCGGCCCAGATCACCATAACCAATTGCATTTTGCAATCAGTGTATGCCGAAGCGAATAGAGCTTGATGAGGTGATCTAGGCGAGAACCGTCTGCAGCCGCGTCAGTTCGCCGATCTGCGCCATCGTGGCCTGATAGCCGAGCTGGATCGCCTCGTCGGCCCGGTGGAACTCGGTGAGGCCGATATGGCTGAGCTTGGGCTGCAGCGACATGTCGGGTGGATCGCCGGCAAGCCTCGCCCGTGAAATGCGGTCCTGGATGATGTTGAAGGCTTCCACCATCACGCCGGTGATGCCCAGGCGCGTCTGGTGCGATTGGTGCTGGGAGTTGACCTGGCCGGGCCTTGGCGCATCCTTTTCGATAACCAGCTCGCCGGCACTGTGTTTGATCACGGCGGCGCGGCCGAACAGGTCGTAGTGGAGGTTGACCGCCACGACGAGCGGCTGCTCGTAGGCGCGGCAGACCGAAACGGGCACCGGATTGACCAGCGCTCCGTCGACCAGCACGCGGCCGTTGCAATCGACCGGCTCGAACACGCCCGGCAGCGCGTAGGACGCGCGCATGGCCGTGATCAGCGAGCCGCTCGACAGCCAGATCTCGTGGCCGGTGCGGATTTCCGACGCGACGCAGACAAATGGCTTGGGCAGATCGTCGAAGCGGATACCAGCCACGTGCTCGCGCAGGCGCGCGTCAAGCTTCATGCCGCCGAAGAGGCCGCTGCCGCGCAGGTTGAGATCGAGCAGGCCGAAGATGCGCCGCCTTGTGAGGCTCCGGGCGAACTCTTCCAGCTCATTCAGTTTGCCGGCGAGATAACAGCCGCCGACCAGGGCACCAATAGAGGTGCCGGCGATCATGGAAACCTCGATGCCGGCTTCATCGAGCGCCCGCAGCACGCCGATATGAGCCCAGCCTCTGGCGCAACCGCCGCCGAGCGCGAGCGAAATGCCGGTTTTCTTTGGAGATTTTGTCGCCGATGCGCCGCCGGCCGAGGACAGGCCGTTGGCCTCCCTGACATCTGGTCTGTTAGGCAATGACGCCCATTCGAGCATCATGATCTCCCTTGTCCCAGGCTACTATACGGACGGGCCGTATCGAAATGATGAATCTATGTGATCGGTGTGAGGCAGAAGGTTCAAGCTGATGGCTTTCGATAGGTGTTTTCCGCATCGAACAGCGGCTTGCTGCCGTCGCCGGCAAGCGTCCCCTTGCCGTCGATCAGCCCCACCGTCCGATAAAAGCATGAACGCCGGCCAGTGTGACAAGTTGCGTCGTGGCCCAACACTTTGACGCGCAACCATATGGCGTCCTGGTCACAATCCGTGAGCATCTCGACGACATGCTGGAAATTGCCCGAGGTTTCGCCCTTCTTCCAGAGTGCGTTGCGCGAGCGCGACCAGTAATGGGCAATGCGTGTCTCCAGCGTCAGCGCCAGCGCCTGCGCATTCATATGCGCGACCATCAGCAGCATGCCGTCGGCGGCATCGGTTACGACGACGGTGACAAGACCGGCGGCATCGAAGCGCGGCGAGAACACCGTGCCTTCTTCCAGGATCTTCTTGTCCGAGGGAGCTTTCGGAAATTCCAGTGCCGACATTGCCGGTCCATTTTCCTGTTGACCGTGACGTCGGCAAGGGGCTTACGCCCTGCCGCCGCGCACCATGGTGACAAAACGAACCTGCTCTTCGGGCGTATCCTTGAAAACGCCGGTGAAGGTGGAGGTCAGCGTGGTTGAGCCCTGCTTGCGGATGCCGCGCATGGCCATGCACATGTGCTCGGCCTCGATCATGACGGCAACGCCGCGCGGGTTGAGCACGTCCTGGATGACCCCGGCAATCTGCGCGGTCAAGGCTTCCTGCGTCTGCAGGCGATGGGCGAAGATATCGACGACGCGCGCGATCTTGGAAAGGCCGACGACCTTGCCGTCGGGCAGATAGCCGACATGCGCCTTGCCGATGATCGGCACCATGTGGTGCTCGCAATGCGAATGGAACTGGATGTCCTTGACGATCACGAGATCGTCGTAGCCGGCGATCTCCTCGAAAGTACGGCCAAGCTCCTCGGCTGGGCACATATCGTAGCCGCCGAACATTTCACGGAACGCCTTGGCCACCCGCTTGGGGGTATCGATCAAACCCTCGCGGTCCGGGTTGTCGCCGGTCCAGCGCAACAATGTGCGCACGGCGGCCTCGACTTCGGCCTCGCTCGGGCGGTCGGTGACCGGCTTTTCCATATAGGCCGACTGGGGCATGAGTTTCTTGATGACGGCATCCATAAAAGGCGTCTCCCGTAGTCCCTCTCTCAGGAGGAACGAGTTGAACGGACCACGACCTTTCGGTGTCGGAAACTCGCCCCGTTTCCAGCCCCGTAAGCGGCGTGAACTTCCCGGCAAGGACAGTGGCTCTCGCCGCCTTGTCGATACCGGACTGCCAGCATTATATATGGTCGTGCCGGGCGAATGAAAGACGCAACAACGGCAATCGCTGTTTGCTTGGCGGCGACGGATTGGAAAATAATGATCAACGACGTCTACAACGCGAAAATTCTCGGTTTTGCCGGAAACATCGCCCGCATCGGCCGGCTCGATCATCCCGACGCGACCGCGAAGGCGCATTCCAAGCTGTGCGGGTCGACCGTTACCGTCGACCTCAAGATGGAGGACGGCGTGGTCACCGACTTCGCCCACGACGTGAAAGCCTGCGCGCTCGGACAGGCATCGTCCTCGATCATGGCGCAACATGTCGTCGGCGCCAGTGCCGAGGAATTGCGCGCGGTGCGCGAGACCATGCTGAAGATGCTGAAGGAGAACGGCGCGCCACCCGAAGGACGCTTCGCCGACCTCGGCTATTTGGAGCCGGTGCGCGACTACAAGGCGCGCCATGCGTCAACCATGCTGACCTTCGACGCCGTGGTCGACGCCATCGGGCAGATCGAAAAGAAGCCGCCGACGAAGCGGCCTGAGCGTGGGCTTTGACCTTACGACGGCGGGCGGGTCCCGCCAGGGCACGGCCGATCACTTATGCAATAACCTCATGTTCGCCGGCATTCTTGCCGCGTCACTTGTGTCGAGCAGTGGCTCGAGCGGGGCGGAACCAGCGGTCCAGCGCGATATCGGCGACTATCTCATGAAGGCTATCCAAGCCTGTTGGAACATGCCTGCAAATACCACAAGCATTGCACGCGTTCAGATCAGCCTGAACAAGGACGGATCGCTCGCCGGCCCGCCAAAAATCGTCGGTCCTGTGACACCACCACGGGATAAGGTTGCCGAAGCCGCCATTCGGGCAATCGCGCGCTGCGCGCCGTTCCCCGGGCTGGCATCCTACGCCGCCCACTATGATTTGTGGCGCGACATCGTCGTCACATTCAACCCGGCAGACGATCCGGCGGCGGGACATCCGCCTCTGGACGTCAACGACCTCGATAAACTTCTCGAAAAATACAAGAAGGCAAAGTAGACGGATCCTGCCAGGCAGCGGCTCAGGCCGGAGCTTTCAGCGCGCGCCGATCAGGCGGTGGGAACTTCCACATTGTCGATCAGCCTGGTTTTTCCCAGCCAGGCGGCAGCGAGAACGCGGCCCGCTCGGTCGTGCCGCCATGGCGTAAGTGTCAGGCTTTCGCGGGCCTTGACATAATCGACCTTCTGGAAGCCGGCCGCGATTAGGGCGCGGCTTGCGTTGGCGATCGTTTCCTCTTGACCGGCGCCCGCCGCCAGCGCCGCCGCCGCCTTGCGCAGGATAAGGTTGAGCTGCCGCGCGATCCGGAGTTCGGCTTCATCGAGATAGGCGTTGCGCGACGACATGGCGAGGCCATGCGCATCGCGTATGGTCGGTGCGCCGATGACTTCGACAGGCAGGTCGAGGTCGCGGCAAAGCTGCCTGACGACGCAAAGCTGCTGATAGTCCTTTTCGCCAAAGATGGCGACGTCGGGTGCAGCCTGCAGGAGAAGCTTGGCCACCACGGTGGCGACGCCGTCGAAAAAGGTGGGGCGAAAGTCCGTTTCGAGCCCGGCCGACGGGCCGCCGACCGAGATTCTCGTGGCAAAACCGGCGGGATACATCTCGCTGACATCAGGCGTGAAGGCAAGATCTGCCTTGGCCGTCGCCAGCACGTCGAGGTCGCGCGCCAACTGGCGCGGGTACTTGTCGAGATCCTCGCTCGGCGCGAACTGCGTCGGATTGACGAAGATCGACACCACGCAGCGATCCGCTCTTTCGAGCGCGATCTTGATCAGCGAAAGATGCCCGTCATGCAATGCGCCCATGGTCGGCACCAAGGCGATGCGCAGCCCATCGCGGCGCCAGTCGCTAATTCGCGCGCGAAGTGCGGCAACGCTGTCGACCACGTCGGGCCGGCTCATGATTCATCCCCGCCATTTGTTCTCGAGAAGACGTGGGTGGGGCCGGGGAAATCGCGGTCCCGCACCTCCGATGCGTAGCGCTCGGCGGCATGCTGGATCACACTGCGCAGGTCGGCGTATTGCTTGACGAATTTAGGCACGCGATCGACTGTTAGCCCGACCATGTCGTCGATGACCAGGATCTGGCCGTCGCACTCGCCGCTGGCGCCGATGCCAATCGTTGGAATGGCGATGCGGCGGGTAATGTCCGCGGCGACCGTCTCTATCGTTCCTTCGATGACCAGGGAAAACGCACCGGCCTTCTCGACCGCGCTCGCGTCGGCGATCAGGGCGGCCACATTCTCGTCCGTGCGACCCTTGATCTTGTAGCCGCCATCCTTTTCCACCGATTGCGGCTGGAGGCCGATATGGCCCATGACCGGGATATCGGCGGCCACGATCGCCGCGATCTGAGCGGCCATGTCGACGCCTCCCTCGAGTTTCACTGCCTGGCAGCCGCTCTCGCCGACGATGCGCCGCGCCGAGGCCACGGCCTGCGCGGCTGAATCCTCATAAGTGCCGGCCGGCATGTCGACGACGACGCAGGCCTTGGCCGAGCCCCGCATCACGGCTTGGCCGTGCGCGATCATCATCTCCAGCGAGGCGCCCAGCGTCGTCTTATGGCCATGCAGGACCATGGCGACGCTGTCGCCGACCAGGAGCAGGTCGACATAGGGATCGAGCAGGCGGGCGATCGGGTAGGTGTAGGCGGTGAGGCAGACGATCGGCGTGCCGCCCTTGCGGCGGCGAATCAGGTCGGCGCCGATGCGGATATCGGTGGTCGGCAATTGCGTGGCCAATCGTCGCCTCCTTCTGCCCCCGGCCGGATAGGATTTCCGCATGGGCGCGCAGAGCTTTAGAAAGAGCGGCAAGGCTTGGCAAGCGCGCATCCGGCCATCCCTTGGGATCACAGGCTTGTGTCGGGCCCTGGCGCGCCATTTGCGCGCTCCCCGTGGCAAAACCCTTGCCTTCCCGAAGGCCTGACGCCATAAGCAGGAAACGGGCGCCGCCAGCGCGAGGGTTCTGAGATGAAGACTTTCCTGACGCAGTTTTTCACCTGGTGGAACAGCCAGACGCTGGGAACGCGCCTGCACACCTGGCGGCACGGCAAGGAAGTCGGCCAGGACGAGGCCGGCAATGTCTATTACGAAGGCGGCATCGATTCGGAAGGCCGCACGCGTCGCTGGGTCATCTACCGCAACTATTCGGAAGCCTCGGCCATCCCGCCCGGCTGGCACGGCTGGATTCACCATCGGGTCGATGTCGCTCCCCCCAGCGATGACTACCGGCCGCGCGACTGGCAAAAGCCGCATTTACCCAATCTGACCGGCACGCCAGCGGCCTATCGTCCGAAGGGCTCGCTGCTGACCAATCAACATCGCCCGCAGGTCACCGGCGATTACGACGCATGGACGCCGGGGTCGTAACGGCGCGGGTTGTAACGGTAAGGTGCAGGCCGGTCCTTTATCGCCACAATTGGTGTTTAGCTGCTTGCTGATCAGAAAACGGCGACTAGCCTTGGCGATCGACGGAATCACCTGGGCGCGAACCACCGGTACCCCTGCATGAGCTTTTTCAACCTGATATCGACAGGCGGTCTGGCGCTAGCCGCCAGCCTCGCCGTCAGCACCGTCGCCTTTTCGGCTTCACCCGCACCTGCACCCGCCGCTCCGGCGCCGACGGCGCCCGCGGGATCGGATCGCATCACCAACCCGGTCGCCGAGTTCGCTGGCATCGACAAGATCACCGGCCGCATCATTACTTTCGATGTCTATATCGACGAGACTGTGCAGTTCGGCGCCCTGCAGGTTACGCCACGCGTCTGCTATTCCCGGCCGGAGAACGAAGAGCCGAAGACCGACTCCTTCGTCGAGGTGGACGAGATCACGCTCGACCGCAAGATCCGCCGCATCTTCACTGGCTGGATGTTCGCCGAAAGCCCGGGTCTCAATGCCGTCGAACATGCCGTTTATGACGTCTGGTTGAAGGCGTGCAAGCAGAAGTCGGATGTGCCGGCGCCTGACGCTGGCAAGAGTGGTGCGACCAAGGCCGACGGGGCTAAAACCGACGCTTCGAAGCCAGCCGCAACCCAGTCTGCCTCGGCCAAGCCAAAGCCCACGGTCAGTCCGGACGCGGCACAGCCCGACGACGCCGCGGAACCGGAGACGACGGACACCAACTGATCTCTTGGAACCGCCATGGCTGACGCGCGTTGGACAATCACCACGCGCGTGGAGGACACGCCAATGTCGGACAGCAAGCGGATCATGGCCAACAAGGCCGAGTTGCTGGAACTCGAAAAAGGGTTCTGGACCGGTGACGCTGCCTATTATGCTGCGAATGTCGACACCGAATGCCTTGTGGCGTTTCCGCAGATGGCACAGGCGATGGACAATGCCGATCTGGCCAAGACCGCAACCAGACCCAACCGCTGGCGCGACCTCGACATCGAGCTCAAGGGAATAATCGAACCCGGTAGCGATATCGTCATGCTGACTTACGAAGCGCACGCGACGAGGGAAAATGGCGAGCCCTATGCAGCGCTGGTCAGCACCGGCTACGTCCATCGCGCCAACGGCTGGAAGATGATGTTCCATGCGCAGACGCCGCTCGCGGCTTCGCCCAAGTAGGCCGTGATCACTACGGAAAAAAGACCGCTTCACCTTTCAGCGCGTCGGCCAGCATCTTTTCGTATTTGCCGCGCGGCACGTCGACGGCGCCGAAGCGCTTGAGGTGTTCGGTGGTGAACTGCGTATCGAGCAGTGCGAAGCCCCGAGCCTTCAGGCGCTCGACGAGATGCACCAGGCAGGTCTTCGACGCGTCCGTCTCCTTGGAAAACATGCTTTCGCCGAAAAACACCCGCCCCAGCGAGACTCCATAGAGCCCGCCAACCAGACGCCCCTCGCGCCAGGCCTCGACCGAATGGCAGTGCCCCATACGGTGCAACTGCACGTAGGCCTCGCGGATCGGCGCATTGATCCAGGTCGAGCGGCGCTCTTCGCGCTTCTCGGCACAACCGTCGATCGTCGCCTCGAAATCGAAGTCGAAACGAATTTCGAATGCGTGCTTGCGGATGGTCTTCTTCAGGCTTCTGGGTGTGTGAAAATCTGCGAGCGGGATGATGCCGCGCGTCTCCGGCCGCACCCAGAAGACCTCCGGATCACCAGCACTCTCGGCCATCGGAAAGACGCCCGAGGCGTATGCCTTGAGCAGAAGGTCGGTGGGAATGCGATAGCCTGGCGCGTACGGTCGGGTCATCGCGTCATCATAGCGCTAAGTTGGGGCTATTCGCCCTTGGCCAGATATTTTTCCAGCCAATGGATGTCGTAGTCGCCATTGGCAATGTCGGCATTACCGACGAGATCGCGAAACAGCGGCAATGTCGTTTTGATCCCGTCGACGACGAATTCATCGAGCGCCCGCCGCAGCCGCATCATGCATTCGACGCGGTTGCGTCCATGCACGATCAGCTTGCCGATCAGGCTGTCATAGTAGGGCGGGATCTTGTAGCCGGAATAGACACCGGAATCGACGCGGATGCCGAGGCCGCCGGGCGTGTGGAAATGGGTGATCGTGCCGGGCGAGGGGGTGAAGGTGCGAGGATCCTCGGCGTTGATACGGCATTCGATGGCGTGGCCGTTGAACTTGATGTCTTCCTGCTTGACCGAAAGGCCGCCGCCGGAAGCGACGCGGATCTGTTCGTGGACCAGATCGATGCCGGTGATCGCTTCCGTCACCGGATGCTCGACCTGGAGGCGCGTATTCATTTCGATGAAATAGAACTCGCCATTCTCGTACAGGAACTCGATGGTGCCGGCGCCCGAATAGCCGAGATCGGCAATCGCCTTGGCGCAGATGCCGCCGATGCGCGACCGTTCCTCGGCGTTGAGCGCCGGCGAATTGGCCTCCTCCCAGACTTTCTGGTGGCGCCGTTGCAACGAACAGTCGCGCTCGCCGAAATGCACGCCGCCGCCAAACCCGTCGCCGAACACCTGCACCTCGATGTGGCGCGGTTTCTCCAGATATTTCTCGATGTAGACCGCGTCGTCGCCGAAGGCCGCGCCCGCTTCCGAGCGCGCCGTCTGCAGGGCGATTTCGAGGTCTGCCTCGGTATGCGCCACCTTCATGCCGCGTCCGCCGCCGCCGGCCGACGCCTTGATGATGACGGGATAGCCGATCTCGGCGGCGATGCGCCTGGCTTCCTTTTCTTCGGTCACCGCGCCATCGGAGCCGGGCACCACCGGAATGCCGAGGCGCTTTGCCGTGCGCTTGGCCTCGATCTTGTCGCCCATGATGCGGATATGGTCGCCGGACGGGCCGATGAAGGTGATGTTGTGCGCCGCCAGGATGTCGGCGAACTTGGCGTTCTCCGACAGGAAGCCGTAGCCCGGATGCACGGCGTCGGCGCCGGTGATCTCGCACGCCGCGACGATCTGGTGAATGTTGAGATAGCTGTCGCGCGACGGCGGCGGACCGATGCACACGCTTTCGTCGGCGAGCCTGACATGCATGGCGTCAGCGTCGGCGGTTGAATGCACCACCACGGTCTGTATGCCGAGTTCCTTGCAGGCGCGCAGCACCCGGAGCGCGATTTCGCCGCGATTGGCGATGAGGATCTTCTGGAACATCAGGTCCGCTCTATTCGATCACGACGAGCGGCATGCCGTATTCGACCGGCGCCGCGTCCTCGAACAGGATCGCCGTGACAGTGCCGGCGCGTGGCGAGGGGATCTGGTTCATTGTCTTCATCGCCTCGATGATCAGCAGCGTCTGGCCTTCCTTGACCTTCTGGCCGATCTCGATGAACGGCTTTGCGTCCGGCGACGGCGCCAGGTAGGCGGTGCCGACCATGGGCGAAGGGACGGCGTTCTTCGACACGTCGACAGTCGCCGGGGCAGCCGCCGTTGCAGATTGGGCGGCCGCTGCCGGCGCATAGGCCGGTTGTGGTGCGGCGATCGCATGGACGGTGGGCGCCTGCCGTGACACCCGAACCTTCAGGTCACCGAGTTCAACCTCGATCTCGGTCAGGTTGGTGTCGTTCAGTATGCCCGCCAGATCGCGGATCAGTTGCTGGTCAACACCGGTCTTCTTTATCGACATTTTCGAGCCTTCTGTTTGTTGGCCGGTCATAGGCGTGCGGCCAGCGCTTGCAGCGCCAGCGTGTAGCCGAGCGGCCCAAAGCCACAGATCATGCCGACAGCGACCGGCGCGACCATGGAGACGTGGCGGAACGGTTCCCGCGCGTGGATGTTGGAAAGGTGAACTTCGGCGACCGGCAGCGGCGCGATCGAGCGGATGGCGTCGTGGATGGCAATCGAGGTATGGCTATAGGCGCCTGGGTTGATGACGATGCCGGCGGCCTTGTCGCCGGCTTCCTGGATCCAGTCGACAAGATCCCCTTCATGGTTCGACTGGCGGAAATCGACCTCGATCCCAAGCGATTTGCCTGCCTGCTTGCAGTCGTCCGCGATGGCCGCGAGCGTTTTGCCGCCATAGATGCCCGGCTCGCGCTTGCCGAGCGCGTTGAGATTGGGACCGTTCAGGACGAAAACCGTTTTCAAGAAAGCCGACCTTTTCCGGCGCCGGCGTCAAGCCGGCGCGCTGGGCCTCTATACCGGGCATAGTCGCCCGCGGAAAGAGCGCAAGTGCGTTCTTTCACTGTCCACAACAGGCCGAAATGCGCCCGTGAAGAAAACCGCTCGCCGGTCAAAGCGCGGCTTTCGCCGCCTTGATCTTTTCGGCGAGCACTTCCTGCCCGAGCGCCCCGAACACGACCTCGTTGCCGACGACGTAGGAAGGGGTTCCGGTGATCTGCAGCTTGTTGGCAAGATCGTAGGTCTTGGAGAAGGCCTCGGGGATCGACGCGTCCTTCATCTTCTCGCGCAGCGTCGCCTCGTCGGCGCCGAGCGAAAGCGCGATCTTGATCGCTGTTGCCTCGGTTGCGCGCCCCTGGCCGCCGAGCAGCGCATTGTGGAACTCGCCGTACTTCTCCGGCATCATCAGGTGGAACGCCATCGAAACGACGCTGGCCTTCTGCGAATCCGGGCCGAGGATCGGGAATTCCTTGAGCACGAAACGCAGATCCGGATCGGACTTGGTCAGGGCCCGCATGTCCTCGATGGCGCGTTTGCAGAAGCCGCAATTGTAGTCGTAGAACTCCACGATCGTGGCCTTGCCGTTCGGGTTGCCGACGACGCCGTCGAAGGTGGAGTTGAAGATCTGGTCCTTGGCGTTCTTGATGACGCCGAGCGCCGCGAGCCGCTGTTCCTCCTTCTGCTTGGCCTCGAGTGCGTCCTGCACTTCGAGCAGCACTTCCGGATTCTTCAGGAGATAGTCGCGGATGATTGCCTCGACCTCGGTGCGGTCGATTTTGGTATCGGCCCCGGCCGTCTGGACAGGCTGTGCCGTCTGGACAGGCTGAGCCGTTCCGGCCTTCGCAATTTGCGGACTGCCGGCCACGAAACCGAAAGCCAGCATGGCAAGGGCGACCGCAACCCCCGTGGTGCCCAGCAGCAGTGCCTTTTTCATCGTTCTCGTTCCTTCTGCCTGTTTTCCGGTCTGTCGCAGCACGCGGCCGGAGGGTTCATGAGATTACTGGCTCTTGCCTGATGATTTGTAGTTTATGATGTCCTGGGCGCGTATCCAGCGTGGCTCGCCGCGCTTCATCTGCTGTTGCGCCCGCATGGCGAAGATCTTCGCATCCTTGTAGTCGCCGGAATAGAAATGGCCTTCGGCGGTGGCAAGCTCGGCGCCCGGTATGTCTCCCAGCTCGCCGTAAGCCTGTGCCAGATAACGATAGCCGGTGGAATTTTCCTTGTCGCGCCCCAGGCCATTGTTGATCTGCACGACAGCTTTCTTGAGCGAGTCGGGCGTGCCGACCGCCATCAGCGCCTGGCCAAGCGAGACAGGCAGCAGGCCGGACCGTGCCGGATCGAGGCTGACCGCCTTGGCGTAGGCGTCGGCCGCATCCTTGGGCTTGTTCGCTTTCATCAATATATCGCCGCGCAGCTCCTGGAAGTAGGCATTCTTGGGCTGCGCCTTGATCAGGGCGTTGGTCTTGGTAAGCGCCTCGGCGAGATTGCCGTAGAGATAGGTCGACTGGGCATCGCCATAGAGCGCCGCCATGCTGCCCCGCATCTTTTGCATCAGCCGCGCCGCGGCGGCCTGGCCTTCCATGTAGACGGCAATCTTCACCCGCATCATGTCGTGGCGCTGCTGCAGCGTCGGCGGGTCGAGCTTGTCGACATTGGGCTGCTTGACCAGCACTTCGAGGTTGGCGATGCGGTCCTGCGGCATGGGATGGCTGATCCGGTAGGGATCGACCTGCGCGCCCGACAGCGACAGCGCTGTCTGGAAGCGGTGGAAGGTCTTCAGCATGCCCATGCCGGACTGGCCGGTGGCGTTGAGATAGGTGATGGCCGAGCGGTCGGCCGTGATTTCCTCGGTGCGCTGATAGGCGAGGATGCTGCGCTGCGCCATCTCGCCGCCGCCAGCCGCCACTCCCATGCCGGCGCCGGCAAGGCCGCGGCTGTTGGTGGTCGCACCGGCAACCATGGCGCCGGCACCGAGCAAGGTGGCGATGATGGCCATGGTCTTGGCGCGTTCGAGCTGTTCGCGCAGTTTCTGCTGGTGGCCGCCGGCGATATGGCCTGCTTCGTGCGCGATGACGCCGATGATTTCGTTCGGCGTCTCAGCCGTCATCAGCGCGCCGGTGTTGATGAACAGCCGGCGCCCGGTGACGAAGGCGTTGAAGCTGGAATCGTTGACCAGCACGATGTCGATGCCGTCATTCGCGAGCCCGGCCGCCTTGAAGATCGGCCGTGCATAATCGCGCACCAGAGCTTCGATCTCGGCGTCGCGTACGACTGGCACGCCCTGAGCGAAGGCGGCCACCGAACCGGCCACGGCAACTGCGACGGCAAGCGAAATCGTCGCGAAGACACGCGCCGCGTTGGCAATCGTCAATCTGGGTCGGCTCAACATGATCTGGGTCGGCTCAACATAATGTGTCCACTGGTAGACGAGCGGGCGAAAAATGAAAAGTCGGCACCGGAAAAAGTAGGCAGCGGCTGACTATCGGCAAGGGACTATGGACGGTTGATCGATCACCCAAAGCCAAGTCCCGTCACCTTGCCGGCGTGCAATTTCCGCAGTCACCGTGCCATTGGGAAGGTGCGTTGAAGTGAGCGCCAAATCCCCATTGACGATGGCGGGGCGCTGATCTCCGAGATCAAACTTTCGTCCTGCGGCTACCAGCGTGGCGTAAAAGCTGCGGATAGCTTCTCTACCGCAGGCTAGCTGTCCGCCTCCGACATCAAGGACGGCATCGGGTTCGTAAAGAGCAGCCATTCCCTCGGCATCTCCAGCTTGCTCTCGAGAAACCAACAGCCGCGCCAGATCCTGAGGATCGCGTACCAGCTTGCGACTTGCTCCATTATTCATCGGCAACTCCTCCGATGGAAAAAAAATTCAAACTGAGCACTGTCAAAACTTCCTCAACTTGTGATCCTCACATCAATCGGGCATTTGTGCGGCGCATGCGTCAGGACCTGGCGCGCTCAATCCTCGGGACAGGGGTAAAAATGGTCGTTTCGCTCTCCCATCGCGGCAATGTCGAGCCGTTCCATGCCATGGATATACTGGCCGAAGCGAACCGGCTGAAGGCCCTGGGCATAACGGTAATTTCCATGGCGGTTGGCCAGCCATCCGATCCAGCCCCTGTACGGGTTCGCGCCGCCGCGGCCAAGGCGCTGGAGGAGGGACGCATAGGCTATACCGACACCTTGGGTCTGGCCTCGCTGCGCAAGGCGATCGCCGGGCACTACGCGGATCATTATGGCCTCGATGTCGAACCCGGCCGGATAGCGGTGACCACCGGATCGTCGGCGGCCTTCAATCTCGCCTTCCTGGCGATGTTCGATCCAGGCGATCGGGTCGCCATCGCCGCTCCCGGCTACCCCGCCTATCGCAACATCATGGCAGCCCTCGGCATCGACGTGGTCGAAATCGAGCTCGGTGACGCGGCTTATCTGCATGCCGGCCATCTGGAGGCCGCGCATCGCGAGAAGCCGCTGAAGGGCGTGCTGTTTGCAAGTCCGGCCAATCCGACCGGCGCCGTCATACCGGCGGACGAACTGGCGACCCTGGTCACCACGGCGGAGTCGCTCGGCATCGCCGTCATTTCCGATGAGATCTATCATCGGCTGGCCTATGGCGCCCCCGACACCACCGCACTCGCCTTTAGCAACAGCGTGACGGTGATCAACTCTTTCTCGAAATACTACTGCATGACTGGCTGGCGCATCGGCTGGATGGTGTTGCCGGACGAACTCGTGCGCCCCGTCGAGCGCATCGGCCAGAGCCTCTACATCTCGCCGCCGGAGCTGTCGCAGATCGCGGCGATCGAGGCCTTTGCCGCAACCGAGGAATTGGAGGCGGTAAAACGGCGCTATGCCTGGAATCGCGAGCTCTTGATGAAGCGTCTCCCGGAGCTGGGGTTTCCCCTGGCGGCGCCCATGGATGGCGCCTTCTATGCCTTTTGCGATGTCACCCGGCACAGCAATGACAGCATGGCCTTTGCCCGCAAGATGCTGGCCGAGGCGCATGTGGCGGCGACGCCCGGCCGCGACTTCGACACCCGGGCGGGGCACCGCACGATGCGGTTTTCCTATGCCGGCAGCCACGACGACATGGTCGAGGCGATGGCGCGCATCGAACGCTGGTTGAGGTAGCGCCATGCCGCTCGAACAGGCGTTGGCGGAAGTCGCGGCGGAAATGGCTGAACGCACCGATCGCGGCGATGTCGCGACCTATATTCCCCAACTGGGCAAGGTCGATCCGAAGAAATTCGGCATCGCGGCCGTCACCAATGACGGCCGCACGCTGGTGGCCGGCGATGCCGACCAGGCTTTTTCGATCCAGAGCATCTCGAAGGTGTTCACCCTGACGCTGGCGCTCGGCAATGTCGGCGACGCGCTGTGGAAGCGGGTGGGGCGCGAGCCCTCCGGCAACCCGTTCAACTCGATTGTCCAGCTCGAGCACGAGAACGGCATTCCGCGCAACCCGTTCATCAATGCAGGCGCCATCGTCATTTCCGACATCCTGCTTGCAGGCCACCAGCCGCGCGAGGCGATCGGCGAGATCCTGCGCTTCATCCAATTCCTCTGCGACGACGAGACAATCATCATCGACCGCGAGGTCGCGGCGTCGGAACGCGCCACCGGCTACCGCAACTTTGCACTCGCCAACTACATGAAATCTTTCGGCAATCTCCATCATGCGCCGGAACTGGCGCTGGGTGTCTATTTCCACCATTGCGCCATCGCCATGAGCTGCCGGCAACTGGCGATGGCCGGCCGCTTCCTCGCCAATGGCGGCAAGAACCCGGCAACCGGTCATTCCGTGGTGTCGGCGGAGCGGGCGCGGCGCATCGGCGCCATGATGCTGACCTGCGGCCACTATGACGGCTCCGGCGATTTCGCCTTCCGCGTCGGTATTCCCGGCAAGAGCGGCGTCGGCGGCGGCATATTGGGTATTGTGCCGGGTGTCGCTTCGCTCGCGGTCTGGTCGCCCGGCCTCAACGCCAACGGCAATTCCAAGCTGGGTTCGCTCGCGCTGGAAAAGCTCGCCAGGATGATGAACTGGTCGATCTTCGCGCCATAAGGATCACGACTCTGCCGGATATGAAAAATCCCGCGCCGTTCGTTTCGATCGGCGCGAGATTCTTTTGTTAGAAAATCAATTCAAACATTTGAAAAGCTTAGAAAAAGCCTTTCCGCTGCCACCAGCCGGCACGCTTCGGCTTTTCTTCGGTCTTGGCTTCCGGCTCATCGGCGACGGTCGAGGAAACCACCGGCACGACAGGCGTATCGGCGGCTGCCGCCTTGCGGCGTGATGGCCGGGCTTTCGGTGTCTCTCCGGCGACCGCCGCCTCGTCCGATGCCGTGGCTGGCGTTTCGGAGAGTGCCTGGACGGCCACTTCCGCGGTCGGCTCCTCGGCGACGGCCTCGGCTGCTGCCTTCTTCGGCTTGGCTGCGCGGCGTGGCTTCTTGGGCTTCTCGGTGCTTGGCACCTCGTCGCTGACTGGAGCCGCCAGTTCTTCGACGGCAGCGGCAGCCACCGGCTCGATCGACACGGGCTCGCTCAGGGAAGCGTCAGCTTCGGCAGACTCAGTCGTTTCGCCTGCCGCCGCCTCGGTCTCGCCTTCACCGTCTTCGCGACGATTGCGCTTGCCGCCGCGTTTGCCGCGCCGGCGCTTCTTGCCTTGGCCATCGTCGGATGCCTCCGCCGTTTCGACGGTCTCGCTTGCGGCGACCGCAGCCTCGTCGTCTGCCTCGGCATCGTCATGGTCCGCCGCGCCTTCCGACGCGGTGAAGCCGTCATCCGACGTGGAGAGGGACGCGCCGTCCGTCGGGGCGCCATGCTCGCGTTCGCGATCCTTGCCGCCGCGCCGCCTGCGACGCTTGCGGCGCTTGCGGTCGCGGCCTTCGCCTTCCTCGCCGGATCTTGGCTGCTGATGCTGCGACGGCTGGGCGTGCCGTGGTTGCTCGGCCTGTACCGGTGCTTCGTCATCTTCCTCGACAACGACAATCTCGTCCTCTGGCTCTTCCGGCTCGACATAGGCCGGCAGGCTGCGCGCCTCGACGAAGCCTTCCGGCTTTTCGGCCAGCGCGCCGCGGAAGATCGCGTAGTGCTGGGCACCGACCGCATCGTCGGCCTCGATGGTGACGGTCAGGCCGAAGCGGCTTTCCAGTTCCACCAGCGTGCCGCGCTTGTGGTTAAGCACGTAGAGCGCGGTCGCGGCCGGCGTGCGCACCGTGATGTGGCTGCGCGAATCCTTGAGCAGGAACTCCTCGATCGCCCGTACCACCATCAGCGCCACCGACGAATCGGAGCGCACATGGCCGGTGCCGCCGCAATGCGGGCACGGCTTCATGGTCGATTCCAGCACGCTGGCGCGGATGCGCTGACGCGACATCTCCATCAAGCCGAAATGCGAGATGCGGCCGACCTGGATGCGGGCGCGGTCGTTCTTGAGGTGATCCTTCAGCCGCTTTTCGACGGAGCGGTTGTTGCGGTTCTCCTCCATATCGATGAAGTCGATGACGATCAGGCCGGCAAGATCGCGCAGCCGGAGCTGGCGGGCGACTTCCTCGGCCGCTTCCAGATTGGTGTGGAGCGCGGTGTCCTCGATCGAGTGCTCCTTGGTGGAGCGTCCCGAATTGACGTCGATGGCGACCAGCGCTTCGGTCTGGTTGATGATGATGTAGCCGCCGCTCTTCAGCGTCACTTGCGGCTGCAGCATGCGGTCGAGCTGCGCCTCGATACCGTTGCGCACGAAGATAGGCGTCGTGTCGCGGAACGGCTGAACCACCTTGGCGTGGCTCGGCATTAGCATGCGCATGAAGTCCTTGGCTTCGCGATAGCCCTCTTCGCCGGAAACCAGGATCTCATCGATATCCTTGTTGTAGAGATCGCGCACCGAGCGCTTGATCAGGCTGCCTTCCTCATAGACGAGGGCAGGGGCCGTGGACTGGAGCGTGAGACTGCGCACGTTCTCCCACAGCCGCATCAGATATTCATAGTCGCGCTTGATCTCGGCCTTGGTGCGGCTCTCGCCGGCGGTGCGCAGGATGACGCCCATGCCTTGCGGCACTTCGAGATCGGCAACGACTTCCTTGAGGCGCTTGCGGTCGACCGCGCTGGTGATCTTGCGCGAAATTCCGCCGCCGCGCGCTGTGTTCGGCATCAACACCGAATAGCGGCCGGCAAGCGACAGGTAGGTGGTGAGCGCCGCGCCCTTGTTGCCACGCTCCTCCTTGACGACCTGCACCAGCAGGATCTGCCGGCGCTTGATCACTTCCTGGATCTTGTACTGGCGGCGCACCGGCTTGCGGCGATTGCGCACTTCCTCGAGCGCGTCCTCGGCGCCGACCGATTCGATCTCATGATCGTCTGGATGGGAAGAGGATACCTCCTCGAGCATCCCACGATCATTGTCGGAGGAAGTGGCTTCGCTGCCCTGTTCCGCCTGCGGCACGGGCTCGGAAATCACATCGCCTTCGACGGAGGCGGCGATCGACTTGGGGCCGCCCTCGCTGGCCTCGCTTTCATCCTGTTCGGAAGAACCCCCGTCATGTTCGGGTGCACCGTCATGTTCGGATGCGCCGGCGTCTTCCGAGGCATCTGACACGTATTCCGCGGTCCCTGAAACGTCGGACATGTCCTCGGTTACGGCATCCGGGCCATTGTCGTTGTTTTCGTCTGTTTCGCCGGCGGCTTCGTTTGCCTCGCCGGAATCGGCCGTGCCGGCATCGCGTCTGTTTTCACCACGGTCGCGGGTCTTGCCGCCGCGCCGGCGACCGCGCCGTCCACGATCCCGGCTCTGGCGATCGTCGCCTTCGCCGTCCTCGTTCTCCTCGTCCTCGGCCTCCTGCGCTTCCGCGCGCAGCAGTGCCTGACGGTCGGCGACCGGAATCTGGTAGTAATCGGGGTGTATTTCACTGAAGGCGAGAAAACCGTGACGGTTGCCGCCATATTCGACAAAGGCTGCCTGAAGGGAGGGTTCGACGCGCGTTACGCGGGCGAGGTAAATGTTTCCTTTGAGCTGCTTCTTGTCCTGGGATTCAAAGTCGAATTCTTCGATACGGTTACCGCGTACGACGACTACGCGTGTTTCCTCCGGGTGGGAGGCGTCTATCAGCATTTTGTTGGGCATTATTTCGTTTCCCCCCGGCAGCCGTCAGCCGCAGCTGGCGGGGCAAAGCCCGCTGCTGTGTGTCTGGATGAGAGTGGGTGCCGGATAATTGAACGTCCGCCGGACGCTGCCTGCGTGTCATGGCGGTGCCGCCCGCAGCCATATTGGCGCGGTTTGATGCGGACCTTTCCATGATTGCGCTTGAAGCCATCGTCACCAGCAGAACCTTTTGAACCAAAGCCCGGAAACCGGACCAGCTTGTTTGCTCATACAGAGCCGGCGCGGGAACAAACCCGGCCGTTTTCCTCACGCAGGCGATTCCCCCGCCACGGGAGCACACCTGCGAAATTCGTCGCAATCACCTGAAGCCTTTTCGCGTGAAGCGAAAGGAGCCGCCTTTCATCTGACCCTGTAGCAGGAAGCTGCGGAGGAGGGCGGTTCCAGGATTGCAGTGATCCACCATCGCTTTTATGATTTGGCGGGTTGGAAGGCAACCCCGATTTCCGATGCCGGCAAAAAGCAGTTCCGTTGCGTAAGCCTGGTTCCGATCCTTGCGTGAAAAGGCTTGGTTAACCTTCTCTGGATACCAATCGTTAATCGAGTTCGCGGCCTAACCGGCACTTTGACGAAACGAGCCAGCGCCTGGCGCCAAAGCGGGAGCGACTAGAAGAGAGATGGGACTGGCGGACTTCACAGACAAGGGATGTCGTGTTGGCGGCCAGATTCTCCGTGCCTTCTGTCTCGTGTTGCTGGTGGTGTTTTCGTCCGCCTTTTCCACGATTGCCAGTGCCGCCGACGCGCCGCTTGTGGCGAAGGGCTACAAAATGGCCGGCGATGCCACCAAGATGCGCATCGTCATGGATTTCGATCGCGAGCCTGACATCAAATGGTTCCTGCTGCGCGGACCCAACCGCCTTGTCATCGATCTTGCGAACACCCGATTTGCCATCGATGCCAAGGATTTGAAGCCGCGTGGCCTGGTCAAGGGCGTGCGGCTCGGCGAACTCGGCGAGGGCGTTTCGCGACTGATCCTGACAGGCAAGGGACCGTTCGCCGTCGACAAGCTCGATGTGCTCAGGAACGAGGACGGAACCGGCTACCGCATTGCCATCGACATGTCGGCGGCCTCCGAACGTGAGTTTGACGCCGCCCTTGCCAATCAGGCGCTGACCACCGGCTCCACGGTTTCGACCGATAAAGGCGGCCGGGTCGGCACGGGACCTGTCTCCAATCCCGGCCACAGGTTCACCGTCGTCATCGACCCCGGCCATGGCGGCGTGGACGGCGGCGCCGAAGGCCTGAACGGCACCATCGAGAAGAACGTCACGCTCGCCTTTGCCACCGAGCTGCGCGACAAGCTCGCGGCCGTCGGCAAATACGATGTCTTCATGACCCGTGATACCGATGAATATCTGCGCCTGGACGACCGCGTCCGCATTGCCCGCCAGCATGAGGCCGATCTGCTTATTTCGATCCATGCCGACACGATCAGCGTCAAGGGCATCCGCGGCGCCACTGTCTATACGGTCTCCGACAAGGCTTCCGACCCTCAAGCACAGGCGCTTGCCGACCGTGAAAACCTGTCGGACCAGTTCGCCGGCATGGTCATCAAGGACGACAACAAGGAAGTGACCGACATCCTGATCGACCTGATCCGCCGGGAGACGCACAATTTCTCCATGAGTTTTGCCCACACCTTGGTCGGTCAGCTCTCGACCAGCGTCGGCCTTATCAACAATCCGCAGCGTTCGGCCGGCTTCAAGGTCCTGAAGGCCCCGGACGTGCCCTCCGTGCTGGTCGAGCTCGGCTATCTCTCCAACGCCAAGGACGAGGCGCAACTGCTCGACACCGAGTGGCGCGGCAAGGCAGCGCAAAGCATCACCAACGCCGTCGCGTTGTTCGCTTCCGCCCGTGCCGGGGCTGGAACCGGAGGTTGACAATGCCCGGCAGCGCCTGCAACCAGAGGCGGCGTTGCGAGATGACAACACCCGCTGCTTTTATTTCCGGCTTGCGGCCGCGAAACGCGGCCCTGCCGTATTTTGTCCACATGATGGCGACATGGGTTTTCGATTGCGGGTTGGGACCGGCTCGAAAGCTTGCGTGGAAGGCGGCTTCGTTTAGGAAATTCCCGAACCAAGGACTGGAGCGGGTATGATTCGTCTCATTGGCTATTTCTTCGGCATCGGCACGACGCTGGCCCTCCTGGCCGCGGCGGGCGTTGCCCTTTACATCGGCCATGTGGCAAAGGATCTGCCAGACTACGAAGTGCTGGCCAAGTACGAGCCTCCGGTGACCACCCGTATCCACGCCTCGGATGGCGCGCTGATGGCGGAGTATGCACGGGAACGGCGCTTGTATTTGCCGATCCAGGCCATCCCGGATCGCGTCAAGGCGGCCTTCCTGTCCGCGGAGGACAAGAACTTCTACAGCCACCCTGGTGTCGACATAACGGGGTTGGGCAGAGCGGTGATGACTTACGTTTCGGGTGGCCCCATGCAGGGCGGCTCGACGATCACCCAACAGGTTGCCAAGAACTTCCTGCTGACGAACGAGCGCTCCCTGGAACGCAAGGTCAAGGAAGCCATCCTTTCGTTCCGCATCGAGCAGGCCTATTCCAAGGATCGTATCCTCGAGCTCTATCTCAATGAGATCTTCTTCGGCTTCAATGCCTATGGCGTTGCCGGTGCCGCACTGACCTACTTCGATAAATCGGTGAACGAACTGACCGTGGCCGAGGCCGCTTATCTGGCATCGCTCCCGAAAGGTCCGGCCAACTACAATCCCTTCAAACACGCCGACCGGGCAATTGAACGGCGAAACTGGGTGATCGGCCAGATGGTCGAAAACGGTTACGTGACGCCCGAAGAGGGGGCGAAGGCGAAGGCCGAGCCGCTTGGCGTTGCTCCGCGCCGCACCGGCTCCTACCTTTTCGCCGGCGAGTATTTCACGGAAGAGGTTCGTCGGCAGATCATCGCCCGCTACGGCGAGAACGCCCTCTATGAGGGCGGGCTGTCGATTCGCACCACCCTTGACCCGAAGGTCCAGCTCATTGCCCGCAAGGCGATGCAGAATGGATTGATGAAATACGATACTTTGCGCGGCTATCGCGGGCCGGTGAAGACGATCGACGTCTCCGGCGACTGGGGTGTGCCATTGGGTGCCGTCAAGGGACTGGAAGACGTTCCCGAGTGGTCGCTGGCCGTCGTGCTCGACAGTTCGGCGTCCGGGCTGTCGATCGGCCTGCAGCCCGCACGCCAGGCGTCGGGCGATATCGTGAAGGAACGCGTCGAAGGCACCGTCAGCAAGGAAGACATGGGCTTTGCCATGCGCCATGTGGTCGACGGCAAGACAGTCAAGGCCAGGTCGCCGGCCGACGTGCTGAAGCCGGGCGACGTCATCTTCGTCCAGAAGAACGATGGTTCCGACAATGCCTACAGCTTGCGCCAGGTTCCCGAGGTGGCAGGCGGCCTGATCGCGATGGATCCGCACACCGGCCGCGTGCTGGCCATGGTCGGCGGTTTCTCTTATTCGCAGTCGGAATTCAACCGCGCCACCCAGGCGATGCGCCAGCCAGGCTCTTCGTTCAAGCCGATCGTCTATTCGGCCGCGCTCGACAATGGCTATACCCCGGCCTCGGTGATCATGGATGGTCCGATCACCATCCAGAGCGGCAACACCACCTGGACGCCGAAGAACTATGACGGCACGGTCGCCGGCCCGGCAACGCTGCGTTCCGGCATCGAGAAGTCGCGCAACCTTATGACGGTGCGGCTTGCCAATGACATGGGCATGAAGCTGGTCGTCGAATATGCCGAGCGCTTCGGCGTCTATGATCATCTGGCGCCATACCTGCCGATGGCGCTGGGTTCGGGCGAGACGACCGTCATGCGCATGGTTTCGGCCTATTCGATCATGGCCAATGGCGGCAAGTCGATCAAACCGACGCTGATCGACCGCATCCAGGACCGCTACGGCAAGACGGTGTTCAAGCAGGATGAGCGTGGCTGCGAAGGCTGCAACGCGCCTGAATGGAAAAACCAGCCGGAGCCGGAACTGGTCGACAATTCCGAGCAGGTGCTCGATCCGATGACCGCCTACCAGATCACCTCGATGATGGAAGGTGTCGTCCAGCGCGGCACCGGCGCCACCATCGGCGAGCTTGGCCGCCACATCGCCGGCAAGACCGGCACCACCAACGACGAGAAGGACGCCTGGTTCATCGGCTATACGCCGAACCTCGTGGTTGGTCTCTACATGGGCTACGACACGCCGCGCGGCCTTGGCCATGGCGCCACCGGCGGCGGCCTTGCCGCCCCGATCTTCAAGGATTTCATGCGCGTGGCGCTGGACGGCACGCCCAATGTCGACTTCAAGGTGCCCGACGGCATGAATCTGATCGCCATCAACCGCAAGACCGGCATGCGCGCCTCCTCGGGCGATCCCGGCACCATCATCGAGGCCTTCAAGCCTGGCACCGGCCCCGCCGACAGCTACTGGGTGATCGGCATGGGCGCCGATGGCTCCAACGCTTCCGGCGGCGCACTGTCGCCGCAGGCCAACCAGGCCATCCAGGACGGCGGCGGCGGCCTTTACTGACGAATTCAAACGTCCGAATGGGCCAGCCTGAGGCTGGCCCATTTCGCTTTACACATGGCGGCACCGTCCCTATGTATCGCGCCGACCGAAGCGTCATTCAGCAACAGGACAAAATATCAGGCCATGCGCGCGGAAACGCAGAATATTGTCGATGAGATCAGGCAGGCGATTACCCTGCTGAGGAGGCATCTTTGACTGGGATCAGGCCATAAAGCGGCTTGAATACCTGAACGTGCGCGCCGAGGACGCAAGCCTCTGGAACGAACCGCTGGAAGCGCAGAAGCTGATGCGCGAACGCCAGGGCCTCGAGGAAGGCATCGCGGCGGTCAAGGGCCTGACCCAGGCGCTGGAAGACAATATCGGCCTGATCGAGCTTGGCGAGGAAGAGGGCGACGAAGGCGTCATCGCCGAGGCCGAGGCCGCGATCCGCTCGATGCAGGGCGAGGCAAAGGCCCGCCAGGTCGAGACGTTGCTCTCGGGCGAGGCCGACGCCAACGACACCTATCTCGAAATCCATGCCGGCGCCGGCGGTACCGAAAGCCAGGACTGGGCCTCGATGCTGTTGCGCATGTACACGCGCTGGGCCGAGCGCCGCCGCTTCAAGGTCGAGGTGCTGGAAGTGCATGACGGCGAAGAGGCCGGCATCAAGTCCGCCACCTTGCTGATCAAGGGTCACAATGCCTATGGCTGGATGAAGACCGAATCCGGCGTCCACCGCCTGGTGCGCATCTCACCCTATGACAGCAATGCGCGCCGTCATACGTCCTTCTCCAGCGTGTGGGTCTATCCTGTCGTCGACGACAGGATAGAGATCGATGTCTCCGAATCCGACGTGCGCATCGATACCTATCGTTCGTCTGGCTCGGGCGGCCAGCACGTCAACACCACCGATTCGGCCGTGCGCATCACCCATATCGCCACCGGCATCGCGGTCGCCTGCCAGGCCGAACGCTCGCAGCACAAGAACAAGGCCAAGGCTTGGGAAATGCTGCGCTCGCGACTCTACGAGGAAGAGCTTAAGAAGCGCGAAGCGGTCGCCAACGCGACCGAGGCGTCGAAGAGCGATATCGGCTGGGGCCACCAGATCCGTTCCTACGTGCTGCAGCCCTATCAGTTGGTGAAGGATCTGCGCACCGGCGTCGAAAGCACCAACCCGTCCAGCGTGCTCGATGGCGACCTCGACGACTTCATGGAAGCCTCGCTGTCGCAACGCATCGAGGGCGGCGCGGGCGAAGTGGTAGCCGACCTGGATTAGGCTGCTCATGCGGGCGAGGACCGCGAGCTCGTCGCAAAAGCGGACGTATCGCCGTGCGGTGAGCGGTTGACCACACGCTCCCGCCGGTGCCAGCAACAAGCGCGCCGGCCATCGCAAGGTTTCTGATTCGGCGTATTGCTCTCGTACGGGAAGAGGGTCTTTTCCTGTCCCCAAAACGGGCGCGTCGCATGTTTGCCGTTCATCCGGCTGCCCACATCTTCCGGGCTGCGGGGCGGCTGGTTCTCCATCGCGGACGATCTGCGGCAATGTCATCGGCAATCAAGAGCATGTGATTGTGCGCATCTGACGATCGGCCGGCTGGAACCACTCCGGATCAATCCCGTTGTTTGCATGCCCCGCCTGCCGGGAACAAACCTGGCCTGAATCTCGTCAGCGGTAGCAGTATGTCATGCGCGTGCGCCCATATCCGGGCGCTGCGGCTTCTTGCGCCGACCAAGGAATCAGCCCAGCATCCAAGCGCTGGGAGACAAAAAGCATTTATGGCCGGACGCGGCATATCTGCGACTGACGATCCGGCCACTGGGAAGAAACGTTCCGGGAACGGGCAGGCGAAATGCTTGACGCTCGAAAGGAACGTCCTATGTCCGCTGCCACGCCCAGATCGGCCCGAGCCGTTCAACCGGTCGGCCGACTCATGTTTTCCCTGTTCGCCGTCGGCGTGATCGCGATGTTCGCGCCAGCTGCCTTTGCTCATGACGCCAAGCCCACGGCGGCAAAGCCGCAGGGTTGGAGCTATCCATTCGCCTGCTGCGCCAACTATGACTGTCGTGCCACGCATACCGGCGAGGTGCTGGAGAAACCCGAGGGCTACGTGATCGCCGGCACCGGCGAGGTGGTTCCCATGACGGACAAGCGCATCAAGGACAGCCCTGACGGCGAGTTTCACTGGTGCGCTCATCAGGCCGGTCTCGATGCCGGCAAGACAATATGCCTGTTCGTGCCGCCGCGCTCTTTTTGATGCTGCGCCGGCGGCCAACGCCATTCGGCAGACGCGTCTGCTGACGGACGGTTGTCAGGATCGCTTCTTTATGGTGCCTTGCCGCTTGGGCGACGGACAATGGAGAGGTGATGTTCATGGCCATCAAGGGAAGCTGCCACTGCAAGGCGACGATATTCGAGGTGTCGGAGGCGCCGCGGACGGTGACACAATGCACCTGTTCGTTCTGCTCGAAACGCGGCTCGCTCTGGGCCTATTACACCCCGTCGCAGTTCAAGCTCATCACGCCGCTGAAGAACGTTTCCTTCTACCAATGGGGCTCGAAGACCGTAAAGCATGGTTTTTGCGCAACCTGCGGCTGCGGCACCTTCACCGAAACGCCGGACTGGTCGACCGGCGAGCCGGATTTTGACAATCCGAAGATCAGCGTCAACTCGCGGCTGTTCGATGACTTCGACCTCGACAGGGTCGAAGTGGTGGTCATTGACGGCAAGAATCTCTGGTAGCCCGCCAAGGTGCTTCGATGCGCAACGGACCCGGGGGAAAAGCCGCGACGGCCACTTTTCCCGTTCCGTTTTTCGCCGCATTTCATGGTACAAGTCGCGACAAGGGCTGATTTGGCGCCATCGTAAGGCGTGACTTGGAGAGGGACCATCCTATGAAGAAGACCGTGCTCGTCGTTATGGCGACGGCTCTGCTCGTGACCGCGTGCACCACCACCGATCCGTATACGGGCGACCAGAAGATTTCCAACACGGCCGCGGGGGCGGGTCTTGGCGCTCTGGCAGGCGCCAGCCTTGGTCTGCTTGCCGGCGGCAATGACCGCCGCAATGCGCTGATCGGCGCCGGCATCGGCGCGCTGGCAGGCGGCGCCATCGGCGCCACCATGGACCAGAACGAGGCTGAATTGCGCCGGCAGCTCGAGGGCACCGGCGTCAGTGTCACCCGTAGCGGCGACCAGATCATCCTCAACATGCCGTCCGACATCACCTTCAACACCGACCAGGACGCGGTGAAGCCCGGCTTCTACCAGGTGCTGAATTCGGTGGCGCTGGTGCTGAAGAGGTTCAAGCAGACCACGGTCGACGTTTTCGGCCATACCGATTCGACCGGTGGCGACCAGCACAATTTCGATCTGTCGCAGCGCCGTGCGCTGGCGGTCGCGAATTATCTGTCCGGCCAGGGCGTCGATCAGCGCCGCTTCGCCGTCACCGGATTTGGCAAGACGCGGCCCGTCGCCTCCAATGCCACGGCCGAGGGCCGGGCCCAGAACCGACGCGTCGAGATCCAGCTGTCGCCGCTCACCTGAGCGGAATCGCGTCTCATGCGAAAAACGGCCCCCATCGGGGGCCGTTTTTTTATCCAGGCGTATTTTGGCGCCCGGTTTCATGACGGCGGTCAAATAAAATTAGCAATATCTAATAAGTGCTTTTCCGCAGCCGTGGAAAGGATTAGCATCGACGCTGTTCCAGAGGGGATGGGGCGGTTTAATCGGCCGCGCAATCAACATCTTTGCCGCCTCGGTCTTGCACGGCCAGATCATGAAATCTGGGAGGAATGCATGACAAGAACAGCCAGTCTTGGGCGCTGCGGCGTCCTCGCTTTGACAAGCATTGTAAGTGCATGGTTAGGCCTCGCCACGGCTCATGCCGAGGACGCCAACAAGGCCGACATCGACGCGTTGAAGAAATCGCTCGCCAAATATCAGGACTACACCGCCGCCGTCCGCGATCTCTACCTGTCGACAGTCGGCTGCGTCTATTACAGTGGAGAAAAGATACCCGGCTCCATGGATTATCCGAAGGGCGCCATGGGCATCCATTTCGTCAACGTTCCAAGTGTCGGCCAGAAACTAGATCCGATGCATCCCAATGTATTGATCTACGAACCAACGAAAAAAGGCCTGCATTTGGTTGGGGTGGAGTGGCTGGTGCCGCTGACCCCGGACGTCAAGGAGCCACCAAAGCTGTTTGGTCAAACCTTCATGGGCCCGATGGAGGGGCACTACCCCCTGATCCCGAAGGAGTTCGTCCACTACGATCTTCACGCCTGGCTCGATGACAATCCGAACGGCATGTTCAGTCCGACGAATCCGAAGGTGAAATGCGACAAGGCCGAGTTTCCGATGCTGGAGAAACCGACCAAGATGATGCCCGGACCGATGTGACCTGGAGCGGACCAGCGTCCAATAGAATTGCTGAACCGCGCCAATGCTTCGTTTCCACGCAATTCCGGACGGAAAAGCGCCAGGCGGCTTTTCCTCGAATTGCTCTTGGCGGCAGGGCAAAAAAGGAGGCAAGCCGGGTAGCCGGCTTGCTGGCTGGAATCAGACCTTGGCGACGATGCGCATGAAGGCCGGCATGTCGTCGCCGAAGCCGACGGTGGTGTCGTTGTCTTCCTGATGGTGGCGGGCAGGGCGGTTGTTACTGCGCTGCGGCCTGGTGTCACCACGCTCGGGTGCGCGCGGCTCATTGCGGTCGGATGATTTGCGTTCGGTGTTTTCCGAACGGATTGCATCCTTGCGCGTGCGCCGTTCGACAATATCGGCCGTCTCGGCCACATCGGGCTGCGGTTGAGCAACCGCGGTCGCGGCATCTTCCTCGCTGTGTCCGCCGCGACGCTCGCCGCCCTTCTTGCGTCCGCCCCTGTCGCTGCGGTCCTCGTCCTTGCGGCCGGCGCGGCGCGGCGCGCCTTTGCCGCGGCGCGGAGCATCGTCCTCGCCTTCGCTGGCAACCACCGTCGACAGGTCGCCGTCATGCCACTCGATCTTGGTGCCGATCAGCCGTTCGATGGCGTCGATATATTTGGTGTCGGACTTGGTGGCGATGGTGAAGGACTTGCCCGAGCGCCCGGCGCGGCCTGTGCGGCCGATGCGGTGGACATAGTCCTCGGCATGGATCGGCACGTCGTAGTTGAAGACATGGCTGACATCGGGAATGTCGAGGCCGCGCGCGGCGACATCCGAGGCGACGAGATAGCGCAGCTTGCCGTCGCGGAAATTGGCCAGCATCTGCATGCGCGCGCGCTGGTCCATGTCGCCATGCAGCGCACCGGCGTCGAAATCATATTTCAGCAGCGAGCGGAACAGCTCCGAAACCTCGATCTTGCGATTGCAGAAGATGATCGCGTTCTTCAGCTCCGCGTCCTCGGCCTTGATCAGGTTGCGCAGCGTTTCGCGCTTGTCCCAAGGCTTCGAACCCGATTTGACCAGCCGCTGGATGATGTTGGTGGCCGCCGACGCGGCCTTGGAGACCTCGACGCGCACCGGCGCATGCAGGAATTTTTCCGTCAGCTTGGTGATCTCTGGCGGCATGGTCGCCGAGAAGAACAGCGTCTGCCGGGTGAACGGGATCATCTCGCAGATGCGCTCGATGTCGGGAATGAAACCCATGTCGAGCATGCGGTCGGCCTCGTCGATGACCAGGATCTCGACACCGTTGAGGAGCAGCTTGCCGCGCTCGCGGTGGTCGAGCAGACGGCCTGGCGTAGCGATCAGCACGTCGGCGCCGCGCTCCAGCTTCTTGTCCTGCTCGTCGAACGACACGCCGCCGATCAGCAGCGCGATGTTGAGCTTGTGGTTCTTGCCGTATTTGACGAAGTTTTCTTCGACCTGCGCGGCAAGCTCACGCGTCGGCTCCAGGATCAGCGTGCGCGGCATGCGGGCGCGGGCGCGGCCCTTTTCGAGCCGGGTCAGCATCGGCAGCACGAAGGAGGCGGTCTTGCCGGTGCCGGTCTGGGCAATGCCCAGCACGTCCTTGCCGAGCAAGGCGTGCGGGATCGCGCCAGCCTGGATCGGGGTCGGCTGGGTGTAGCCGGCATCGGTGACTGCGGAAAGCACCTTCGGCGATAGGCCGAGGTCTGAAAAGGTCAACGCTTCTTGAGCGATCGTCGTGTCTGAGGACAAGTGTTGCTGTCTTTGGCTGGTTCGGGGAAGCGCAACGTCATTCGTCGCGGCAAGCGCCACGCGCCTGCAAGATTGGTATTGCGATTAGGCGCAAGCCCACGATTTGTCAACAGAAACGGGCAGGATTGGCGCGATTGTGAAGTTGTAACCTTAATCGCGATGCTTAATCCGGCCGCTTGTCTCTGTGCCGGCTCAGTAACGGAACTGTTCGGCCAGGATGCGTTCGTTCCAGGAGTGGTTGGGATCGAATAGCAAAGTCGCGGTGGCAGTCGGCGATTCCCGTACCGTGACCGAGGTCACCGCCTTGACCTCCGTGTGGTCGGCGGCTGCGTTCACCGGCCGCTTTTCCGACTCCAGAATGTCGAAGCGCACGGTCGCCTTGTTGGAAAGCAATGCGCCGCGCCAGCGTCGCGGACGAAACGGGCTGACCGGCGTGAGAGCCAGAAGGGGCGCGTCGAGCGGAAGGATAGGGCCGTGCGCGGAAAGATTATATGCGGTCGATCCGGCCGGCGTCGCGATCATGACGCCGTCGCAGTTCAGTTCCTCGAGCCGTATCTGGTCATCGACGCTGATGCGGATCTTGGCCGTCTGATAGGATTGACGCCACAGCGCAACTTCGTTGATCGCCAGCGCCGTGACTTGTTCGCCATTCGAGGTGGTTGCCAGCATCTCCAGCGGGCGGATCGTTTCGGCGACCGCGGCCGCGATGCGCTCGGTGAGTCCTCCGGACCGGTATTCATTCATCAGGAAGCCTATTGTGCCACGGTTCATGCCGTAGACTTTTTTTCCCGTACCCATCGTGTCGCGCAAGGTCTGCAACAGGAAGCCGTCGCCACCCAGCGCCACCACAACAGTCGCCTCGGCGACCGAACATTGGCCATAGCGCGCCGACAGGCTCTCCAGCGCCGCCTTGGCGTCTGTTGTCTCGGACGAGACGAAAGCGATGCTGTTGGCGGCTGTGCTCATGGCTTCCCGATCGCGACCGATTGGCGCCGGCAGGTTTCGGCCGCGCCAGCGCCGGGGTAGCATGAGGCGGGCGGGTCTGCAAAGAGAGCCTCTGCCGGTTCACGAAGCGACGGTGCGGCGGTGCCGCCGCACGGGGCGGTCGCGGTTGATGTCGTGGCGCGACCGAATGTGATGGTTAAGGCCAGGCTTAAGGTCTCGTAAAGCCGGACCGATCATGTTAGCCGGCATGGGTGGCGTGGGGCGCCCGCAGCATCTACCTTATCCTTCGGGACGCAAAGGACGCTGCGGCACGTTAGATTTGTGCGCGTGATCCCGCGGATCCTGATGCCAGGGGACATGCGCCAGCCAGACGAGGCCGACATATTGCCGGTAGCACGCCTGATCATTGTCTTTGTCATGTTGGGAAGTTTCGCGCTTGTCTTCGCCGAACTGGTGCGCCAGTCGGAACAAATGAGCGCCAGGCCGGTCCCCACGGCCTCACGCTGCGGTGATGCCGCCGGGATGCCTTGCCCGCAAAGAGCGCTGTAGGCCGCCAAAATAGGCTCATCGATCCGCACCAACCGAGTCTCGCCGACGCCCGGCGGCGCTTGCCGCTCATCCGATGGTTTGAGGCAGGACAAGGTCGATCGTTGCAGCCGCGGCGTCGATAAAAGCACCGATGGAAAGGCTTCGGATCTGAAATGGATCCCGTTTCCCTTGCCCTGGGAAACGAGCGCTGCGCCGCATTGACCGGCAGATTTCTGGGTTGAGGGAGCGCCGATCGCCTGGTGCACATCGAGTTTGTGTTCCTGCCGACAGAACGGCTGAAGGCTCCCGCCCGCGTTCTTCGCTTTTCACGCGAGCCGAAAGTGCCAGGGAGGGGCAGTCCGCTAGCCGTTTCTCAGGAGTGTTCCCGCGGATGGCAGCCGGCCGCTTCCGGGACAGAACAGATATTGGTGGTGGCGATCGGGGTGTGAGGGAGCAGGCAGGAGAAATCGTCGCTTCGGTATCGTTGTCTACGAAAAATTCAGCTCTTGAGTTGAATTTGAAATCTGATACAACTTAAAAGGGTAAAAAAAGGGGGGAATAAATGGGGACGTTTTCCATCTGGCATTGGGCGATCGTGCTGCTGCTGATCGGCGTGCCTGTTTTCTTTGCTGTTCGATCAGCCGCGAAGCCGTCACAGAATCCTGAGGCTCTTGTGGGCTTCGGTGGCTGGCTGATGCTGCTGGCGATCGGTCAGACATTGTCACCGCTGCGCACGCTCGCCGACTTCGCCAATTCGGCCGACGGCTACCGGCAACTCATGACTCTCCCAAATGGGCCGCTGGCGGTGTATGGGGAGGTTGCCCTCAATCTCGCATTTCTGGCGCTTCAACTGGTTGTGCTGGTTTCGATGCTGCGGCGAAGCCGCCGGTTCCCGCAATTGTTTCTGCTTCAGTGCCTTGCGATCCCTGTCGTTTTTGTCCTGGATACGATCTGGACTTCGTCAGTTCTGGGCGTTCCGGTGAACCAGGTGCTCGCAGGCGATGCGCTGGTGGCACCCCTGGCGTCTTTTGTGGGGGTCGGCATCTGGGCTGCTTATGTCTACAAATCTGTGAGGGTGAGGAATACGTTCACCAGGACGAACGTGTCGGCCCAAATCGCGAGCGCCTCATAGAGAGTGGCGGCGCTCGTAATCGCTCTACACCGGGGTTTCGGAGGACCTGCGTCTAAGGGCTTGGGGTGGCCCGCCACCCGGAGCTCGAAGAGCGAATGGTGGTGCCCCCGGACGGAATCGAACCGCCGACCTTCGGTTTACAAATTTTGTGCCAGCACACCCCAATGGGTAACAGTTGATAACGCGGCCATCAATCAACATGTTGATTTACCACAATTTATTGCCGTTGTTGGCCGGCAGAGCATCGGTTTGCATATCGCTCCATAACGTGGAATAACGTACCCCAGTTTACCCCTGACGTTACCCCGGAGCCGAAACCGATGCTTGGACCGATCCCCGGCCAGTTCAAAAAAGCCGCCGCCTTCATCACCGCATTGAAGCCAGAAACGACACGGCAAGAGATACCAGACAGCGCCCAAGCCGGGCTCTATCTGGTGATGCAACCAAGTGGTGCTTTGTCATGGGCCGTGCGAACGAAGATCGACGGCAAAGCCGCGAAAGTGACCATCGGACGCTATGATGAAATCGGCTCCAACGATCGCGCCGGCAACATCGTATCCTCAACGCAAGCGCTTAGCGTAACCCAAGCTCGCGCTGCTGCCGAAAAGGTAATTGCGGACGCGAAGCGCGGCAACGATCCCCGGCAACAGAAGATTGACCGCACCAGCGTCAACGCGTGGTTTGATGAATTCATCAAAACCGCCCGCGCAACCGGCTTCAAGGGCAGGGCGGTCAAGGCATCGACCGCAGACGAATACGATCGCATCATAGCCACCAACATCAAGCCTCATTGGAAGCACGTCACCGACATTCGCACGCTCGATTACCGGGACATTGAAAAGCTGTTGGCGAAGCTCACGCCCGGCGCACGTCGGAACGCGTTTGCGGTTCTGTCTGCATTCTTCCGCTGGAAACCAGTTGCACGCGCCATTGGCCGCAACATCATCGAACTTGCGGAAGCGCCGGCTAAGGCGGCCAGCCGCGACCGCGTGCTATCCCATGAGGAAATCAAAACCGTTTGGAAGGCGGCAGAGAAATGCGGCTATCCATTTGGGCCGATGGTGCAACTGCTATTGTTGACCGGCCAACGCCGCGACGAGATCGCCAACTTGAAGTGGCACGAACTTTCAGACGATCAGGACGCAATCACGCTTGAAGCATCACGCACCAAGAATTCGCGGCTGCACGTCGTGCCGCTAGCACCGCTGGCAAAAGCGATCATCGAAGGATTGCCAAGGATCGCAGACGCGGACGGCAACCCATCTGAATATGTGTTCACCACAACAGCCAAGACGCCTTTCAGCGGCTTCTCCAATGGCAAGAATGCGCTCGATAAGCACTGTGGCGAACCGGCATTGGCTGATTGGCACCTGCATGATTTGCGCCGCACATGTGCAACAGAACTCGCAAAGCTTGGAATTAAGCAGGAAGTGACCGAAGCAATTCTAAATCACAAGACGGGCAAAGTGAGCGGCGTTGCCGCAATCTATAACCGCTACGATTATCAAGATGAAAAGCGCGATGCTTTGGAACAATGGGCGAAGCGCGTCCAAGCAATCACCGCAGACAATGTAACGATCTTTAAAAAGTCGGCGTAGGAGAGCCTATTCTATAACATAGTGCGGGAATGTTATGTTTCGGCCTTGACTGTTTTTAGCTGTTAGGCTCACATCAGTTCATGCCTGATTTGCAGGCCGTCGCCGCGACGACATGCGGTGCAAGCGGTGGATGCCGCAAGCCGGTTGGACCGGTGCTCGCAAGTGGATGCTTGCCCGAACCCGCAGGTTACGCGGCAATCCCTATTTCGAGGCATCCACCATGTCGTCTGACAAGAACGTCTATATTCCCGCGCCTGCCGTTTGCGCTGAAATCGGTATCACGGCGATGTCGCTCCATCGTTGGCTACACGGCAGCTTTGACCGGCGATCTGGCCGCTATACGCCGCCCGTCACCAACTTCCCCCGGCCTTCTGTGATCAACGGTCGCCGGTACTGGAGGCGCGCCGATATCGAGCAATTTATGCAGAGCCGGACGGGCAGTTGATAACCCCAAGCGCTACCCGTGGCGCTTGATCGGCGCGTAATCGCCGCTAACCATCTGATTTAACAACAATTCCGGACATATGAGCGCCAAATCACAGATTTGATGCTCCAAATCGGCAAAGAAAAACCCGGCGCGCAATGTGCAAGCGAGCCGGGCTAAAGGATCAAGCATATGATTACCTCTATAGCCGTAGAAATGCCGGCAGGCAAGCCGCTTGTGCTAGATTATGCGCAAGCATATGCGCACGTGTCTGCACTCACGGGAGACAATCCAGATACATGCATCATTGATGTTCGAATAATCCATGAATTGGACAAGGGAAGACCATCAATCGTTAGGCGTGGACTGCTTCAACAGCTTTGGAATGAAATATGCTCATTTAACAAGCAAGGATACGGCGTTTTCATCAACATTTCCGACATGGACGGGATGGGATTGACAATTGCAAACGTCAAATCCGTTCGCGTCCAAGCGATTGACCTAGACAACGTGAGCGCCCAATCAAGCTTTGAATTAGCAAACGGTTGGTTTCCCAAACCGGCATTTGGTGTTCAAACATCGCCGGGACGCTTTCATGTGTACTGGAAAATCCTGCCGCATCGTGATCTCGACCGCTTTACAGCGACACAGCGGAAGTTGAGGCAGCTATTCGACGGCGATCCTAAAATTTGCGATCCGACGCGGGTGCTTCGTCTCGCCGGTACGTTCCATCGTAAGAACCCGGAGCAGCCGCATCTTGTGACGTGCTTCGCGCTATCCGGCACTGGCTACGTCACAACCGCAGACCAGCTTGATCAAGCCCTGGCATCCGTCAACGTCATCGAAGGCGGTAACGGCCAACGCCATGAGCTTGGCGATCCTGAATTAGCCGCGCCGTCGCTCGAAGAATTGCAACGTGCACTGGACTTGACCGATCCGAACAGATTGAACCGTGGCGAGTGGATTGCGTTCACCGCAGCCTTCAAGCAAGCCGGCTGGACGTTGGCGAGTGAGCAGGCGCTATTTGATCTTTGGTCGGCGTGGTGCGTGAAATACGAACGCGACGACGTTAGCGAAGATCATAAGCAATGGGGATCGATCAGAAACACCGAATTGGGCTGGCAATCCATCGTTAGGCGCGTTCCCGGCCTTCATGCGCAGTTGACACTAGGTAGCGTTGGCAATGTGCCGGCACAACCGCAACCATCGCCAAACGTACCGCAGACACCAAATGCAGCACCGCAATTTGGCGAGTTGCTGACACCGCAGGAACAACAGCAATGGTTTCAAAGTTGCGTGCTGATCGGTCCTGAAAACCGAATAATTGGACCGCGCGGCATTAGGTACGATGTCGGCAGCTTCAACGCTTCATACGGCGGCAAACGGTTTATCATCGACACGCAAGGCAAGGTCACAGATGAACCGTGGAAGGCTGCAACGCGCTCGACAGTCTGGACGGTGCCGAAAGTCGATGGCACTTGCTTCCGTCCCGATTTGCCCACAGGTGCGTTCATCCACGATGGATTAGGGCGATCATACGTCAACACCTACGTTCCAGCCAAAATCGAAACCCTTGCGGGCGATCCATCGCCATTCTTGCGCCACTTGGAATTGGTGCTGCCGGTTGAGAGTGATCGCAACATCTTACTTGCATTCATGGCTCACAACGCCCGCTTTCCGGGCTTCAAAATCCCATGGGCTCCGGTCATCCAATCCGCCGAAGGAGTCGGAAAGAACGTCTTCAAACAGGTGATGAGGAACGCAATCGACAAGCAGTATTTTTATCAGCCAAAGGCGAAGCAGCTAAACGACAGCGGCAGCAAATTTAACGGCTGGATGGATGGCAAATTGTTTTTCTTGGTCGATGAAATCAAGACCGACGAAAGGCGCGATATGGTTGAAACGCTAAAGCCATTCGTGACCGAAACAGAACTTGAGATAGAAGGGAAGGGCGTCAATCAAAAGATGGCCGATACGCCATCCAATTGGCTGTTTTTCAGCAACTACAAAGACGCAATTCCTATCACCGCAAACGGGCGGCGCTTCGCAATCTTCTACAGCCCAATCCAAACGGTTGACGATCTTCGCTTGCGCGGGATGGACGATACTTACTTCAACAATTTGTACAATTGGTTGGGCGACCATCAGAACGGCGGCCACAAGATGGGATTGAGGATAGTCGCGCATTATCTGCTCAACTATCCAATCGAGCGCGGCGCGATCCCCAAGCGAGCGCCGGCCACCAACAGCACCGCAGAAGCGTTGATCGAAAGCCGGGGCTGGCTGGAGCAATTCTTAGCCGAAGCGGTCGAGGATAGCTTGCCGGGCTTTCGTGGCGGCTGGATCAGCACCGCTGCCGTTGGCAGGCTGCTAGGGCAGCGAGGCATCAAGCCGGTGCCAGCCAAGACGCTCGGCACCGCAATTGCCGCTCTCAAATATTCGCGGATCGCCCAAGCTGGACGGGCTTATTTTCAGGATGATCCTAATAAACGCGGCGTTTTGTGGAATTTGGACGCCAAATCAAACGTTGAAAATTATGGCCCGGCGCAAGGCTATGAATGAAACCATCATAGCGGCATCATAGCAACGCCATTTTTTCAACCGTTTTCAAGGACTTGTAGGGTATCCGCTATGATCTACTATGATTTTCCCGATCGGCTCCTAGGACGCGTATATACTCCCTGTTTATACCCCTCTCTATCTCTCTTTATTCTCTCTCTCTTTATAGAAAGATCATAGTTATCATAGCGGCAGACCTACAACCACTTGAAAAACAAGGGAAAATAGACGCTATGAAAGCGTTTCGATCATAGATTTTTCATAGCGTCATAGCGCCAGCCCAATTTTCCAGCCAATTTACCCCTGTGAACACCCGCGCGTCCGATTGGATGGCTTGTCGTCGCATAACGCGTTGAATTCATTGCGATGATCAACGAACAACCATCTGTTGTGGTGTTTGCTGCTCAACGGTGTGTGGGATTGCGATGGCGATCCCAATGATCGTGCGATCGAAGTCAAAGCATTTGCGAATTAAATCCGGCGAGATTTTCAAGTTGGTTGCGAGTTATCTAAGTAAAGTTGTGGGATGTTGGCAAGATATATGTGTAAAAAGTGAAAAATACATATTGACACCTTGAAAAAGCAAGGGGATTGTCTGCGCAAGCTAGACAATCTCTTGGAGAAATCACAATGCAGGCACTATTGAATCGCAACCCGCGTGCGCTCGTCCTGACCATCAATCATGAGGGCGGACAGATCGCACCCGCCGTGCTGCCGACCTCGCTCACGGCTTCGACTAGCCCGGTAGCTGTCCAGGCGAGCCGCCTTGCCGCAGCGCTTGAAAGTATCGTCGAGCATGTCACCATGGCCAACAACCGCTTCACGCCAAATGCACGCGCCGATCACCTTCGCGAGGTCGCGGTTCGGGTTGCGCCGGACCTTCGCAACCTCGCCGTTGCCGGGACTGCCGAAGCTCGCGCAATCGCGACCGCAAACGCTAGAATTTACGAACCGGCACCGCTGACCAATGCGCCTCTCGAAAGTGAACAACGGCAGAAGTTTGCTTCGTTGACTACTGCAGAGCAAGCGATGCGTATTCCCAATCTGAACCATTTCGAGTTGAGCGCGCTGTCGCGTGGTGGTCGCGATCTATCCAATGTGAGAGACGACAATTTGTGGAACATGGTTCAGCATCAGCTCGCTATAACCGGCCACATCGAACGGACAGGGCTTCAATCGGATTTTCAGCGAAAGCCGGATCTTTCGGACCCGATTGCGATCGGGCCAAATCGCGAGGCGGCACTTGCAGCGGCAGAGAAAGCATTGGAGGCGCATGAGGCTCGCTCTACAATCGTCGACGATACGCGGACGGCGATCTCATCGATAGTCAGCACAATCGCCGTAATGACGGACATGACGCCAGCCGCCGCTTACGACCTTGTGATGGACGGCAAAGCGGCATGAGCAACCGCCTAAATCTGCCCCCCACGATATTTTTGCCGACCACGCCTAGAATTACCACCGCAGCCATAGCGTCAGCGTTCAATGGCGCGTCACGCCAGCGACGAAACTACTGGAAAGCGCGACATTCGTTCCCACGTTCAAATTTAACCGCTGAAATCGCCGCTTGGGCCTATTCCAGAGGAATTTCGGTGAGGTGGCTATAATGACCACTCATGCGCCAGATACCGCCAATTTTAGCGTGGTCCGCCTCCCGGATCGCCAACCAGATGGGAAATTTCTTCCTGGCACTGGTGGCGGGCGCGCCAAAGGAAGTCGCAACATTGTAAGCGCTGCGGCCATTGCAGCAATCAAAAGCATGTCAGACACAGCAATTCACCAGCTTCGTGAAAAACTAAACAAAGGCGATTGGGACGCGATCGTTTTTGTCCTCAACCGCATATTGCCAAAAGGCAGGGCGATCGAGCTGGACGCAATTGATGCGACCACGATCGCAAGCAGTTTGGCTAGTGGAGAGGTGACGCCAGAGGAAGGCGCCGCAATAACCGCGACGATCGCTAAACTCAACGAGATCGGCGAATTGGAGCAACTCCGATCAAGGATCGCGGAGCTTGAAAGGATCGCGGCCGATGAAACATCGCGCACTGCTTAAGCGTCTCAATTCGGTCGCTGTCGAAATAACTCGCATATACGGTAGGGACATTTTGGCCCGCCTTCACACTTCGCAGCGCTCGGTCCTGGACGACTATCGGCAGCAGTGGAGAAAATTCGTGAGAAGCTTCAACGATGAGCCTGCGGGTTTGTACGCCGCTATGCTTCAAGGCGAGGGACCGGAGCTAAGGCGCGATATCCACGACATTCTCTACGGCGACGAATTCGCCATCTGCGAAAGCGACACCCTTGAAGAGATGCAAAGAAAGTGGGAACGATGCCGAGATGCGGGTCGGTGATAAGAAAAACCGCATTGCAAATAGCGTGAGTTGTCCAATGCTGCGTCTCGTGTAGTGTCCAATTAATGGCAGCTCTAGGCTGGAGATTTCGAAGTGGGGGGAATGCGAGGCGCGCTAGGTGAAGCGATTGTTGCAGCCTTGCCGGTCGCCTTGGTTTACTTCAGCGGTTGGGCGTATCTGACATCATACCTCGGTGAGTTTGGCATCGACGCCACTCAAATTGATGTCAGTTTCACAACGGTGCTCGTGTATGCGTTTGTGCCATTGAAAGCCTGGTACATTTTATTGATGCTGTTGGTGATAGTGGCTCTCGTTTTGGCTGCTCTGCTTTTCGAGCTTCATTCCGACGACCAACACAAGGGACGAAAAACGACTGCGTCAGCATTGGAATCACTTGCAGCGGTCGCGGTGGTAATTTTGCTTTTTGCAATCAAAAGTGCGGCTGGTGGGGCGGCTAAGGAAATGGCTCACGACGTTTGGAAAGGTTTTAAATCACAGAGCGTTGCGATGCTCGGTGATGCAAAGGTCAATGCCGACGCGGTAGCGCTTTACGATGCATGTCGACATGAAAGACGACTGCGCCAGATCATTGGCTTGCCCAACCAACTGTTTCTTCTGTGTCGTAGTAATGTTGACCCATGCAATCGCGGCACTCTCTTTGTAGTGAACAACGAGGGGCGCATTATCTATATCGCAGACAAAATCAGGGAGGACATCGATGATGAAGGGACGATTTGCACTACTTAGTATTGCTCTTTTTTCGAGCATGGGATCTGTGGCACGAGGGCAAGATCTAAACGACAATTGGCAGGTGTCGCTGGTTAAAAGCGCTGGTCCGTACGAGATCAAGGGTGAAAGTGGTGTAATAGGGTTCGTCGTTGCCAGTTCCGGGGACATGGTGCGGTTCAAACCATGTACCGGCGATTCAATGATGCTCAACCGCAAGCAGTTGGTTTCGACCAAAAATGATTGCGCCAACAGCCCATCGCCCAATGAAAATCCCTTCGTTGCGAATTGCAACAGCGCAGTGAAGCGATGGGACGTTAGACTGCTTTCCGATGCGCTTCACGACGATGGTCCTATCGGGAAAACCTACACCAAGAAGCCAGGCGAAATGGTAATGGCGGCGATGATAGCCGATCCGAAGCAGGTGGCTGCCACAGTGGACGCCGCTGATCAATTGAAGGACTGCGGGCCTGCATATGGAGTGGTTGGTTTCGATCGGGATGGGGTCGCCAAGGTTAGCCTAATACCCTCAGCCCAAGCCATTCAGCTAGACGAGTCGAAATAGCCGGCTGTGATCCCACGAACATTTCGCAATCCGCAATATTGCCAGCAACAACGGCATGGCGATCGCCGCGCGGGGCTCGGTGCGCTAGAGCCGTTCCGGGAAAACTGGGCTGTGTTGGAGAAATCTACGTGAAACAAATAAGCTGCATATGCGAGGCTATAGCACTTTTCCTGTGTCTTTCGGGTGCAGCTTTCGCAGAGGACTCCCCATTGCAGCAGTTTCAACCAAGCTGCTGGTTAAACGGCAAGGCTTTCTCTCCAGGCGCTACCGTACGGGCAGGAGACGGGGTGATGGTATGCTCGGCAACTTTCGCGTGGGAAAAGAGCACCTCAGCGGCAGCTGGATGCATTGTGAGGGGAGAGCTATCCGGCACTGGTGTTGTCGCGGCGGAGCAAGACAAATCCACCAAGAACGAATGCCAGCCTGATGGCACGTGGGTAACGATGCCATCAGTCAAATAGCGCGGCGCGGTGAGCAGCAAATACCCGAACAGAAGCTAGCCCAATCGACCCGCGCTAAATTCAGAACGAATTCAATAGTCAAGGGTGGCTCGACATTCACCAGCGTGAGTGGGGGTAAGGGCAGGGGTTTTATTCGGACCCAGAATTTCACCCGTTGCCTTGCCGTTACGCTTCCAACATCAGCATCATTGTGGCCCTTCCTGTCGCCACCACCCGCCAAGCTCTCTAAAATACTGCACAAGGTGGGGTCCGATTCACACATGGCCACCGCTGATTTGCGCTGCTCCGTAGCCGGAGGAAAGATGACCCCCAACGCTTGCCCGTTCTGCACCAGCACAGAAGTTAGGCCCCATGTCACGCGGGAGATGCGCGTGGTCATTATCTGCGACGAATGCGGAGCGTCGGGGCCGATATGCATTGATCGGGCCGCCGCTATCGAAAGCTGGAATAGTCGCCCCTGGAAAGGCAATCAGAGGCCTGCATCAGCCGGCCATCGGTAGGCAGGGAACATATCCACTCTAGTTTCATTGGATCGACCGGGCCGCCGATATAATATCCACCCTCGAAACGCTACAGGGAGGAGGCACTATAGTGACCAATGTTACGACAGAGCTTCGCATTCCAGCCGCGCAATACATTCGGATGTCAACTGGTCATCAGCGTTATTCTCTCGAAAGCCAAACGGCTGCCATTGCAGAATTTGCCGAAATACGGGGGTTCGCCGTTGTCGAGACCTATACCGACGCCGGTAGAAGTGGCTTGAGTTTGAAAGGCAGGGATGGCCTCAAGCAGTTGCTGAGCGATGTGGTGACTGGCCAACGCATCTACTCGGCGATTTTGGTTCTGGACGTAAGCCGCTGGGGTCGGTTTCAGGATACAGACCAATCAGCCCACTATGAGTTTCTTTGCCGAGAGGCCGGGGTTGCCGTGGAATATTGCGGCGAGCCGTTCGAGAATGACGGCAGCATGGTTTCGGCTATCGTCAAGAATCTCAAGCGGGTGATGGCTGGCGAGTACAGCCGCGAACTGTCGGAGAAAGTTTCCAGGGCCCAGAAACAGCAAGCTCGCTTAGGGTTCAAGCAAGGCGGCCAGATACCCTACGGCATAAGACGACTATTGGTCAGCAAAGATGGACAGCCCCGATTTATCCTGGGTTGGGGCGAACAAAAGGGCCTGAGCACCGATCGTGTTGTCTTCGTGCCCGGCCCAATCGATGAAATCCAAACCGTCCGGCAAATTTTCCGCATGTTCGTTGGGCAAAACCAAAGCATGTCAAACATCGCCCGAGAATTAAACGACAAGGACATCCCTTCCACGAACGGTGAGACTTGGACGTTGGCACGCGTCAGAACTGTTCTCACAAGCGAGTTGATGGTCGGGTACTACGTCTACAACAGAAAAACACAGCGAATGAAAGGGCCGGTTAAGCGAAATCCTCCAAGCTTATGGATCAGAACACGAGTAATGGAACCAATAGTCGGGACAAGGCAGTTCGCAAAAGCCCAACAGCAGATGGCACGCCGAGCCGGCTACGCCTTCTCCAAACAAGACATGATCGATCGGCTTGAACGGCTCTTAAGAGAAAAGGGGAAGCTGTCGTCGGCCATCATTGATTACTGTCAGTACACGCCTTGTTGCAGAACGTATGCCGAGCATTTTGGTGGTCTTCGGGGTGCGTATGCGACAGTCGGATATGAGTGCCGCTGTCGTGTGCCTAAGCGCAGGCGCAACTACTCCGATGATCAGCTCCTGGATGGCATCCGGCGGTTACACGCTACGTTCGGTTACGTCACCCTTGCGCTGATCGAGGCAGACCCAGACCTTCCCACACACCAGATGTTCACCGAGCGATTTGGCTCGATGATCAGAGCTTATGGGTTGGCAGGTTTCCCGACCACCAAACGGGAAGCCATCTCGGCAGCGCAGAAAAGGGCTGCTTCGCGGCGTTAAAAGGGGGCGCGGGATACGTCAATGACCAGCACGAGGATACATTCGCTCGACGTACTCCTAGGCGGGCGCAAGATTGGCAACATTGTCCGCAGCCCAGCCCATGCGCTGATCTTTGAACAGGACTATCGCGCAAGAGGCGGGTCCCCAATTCTCAGCCTTTCATTTCGGTCGGCTGGTGGTGAACTCAGGCGTGACCCGAAGCCCCTCGCGGGCATCCTCCCTGCGTTCTTTGCCAATCTTCTGCCGGAGGGCAAGCTGCGGGAGGCGATGGAAAGATATCACCAAGAAAGCGTACGCCGACACAACGACTTCGATCTCTTGGCAGTGCTTGGTGCCGATATGTCGGGGGCGGTGCAAGTCTTGCCTAGCGGTGGCACCCTCTCGAACGAAAAGCCCAAAGCTCGCTTCTCGCTGGCTGGCGTGCAGATGAAGCTCTCTGTTATCAAGGAGGGAGGCGGTGGCTTGACGCTACCGATTGACGGCGAACCGGGCCTTTACATCGCAAAATTCCCGCCCGCGACGTTCCCGGGGGTGTCTGAGAATGAATACGCCAATCTAGCTCTTGCGGCTGCCATAGGAATGAATGTTCCTGACCATGAGTTGGTCGAGAGGTCCGCCCTGGAAAACATTCCCGAGGAGCTCGACGCCCAATCCGTGGGGCCGGTTCTTTTGGTCAAGCGCTTTGATCGAGGCGTTGGCGGCCAGAGAATCCATATCGAGGATTTCGCTCAGGTGTTCGGCGTCCAACCCTCCCGCAAATATGAGGGCGCTGCCTTTCACCACATCGCGGCTACCTTGAACGAGGCTGTGTCACCTGAGGCAGCACTCGAATTCGTCCGTCGGTTGGCCTTGGCAGCTTTGACCGGGAATGGCGACATGCATTTGAAGAATTGGTCGCTCATCTATCCCGGAGATGGCGATGGACCGGCTCTTGCCCCGATTTACGATGTGCTATCGACCGTTCCGTACATTCCAACCGACGCTATGGCACTCTCCCTGGGCCGGGAGCGGTCGTTCAAGGCACTCACCGCGTCGCGGTGGAAAGCATTCGCAAACCGCTCCAGGCTGTCCGAGCAAGCTGTGCGAGAAGCGGTGACAGAGACAGTCGCACTGGTCAACCAACATTGGTGGCATTTGCCGGAGCGGGAGATACTCCCGGCAATAGTTCTAAAACGCATCGACGAGCATCTTAAGGTCATGACACTGACCCTGAACACCTGCGACCGAAAGTGACTCCAACTCTCGTGCCGCATGAGCAGCAAACATTCAAACAGGCGCTGGCTTCGAATAATCCAGCGCCCAAGTGCAACGAATTCAACGATAAATGAAGCGAACCGTCCGAGAGTGCGGGGCAGGGGTATCAGCAGGGGTAGCGATATGGGGCAAAATTCGGTGCCCCACGGACAGGCGTTGGAAATTCTTGGAGAAAGTGCTTAATTGCCCACCATTCACCAACGGGGGGGAACATCGTGAGCTGGTGCGACAAACTTGCGTCGACTCCGACGATAGGGTTTTTTCTTGAACCGCATTTCGCCCCAAGCGACGTGATTGTCAACGCGCTTACTCCGATGTTGGATCGATGGATCAACGGGCGAAAAGTCGAATTCAATGTCACCCACCAAGAAACGTTCCGTGTTGATATCCAACATGAAAACGGCTTCATTTACCGCGTGGAACCCACCAAGCTCTCGCTGCAATTCCAGCACAGATTGCGGCTGCGTCCTACAAGTGGCGCTCTCCCTGTTGCTGAATTCATATCTCATCCGCATCCCTTCACAGAACTGCTAGAGGAAGCAGCCGAATCCATAATCGAAATGGCACTTTTGTTGCCGAGCGGGCCGAAAAAGCGAAGCGTCACGCAAATAGGCGTCGTGTCCACAACGCAAGTGAACGACGAAGATTTACCACCGGGGATCAAACGTCTGATAGAATACCTTGGAAGACCTTGGCCGAAGGGCTTGTCCGGGTATACCGCAAGAATGACCGCCGATATTTTGGAAACGTCAGCGTATGCGGATCGCTGCATTCATAACATAAGTCGCGCTGCGGAGGACGAGACCGACGAACTCATAACGCTACAATTCGATTATCAGCGGTATGCAACAGCTCCGACCCCGCTAATGCGTGATGCCTTAAAGCGCGAGGTGGCGTCGACTACAAAGGGCGCGTTGGCCTATTTCGAGACATTGGCCGTAGGAGACATGTTCGATGAGCAAATTGCGCCTAGCCACGGCTGAAACGGCCGGTATTCCGTCGGGGCAACTCGTCCTGCAATATGGAGAGGAACGTGCCGCTGATCAGGAAGCGGGCAACATTTTTGAACTTCCCACCGTGAAACCTATACCCAAGATCACCGCCTCTTCGCACAAGGCGGCTGGTCGGCTGAACGCATCGGCCATTTCGGTCGAGGAAATCAAGGCGTGGCTAGACGAAAGGCAAGCTCTCTTAGACAAGAAGTTTGCCGGGGAAATGACGCGAAAGGATGAAAATCGTCTGTCATACGTCCGCTGGTCGCTCGATCGAATCGAAGATGCGAAATACGGCGGCAACATGGACGATTTGGAGAACAGAGTTGTCATGTATGAAAGGTTGCTTGCTGAGGTGCGCAGCTTTACCAAGCAGATTGAGGCGGCATCAAATTCTCGTAGGAAGTAATGACGTCTAAAAGCACCGAAGTAATTTCCGTAGACGACGAAAGAGACGAGGTATCTCTCGTCTTAAGAACGGAGGTGGTAGATGGAAAGCCATATCCGGACTACAAATATATTTTGCGACATGACTTTTTTCATTGTTGTGCGTACTGCACGATTAGCGAATCAGAAGCGCAGGGATATCGCTTTACAATCGATCATTATGAGCCTCGCAGCGTGCGGCCTGAGCTTACGGACACCTACAAAAATCTGATGTGGTGTTGCGACACTTGCAATGAGTTGAAGGGAAATCGTTGCCCTCCCGAAAGCGCCAGACAGGACGGCGTGCGTTTCTTTAGACCCGATGTCGATAGGTACTCTGACCATTTTCGTCGCTCGGGATTGCGGTTGGCGTCGCTTTCCAAGCTCGGAGACTTCAATATCGACGCACTAGACCTTAACAGGCAAGCGCTGCGCAGGCTTCGAGAGATACGCTCGCGTCTGACGGATTGTGAAAGTGCGATAGCCGCCGGCTTTATGGCTCTGCGGAATTTTAAGGTGGATAGGCTTCCACCGGCTTACCGCATGAAGGTGTTCAAACTTATCGGGCAGTTGCAAAAAGAGCGCGACGAAATCGTTCAGATCATTGAACAGGTACTTCGCGAAAACGCTGCATCACCGCTGCTCGATCCCGACGAAGACAAAGTCGAAAGAACCAGCGACAGAAAACGCAAGCTGGCCCAAACTGAGGCCCTATACCCGGGGGACTGGCGGGCGAAAAAGAAAAGCCCTTTTTCCGGTTCAACGGCTTAAGCTGCGCTTTGGGAGTGCGCGGAAGCGAGACGTGTGGTGCCGCCTGAGGGACTCGAACCCCCGACCAATAGTTTACAAAACTACTGCTCTACCATCTGAGCTAAGGCGGCACATTTACCCGTACGTATACCCCTGAAACCCGGCTTTGAAAAACATTGCGGCTTTCCAACCCCTTAGCTGATTGATCCAGCGAATTACAAAACCGCTGCTCTACCAGCTGAGCTACAAGGGCACGGCGCTCCGGTTAGCATATTTGTTGCGCCAGTAAAGACAAAACTCCGTTTTTTTAGGCGTCAGCCGTGGTGGAAGATGCCATGGCCCGTGCTGAAATCCGCAAACGCGCTTCCTACATGAGGATGAGGATGCAATCGCTCGGGCGAGGCTCGCATGGTCAGATTTGTCATCATTCTCCCCATCATCTTCGTCAGTTGGATGCTGCTGGTGAAGATCATCAACGATGTGAAGAAGGCCAATGTCGACTGGACGGGCGTCACAACCATCATCGGCTTCATCGCGCTCGCCTTCTGGCTGCGCCACATCACCGGCATGGGCTGGTGAGAGAGTGAGTAGTCGGTAGTGAGCCGTCCGGCGTGGTTTCATTTCACTACTCACTACTCACTACTCACTACTCACCCACCATCCACCCCCCTAAAAATCTCCGGACCTGTCGAACCTTTTGCCGGCCCGCGCCGACTGAGGTTCAGGGGCGAATGGTCGCCTCGATCAAAGGATCCAGGAGATCACTATGCTTAAGCGCAGTTTCGTTTCCGGCCTCGTCGCCATCGTCGTTGCAACCGGCGCGCTCGCCGGCACCGTCCAGTCTTCGTCGGCTCATGGCATGCATCACCATCATCGTCATTTCGACGACTACCTCTACTACCAGGATTACCCGGACTACCCGGATTACTGGTGGGTCTATGGCCATCATCATCACCGTCATCACCACCACCGCATCATCATCTACTGAGCGCAGCCTGACGGCGTGATTGAAGAAACCAGTCCAGGAAAGGGCGGCTTCGGCCGCCCTTTTTGCATCGATCTGTCGCCGTGACGGCCGATGACGCGATTGGGCGCAAGGTGCCTGAAGCGCCGGAATCTGGATGATCAACGCCGGCGAGCGCCGCCGGCCTTCAGACAGCGGATCCCAGCTTCCTCGAAAAAAAATCAAACCCCGTCGAACCTTTTTCAATGCCGCGGCGACAGATGATCAAGAGGCGGATGGATCGCCTCGGTCAACGAAGCAAGGAGATCATCATGTTCAAGCGCACATTCGTTTCCGGCCTCATCGCCACCACCGTCGCCGCCACCGCTTTGGTCGGCACCGTCCAGCCATCGGCGGCTCACTCGCATCACCACGACCTCGGCATCGGCATCGCCGCCGGCGTTGGCGGTTTCGTCCTCGGCAGCCTGCTTGCCCAGCAGCAACCGCGCACGGTCTACGTCGACGAAGATGGCGGTTCCTGGCACGTCCGCCGCTGCTTTGCGCGTTACGCGAGCTACGACCCGGATTCCGATACCTATATCGGCCATGACGGCTATAGCCACTACTGCCGACTCTGAGGGGAGGCGGACGACAGGAAAGAGGGGTTGCGAGGCAGCCCCTCTTCGTCGTTTGAAGATCGCCTTCCTAGAGGTGCGTCTTCGGGTCGAGGATCGGCAAACCGGCCGCGCGGCAGGAGCCGCCAATTTGAAGCCGGGCAGCCTCCGTATCGTCGCCCATCGCGACCAGTTCAAAGCTGCTTGCGGCTTGCGGATAGACTTTGGCGATGAATGGCTTGTCGCCGCCATCGACGCCAGGCGAGGTCTTGGCGTTGACGGTACCACAGACCACGATCTCCTGTCGGCCGTCCAGCGTTCGCTCGCCGGCGAGCATGGTCCCGAACCTGGCGGAGGCCGAATCCAGCAGGCGCTGGCGGATACCGGTCGTGATGATCTCTTCCAGCGCGAGTGAGATCGGGATGGGATTGACCCGCTGGCCGCCGGTATCGGGTCGTGGCGTCGTCGCCACGCATCCGCAAAGCGAAGCGGCAAGCAGAAGCTGAACCATTTTCCTCATTCGCGCCCTGTCGCATGCATTCGGGCGCCACGGCAAGACGGCCAATTTTATTCAGCGCGCGCCATGTCGGACATGCGGCTCCAAACACCTTGCCATGCGCTTGGCGATCAACTGACCGCCACGCCGCCTATCATCCTGGTCACCTGGATCGCGGCGTCGCGCACGAGCGGGCCGATCTCGGCCAGTCGGTCGGGCGTGACCCGTACCGTCGGTCCGGAAACGGAAACGCCGCCGATCGGTTCGCCATATTCGTTGAAGATGGCGGCGGCGACACAACGCATGCCGGGGTGGCGCTCCTCGTCGTCGACCGACCAGCCGCGATGCTTGGTGGTTGCCAGATCGTGGGCAAGGGCGGAGATGTCGGAAAGGGTGTTGTCCGTATAGCGCTGCAGGCCCGCCTTGCGCAGGATGGTTCCGACGCGCTCCGGTTCGAGATGCGCCAGCACCGCCTTGCCGATGCCCGAGGCATGGAAGGGACTGCGCGTGCCCGGCCGGAAGAAGGCGCGGATCGCCTGGTGCGTCTCGACCTGGCTGACGAAGACCACGCAGTCATCCTCGGCGACGCCGAGATTGGCGGTCTCGCCGGTCTTCTCCATCAGTTCCTGCATGACGATGCGGGCACGATCCACAAGCTTGCGGCGGCGCAGGAACGCCGCGCCCATGCGGTAGGTCTCGACACCGATCGACCAGAGTTGGTCTGATTTGTCGAACTCGACCATGCCGTGGTTTTCGAGCGTCGTCAGCATGCGGTACGCGGTGGAGGCCGCGAGCCCGCTTTGCGCCGATATCTCACTCAGCGACAGGCCGCTGCCTTCCGCGACAATGGCCAGAATGCGCAAGGCACGGTCGAGCGACTGCACCGAGGCAGCTTCGGCCGGACCATTGAAGGAGCGCGGGCGCCCGCGCTGACGTTTTTCGTTCGTTTCCATGGCCGGCATTCTCGGCCGTTTCCCCCAAGAAGCAATGAAAAAGTTTTTCAGGAATTCCGAGCACAAATCCTGGAAAAGAGAAAAGTCAATAAAATCAGTCGATAGTCGCCGTTTTTTCGAAATGAAAAAATATTCTGGAAAAATTGAAAAATCACCCGCCCGGTGACATCCTTAGCCATCCAACAATCATCTCGTGGAGGCTGGAAATGGCCAGGATGCGCGCTGTCGATGCCGCTGTTCTCGTTCTCGAAAAGGAAGGCATTTCCTGTGCCTTCGGCGTGCCGGGCGCGGCGATCAATCCGCTGTATTCGGCGATGAAGGCGAGGGGCACCATCCGCCATGTCCTTGCCCGCCACGTCGAAGGCGCCTCGCATATGGCCGAAGGCTATACCCGCGCCAAGGCAGGCAATATCGGTCTCTGTATCGGCACTTCGGGGCCGGCCGGCACCGACATGATCACCGGGCTCTATTCGGCCGCGGCCGATTCCATTCCGATCCTGTGCATCACCGGACAGGCGCCGCGCGCGCGCCTCAACAAGGAGGATTTCCAGGCTGTCGACATCGCCGCCATCGCCGCGCCCGTCGCCAAATGGGCGGTGACGGTCATGGAGCCCTATCTGGTGCCGATGGCGCTGCAGAAGGCGTTCCATCTGATGCGCTCGTCGCGGCCGGGTCCGGTGCTGATCGACCTGCCGGTCGACGTCCAGTTGGCCGAGATCGTGTTCGACATCGATGCCTATGAGCCGCTGCCGCCATTCAAGCCGGCGATGACACGTGCCCAGGCCGAAAAGGCACTGGCGATGCTCAACGCGGCCGAGAAGCCGCTGATCGTCGCCGGCGGCGGCATCATCAACGCCGACGCCTCCGACCTGTTGATCGAATTCGCCGAGATCACGGGCGTTCCGGTGATCCCGACGCTGATGGGCTGGGGCGCGATCCCCGACGACCACCGGCTGATGGCCGGCATGTGCGGGCTGCAGACCTCACACCGCTACGGCAACGCCACCATGCTGGAGGCCGATTTCGTCTTCGGCATCGGCAACCGCTGGGCCAACCGCCACACCGGCTCGGTCGATGTTTATACAAAGGGAAAAAAGTTCATCCATGTCGACATCGAGCCCACTCAAATAGGCCGTGTCTTCGCGCCTGATCTCGGCGTCGTCTCCGATGCGGGCGCGGCGCTGAAGATGCTGCTCGACGTCGCCACCGAGTGGAAGACGGCGGGCAGGCTGCGCGACTGGTCGGGCTGGGCCAAGGAATGCCAGGGCCGCAAGAAGACGATGAAGCGCAAGACGCATTTCGACCAGGTGCCGCTGAAGCCGCAGCGTGTCTATGAGGAGATGAACAAGGCGTTCGGCCGTGACGTCACCTATGTCACCACCATCGGCCTGTCGCAGATTGCCGGGGCGCAGTTCCTGCATGTCTACAAGCCGCGCAACTGGATCAATTGCGGCCAGGCCGGTCCGCTCGGTTGGACCTTGCCGGCAGCACTTGGCGTGCGCGCCGCCGATCCAGACCGCACCATCGTGGCGCTGTCGGGCGACTACGATTTCCAGTTCATGATCGAGGAACTGGCGGTCGGCGCGCAGCACAAGCTGCCCTACATCCATGTCGTCGTGAACAATGCTTATCTCGGCCTGATCCGCCAGGCCCAGCGCGGCTTCTCGATGGACTATGAGGTCAGCCTCGCCTTCGAGAACATCAACCGTACCGGCGATCCCGAGGCCGGCTACGGCGTCGACCATGTCGCCGTCGCCGAGGCGATGGGCTGCAAGGCAGTCAGGGTGCGCAAGCCGGAGGAATTCGCCGGCGCTTTCAAGCAAGCGGAGCGATTGATGAAGGAACACCAGGTTCCGGTCGTGCTCGAATTCATTCTCGAACGGGTCACCAACATCTCGATGGGCACCGAGATCGACAAAATCACCGAATTCGAGGACCTTGCCGAACGTCAGGAAGACGCGCCGACCGCGATCGTGATGCTCGACTAATTTTGTTTGAGCATCGGGTCCGATGCTCCAGGGAGAAAAAGAATGCCGCGTTTTTCAGCCAATCTGTCGATGCTCTTTGGCGAGCATGATTTCCTTGACCGTTTCGATGCCGCCGCCCGCGCCGGCTTCAAGGGTGTCGAATATATCGGCCCTTATGATCACCCGCCCGATGTGGTGGCCGCACGACTGAAGAAGAACGACCTGACGCAAGTGCTGTTCAACCTGCCGGCGGGCGACTGGGCCAAGGGCGAGCGCGGCATCGCCGCGCTGCCGGATCGCGTGCCGGAATTCCGCCAGGACATTGCCAAGGCGATCACTTATGCGCAGGCGCTTGGCTGCGGGCAGGTCAACTGCCTCGCCGGCATCGCGCCGCAGGGCATTGCACGGGATACGCTTGGAAATGTCTTTGCCGAAAATCTCGCCTTCGCGGCGGAGAAGCTGGAGCAGGCCGGCATCAAGCTGCTGATCGAACCAATCAATACGCGCGATATTCCCGGCTTCTTCCTGAACTATTCCGACCAGGCGCTGGCCCTGATCGACCGCGTCGGCTCGAAGAACCTGTACCTGCAATACGACATCTATCACATGCAGATCATGGAGGGGGATCTCGCCCGTAAAATCGAGGCAAACCTCGGCCGCATCGCGCATATCCAGCTTGCGGACAATCCCGGCCGTCACGAGCCAGGGACGGGCGAGATCAATTATCCTTTCCTCTACGACCATATCGATCGGATTGGCTATTCCGGCTGGGTGGGGGCGGAATACAAGCCGAAGGCGGGGACGGAAGCCGGACTGGGGTGGTTCAGGGAACTGACCGGGCGGGGAAGCGCGGCGGCGTAGCGGGAATTTTGCGCCACGGCACGCTGCCCTGACAGAGACGGAGAGAAACAATGGAAATCATCGGCTTCATAGGCCTCGGCATCATGGGCGAGCCTATGGCGGGGCATCTGCTCGACGCCGGCTACAGCGTCATCGCCAGCGACCACCGCTCCAAGCCGCCTGCCGATCTCATTGCCAAGGGCCTGAAGACGGTTGCCGGCCATGCCGCCGTGGCCAAGGCCGCCGAGATCATCATCACCATGGTGCCGGATACCCCACAGGTGGCCGAGGTGCTGTTCGGTCAGAACGGCGTCGCGTCCGGCCTGACCAAGGGCAAACTCGTCATCGACATGAGTTCGATCTCGCCGATCGAGACAAAGGAATTCGCAAAAAGGATCAACGATCTCGGTTGCGCCTATCTCGATGCGCCGGTTTCGGGCGGTGAGGTTGGCGCCAAGGCGGCATCCCTCACCATCATGGTCGGCGGCGACGAAAAGATCTTCGAGCGTGCGAAACCGGTTTTCGAAAAGATGGGCAAGAACATCACGCTGGTCGGGCCGAACGGTGTCGGCCAGACCACCAAGGTCGCCAACCAGATCGTCGTCGCGCTAACCATTGAAGCCGTCGCCGAAGCACTTGTTTTTGCATCGAAAGCCGGCGCCGATCCGGCCAAGGTCAGGCAGGCGCTGATGGGCGGGCTGGCAGCGTCACGCATCCTCGAAGTACATGGCGAGCGCATGGTCAAGCGCACCTTCGCTCCGGGTTTCCGCATCGAACTGCACCAGAAGGATCTCAACCTGGCACTGGAGGGTGCGAAGGCGCTCGGTGTGTCGCTGCCCAACACCTCGACCACCCAGCAGCTGTTCAATTCCTGTGCGGCCAATGGCGGCGCGAAGGAAGATCATTCCGCGCTGGTGAGGGCGCTGGAGCGGATGGCGAATTTCGAGGTCGGTGGCGAGCCAGCCGAAGTGAAAGGCAAAGCGGCATAGGTCGGGAGAGGGCGGCATAACGTTCCCAAGCCGTCACCTTTTGTCCTAACCCAGGAACGGGTTCCGGCAAGCGTCGCCGGAACCCGTTTTGATTCCTGGCGAGAGGCTTGCCGCTCCCAGTCAGCCGCGCTTCAGAAATGCCCGCGCCGCATAAAGGCTGACCGCCGCAGCGTTCGACACGTTGAGCGAGCGGATAGCGCCGGGCATGTCGAGGCGGGCCAACGTCGTCACGGTCTCGCGGGTCTTCTGGCGCAGGCCCTTGCCTTCGGCGCCGAGCACCAGCGCTATCCGGTCTCCGGCAAAGCTGATTTCGAGTTCCGCCGGCCCGTCCGAATCAAGCCCGATGGTCTGGAAGCCGGCCTCGTGCAACTGGCCCAGCGCATCGGCGAGGTTCTTGACCTCGATCTGATCGATATGCTCCAGCGCGCCGGAAGCGGATTTTGCCAGCACGCCGGATTCCTGCGGACTATGGCGGGCCGTGGTAATCAACGCGCCGGCGCCGAAAGCCACCGCCGAACGCAGGATGGCGCCGACATTGTGCGGATCGGTGACCTGGTCGAGCACCAGCACCAGCCTGGTGTCGCCGAGTGCGTCGAGGCGCTTGGGCTTCAGCGGCTCCGCCTCGATCAGTACGCCCTGATGCACGGCGTCCGAGCCGGTAAGCTTGTCGATGTCCCTGGGTTCGACCAGTTCCGCCTTGAAGGGCAAGGCGGCGAGATCGGCTATCTCAAGGCGCTCGGCCGCATTGCGCGTCACCAGCATTTTCTTGATCCGGCGGCGCGGATTGTCGAGTGCCGCGCGCACCGTATGCAGGCCGTAGAGCCGCACCAGCCCGTCGGCCGCGTTTTCGCCTGGTGGCACGGGTTGCCGGGGCTTGAACGCCGGCGCGCCGCCGCTTTTCTCGTCGCGAAAGGCGCGGCGCAGCTTGGCGTAGTGGGTGTCTTTCGGGGTATTGGAATTGTTGCTCATGGCCGGCTTCTATAGCCGTCTCCTCCCGCCAAGGATATGCCCTGTCGCCGCAGCCGGCGAACAACATCGAAAAACCCTTCCTGCGCGGTTGACACCCACTGGCCTTGCCGCCATAAGGCGCTTCGCTGGTTTCGGAGAAGACACAACTCGGGTCCGAAATTGGCGCGAATGCCTCGTTGCATGGCTCCGGCAGCAGATTGGAGAGGTGCCCGAGTGGTTAAAGGGGACGGACTGTAAATCCGTTAGCTTAGCTTACGTTGGTTCGAATCCAACCCTCTCCACCACTGCCGGCCCGGAAGCCCTGAACGCGAAAAACAGCGGACCGACGTCAGCTTGCCGTCTGAGCCGCTCGCACGGAAACGTGTCATCGCTTGATCCGCATCTTGGATCGGATCAGGATGAGGCAGAGGGTGATCGCAGGCACCGCTCTGTACGAAATCGACAATTGGCTCCTGTGTGAAAATGCGCGATCATTGGAAAATGGCACGCAAATTGGACGACAAACTCGATTGCAAGGCTTGCGGGACGATCCAGATGGACATTCCCGACGACGCCACGGAGTCGACGCCAATTTATTGCAGCAATTGCGGTGCTTTTCTCGGCGAATGGGGTGAATTGCAGGACGATTTCTACCGCCAGGCTCGCGACGCCGAGGCATTCGACCTGCGCGACGGCAACATTATCAAGAAATAGGATGCGATGAACGCAACCTCCGGATTGCTGCGGGGGTGCTAGATCGCCATGGGACCGCTCCTCTGTCGGCAGAGCTTATGGAAAACCGCTCCATTCGGTGAACGCTGTCAGCGCGTTTATGATCCGGCCAGCCGCATTTGGTGGGGGCCGAATTCTCCGGTTTTGCGCCCTTGTCGAAGCACCGCCGCGCGGTAATTCCCTTGAAGGCGTGGGCACTTCTCCCTCCACGACAGGAGCTGACCATGAAACACCAGACACTCGACCAACTACAGGCCGTCGCCAGGATTGAACCCTCGGCGCCGCATCCGGAAATGACGCGAGATGAGCGCATCGCGCGCTGGGCCGAACTTCTCGATCAGAACCCCGAGCGATGCCTTGGCGCGTTTACAGGTACCGAACATATGCATCCGGAGGTACGCTCCATGGCACGCGGCGAAGGATCGGCAATTACCGTTGCCTTCGAAGACCCGGTGCTGCGCGCGTCGGGTCTAAGGGATGACACTTATGGCGAGGCCAAGCGCTTCTTCGAACTGAACGACTGGCAACTGCATGACATCGTTTGCGATTGTCACGTAGGCGCTACCATGAAAGCGCGGTGGGCTGCGGCTCGGGTCCGCGCGACAATTGGCGGCAACAGGTTTCTTACCTGGTTGAGGCAAAGGATCATGTTCTGACGCGCCGGGCGGCTTAGGTGAGGATCGTCTCCTGTTCGCAACCGCGTGCGGTGCGACCCCACCTGACCCGTCTTGTCGATCAGTCCCTGTGCTCGTGGCATAGCCGAACGGCTGCACGATTACTTCTCTGCGTTCCGCCGACTACAGCGGTGGCTAACCGCCACCCTATGCCGGTTGCGAAAGGGCACGGTTAAAAAAGTAAGAGCATGCGCGTCTTGATCGTTTTCACGCTCCTGCTGGTTGCAATCGCATCAGCGCTCTCGCTTGCACATGCGTTGGAGCTACCGGGCAAAATGCGCCTGAAAGAGGCGACCTACAAGGCAGTGCAGACGATCTACTATCCCGGCTTCACGATCGGCGGTTTTGCGGAAATCGGAGGCGTCCTCGCGCTCGCCATCCTGCTCTATTCGACGCCTTCTGCAAGTACTCGTTTCTGGTGGACGCTCGCCTCGCTATTCTTCCTGGCGGCGCAACACGCGACCTATTGGTTGGTCACACATCCCATCAATAATTTCTGGGTGCAGGACGTCGCCATGCCGAGATCGGGCGTGGCGTTTTTCTCCATGTTCGCTCGGAAGCAAGATGGTGATTGGAGAGATTTCCGGAATATCTGGGAGATGTCGCACGTCATCAGGGCATGCCTTGCAATGTCGAGCCTGACCTCAATCGCCGTTGCGGCAACGCTTTTCGCGGATGGCTGACCGGCGGGCGCCCGAGCGGCAAGCCGGGCAACCAAATTCGCGGAGCCTCGTTGTCGAACATCAGCCAGAGGAGGTTTCGATGAAGAAATCCTTGTCGCTTCTGGTGTTGGCCGCTGCCCTCGCGCTCGGTGCCTGTGATGACAGCACCGAACCGACGAAAGCCAACACCGACGCCATCAACAAGAATCCGCAGGTTGACCAGGATGCCAGACCCAAGTCGACGACTGGCGGCGACCAGCCGGTTACAGCGCCGGAGAGCAAATGAACCCTGTCTCATTTTGCGATACGCCACTGCTGCGCATCGCCTATCTCGATGGTGGGCCGCAAGACGGTCCGCCGGTCGTCCTGCTGCATGGCTGGCCGGACGACGCGACCACTTACGCGCGCATTTCGCCGGTCCTTCACGAGGCCGGCTTTCGGACGTTTTCGCCGTGGCTGCGAGGTTTTGGACAGACGTCGTTCCTGTCGAAAGAAACCATGCGATCCGGCGAAATTGCCGCAATGGCGCAGGACGTGCTGGACTTTGCCGATGCGCTTGGCCTCAGCCGCTTTGCGATCGTCGGCCACGACTGGGGAGCACGGATCGCCTACCTCCTGGCCTCGATCTTTCCCGACCGCATCAGTTGCTGCGCTGCGCTATCGCTTGGCTGGCAACCCGGCAAACCGACAACGCCGGCGCCTGAACAGGCGAAAGCGTTTTGGTATCAATGGTTCATGGCAACAGCGCGCGGCGCCGAGTTCGTGCGAAAGAACCGCAAGGAATTTGCAAGATTCCAATGGGACAGCTGGAGCCCGTTGGGGTGGTTCGACGACGCCATTTTCGATGAAGTGGCTGCATCCTTCGACAACCCGGATTGGCCGGACGTGACGTTGCATTCCTATCGGGTTCGCTGGGGTGAGGCGGAGCCCGATCCGCGCTACGCGGAGCTGGCCCGCCGGCAAACATCGGTCAAGATCATCACGGTGCCGACCTTGACGCTTCATGGTGGCGACGACCGTGTTGTACTGACCCCATCGTCGGAAGGACTGGAGGTGCATTTCACGGCGCCCTACAAACGAGTGGTCCTGGACGCGGTCGGGCACTTCCCGACACGTGAGGCTCCACACGAGGTTTCGCGGCTGTTGGCGAGCTTTCTCGACAGTTTCGGTAGCCGATAATCGCTTGGCTCGGCGGTCCATTTGGCTTCACCGCACAAGCTGGAACCTGATGCATCGCCGCGCATTTCGTTTTCATTGATGGATCGATGATCAATCGATAGCCAGGGAGAATTCGGATGCAAACTTCAGTCGCAACGTCAGAACCCGACTTTCGCCCACTGACCATAGAACCGTTTGCCGGAACGGTGACCGTGCGATTTTCCGATGCTGTGGTCGCGGCCACGGAGCACGCGAAGGTAGTCACGGAAGAGGGGCAGGAGCCGACGTTCTTTATTCCTTTCGAGGACATCTATTTCGAGCTTTTCGAAAAGACCAACACCACAAGCAGTTCACCGCTCAAGGGAACCGCGAGCTATTGGCGGGTCCATGCCGTCGGTAGCTCGGCCGACGACTTCATGTGGGCATACGAGACGCCCGACACGGCAGCGCGGGCCATCGCAGGTCATGGCACCTTCGATCCGCAAAAGGCGCGCATCGATGTCGACCCGGTGGAGGACAAACGGCACACCCCGCATGTCATGGAATAGGACTATCCTCGATGTCGATGCCGGGCTTGGCATATGGTCCGTTGGGGCACCGATGCATGCATGTTTGTGTCGATATGCAAAAGCTGTTTGCCGAGCCATCGCCGTGGGCGACCCCCTGGATCACCCGTGTCCTTCCTCAGATCGAGAGGCTGGTCGAAAGACGAGCGCCACAGACCGTCTTCACGCGCTTCCTGCCCGCGCAAAAGCCGGGGCAGGGCGTTGGTACATGGAAGCGCTATTATGAGCGCTGGGCCTCGATGGCGATCGAAAATATTGGTCCCGAAATGGTCGGCCTGTTGCCGGCATTAGCCACTTACTGCCCGCCAGCGGCAGTCATCGACAAGCACATATACTCGCCCTGGTTCGAAGGTCACCTCCGGGCTTTTCTGAACGAACGCGACATCGATACGCTGGTCATCACCGGCGGCGAAACCGACGTGTGCGTTCTGGCTACGGTGCTCGGAGCGATCGATTTCGGCTATCGCGTGGTTCTCGTTACCGACGCGCTGTGCAGTTCTTCCGACGCAACGCATGACGCGCTGCTGACCGTTTATCACCAACGGTTCGCACAGCAGGTGGAGACCGTCGAGATGGAGACGGTTCTCTCGAACTGGATCTGACGTCGCCGGTCATTCGCCACATTCAATGCCCGCGACTTGCAATAAGTGCCGAGAAAACGCAGGCGGCGGAAGTTCTGGAACAGGTCGGCGGGGCGCCGGTTATTTCGGCTGGCGCTTGTCGGGTTTTGGAGACCGCAGCAGCAAGGCGAGGGGAACAAACAGTGCCGTCGCGATGGCGCAGTAGCGAAAAACGTCGATGTAGGCGAGCAGCGAGGCCTGGCGCGCGATCAACTGCCCGAGCCAGCCGACGGCTTGCTGCTTGGCCTCAAGCATGTTCGAGCCCTGGGCGACAAAGTGATCCGTCACCTGACGCAGCAACTGCTGATAGGCGGACGACGATTGCGCGGTATGGCTGACAAGGTTCGATTGATGCAGCTGCGCGTTTTGCGCGATCACGGTGTTCGACAATGACACGCCGATGCTCCCGCCGATGTTGCGGGCGACGTTGATCAGCGCCGACGCCTGGTTGGTCTTCTGCGGAGCGAGGCCGACATAGGCCGCTGTCGAAATGGGAATGAACAGGAACGGCAGGCCGATCATCAGGAAGATGCGCGCGAATGCAAAGAAGTGGAAGCTGGCATCCGGGGTGAGTGACGTCATGTGCCACAAGGCGACCACGACAACGGACATGCCCATCACAATCAGATATTTGGGCTGCACCAATCCGGCGGCAAATCCGGAAATCGGCATCAGGATCAGCATGGCGATGCCGCCGGGCATCATGGAAAGGCCCGACAGGGTGGCCGTATAGTCGAAGGCGGTCTGTTGCAGCTGCGGCATCAACTGCGTGGTGCTGAACAACACGGCGCCGACCGCCATCATCACCAGGAACGACGTACCGAACTGGCGGCTGAAGAGCAGGCGTATATCGACGATCGGATCGCGGTGACTAAACTCCCATGGGATGAGCAGCAGGAACGAGATCGCCGAAATCACGGCAAAAGTCGTGATGAAACCCGATGCGAACCAGTCGTTGCGCTGACCCTCATCGAGGAAGATTTCCAGGCAGCCAAGAGCGGTGGCGACAAGGATGAACCCGACCCAATCTATTCTGAGGCCGCCCTTCAGCCGCTCCTGACGTTCGCGCTCGATCACGTCCGGCTCGACAAGCAGCCACTGCACCAAGGCAAGCGACATGATGCCGAACGGGACGTTGATGAAGAATATCCAGTGCCAGGAGAAATGGTCGGTCAGCCAGCCGCCGAGGGTCGGCCCGACTGTCGGTGCGACGATGACGGCGATGCCATAAAGGGCAAAAGCCTGGGAACGCTTCTCGGGCGGAAAGGTATCGGCAAGGATGGACTGTTCGCTCGGCGCCATGCCGCCGCCGCCGAGACCCTGCAGGATCCTGAAGAAAATAAGCATTTCCAGATTGGGCGCGAGGCCGCACAACAGCGATGCGATGGTGAACGTTGCCACGCAAAGCATGTAGTAGCGCTTCCGCCCGATCACGCTGGCCAACCAGCCGCTGACCGGGATGATTACGGAATTCGCGACCAGATAGGTAGTGATCACCCAGGTGCTCTCGTCCATCCCGGCAGCCAGGCTGCCGGCGATGTTGCGCAGGGCCACGTTGGCGATCGAGGTATCCAGCACCAGCATGAAGGTGGCGATGGAGACGACGATGGCGATCAGCCACGGGTTGCGCCCGCCGGCGGCGGACCGGCTTTCGCTTTGGTCGCTGGAGATTTCGCCAGTCATCGCACCTTGACCGTCGGCACCACCGACAGGCCCGGCCCCAGCAGCACGCCGGGCGCTTTGTCGAAGACGATCTTCACCGGCACGCGCTGCACCACCTTGACGAAGTTGCCGGTGGCGTTTTCGGCCGGCAGCAGGCTGAAGGCGGTGCCACTACCCGCCTGGATGCTGTCGACGCGGCCATGAAAAGATCTTTCCGGATAGGCGTCGATATCGATGTCGACCGGCTGTCCCGGCCGCATCAGATCGAGCTGTGTCTCCTTGAAGTTGGCCTTCACCCAGACTTCGTCGGGAACAAACATCATCAGAACCTGGCCTGGCTGGGCATAGGTGCCGTTGGCTACCGAAATGCTGGTTGCCCGCCCGGCGACCGGTGCGGTGATGGTTGTGCGGGACAGCATCGTACTCGCCTGGTTCTGGCTGGCCTTGGCCTGATCGAGCTTGGCTTCGGCGCTCTTGGTCTGCGCCTGCAAAACAGCGACCTGGCTCTTGGCGGCATCCACATTGGCTTGGGCGCTGTCGAGAGCGGCCTGGTCCTGGCGCAGCGTGGAAGCGGCCTGCTGCGCCTGCTGTTGGGTGGCCGTGCCCTTGGCAAGAAGTTCACGGTTCCGCTGATCCTCGGCTTTGGCAAAATCGAGGGCGGCCTGCGCTTGCGCCATCTGCTTCCGCGCTTCATCGATCTTTGCGTTTTGAGCTGCGATCTGAGCCCCTACGTCGACAATGTCGGCCTGTGCCGAGGCTACCCCGGCATCGGCCTGCTTGAGGCTGGCCTGATAGTCGCTGTCATCGATGCGCAACAGGACGTCGCCCGCCTTGACCGGCTGGTTGTCGGTCACCGCAAGGTCAGTGATCCGTCCTGATATCTCGGCGCTGACCGTTATCGTGCGGGCGTCGATAAAAGCGTCGTCGGTCGATTCATACTGGCGGGCATTCAGCCACCACATGGCCAGCCCCACCGCGGCCAGCAGCAGCACGATCAGGATTGCGATGGACGCATAAGGATGCCGCCGGGGAAAACCTAGGAGGCTGGGCTTTTGTTCATCCGCCTCCTTGTCCCCTGTTTCGCGCTCCGGAGCGTTAGGCTGCGCCACATCGCCCATGCGTTTTGGCGACGCATCCGGTCCGGCCTTGCTCGAAGCGCCGCGCGCATTCCTGATTTTGTCTGGTTCTTCAGTCTCGGTTTTTGCGTCCACGGGAGAACTTTCAAGGATGGCGCTGACCGCTGTAACGACCGATTAAACGACAGCTCTTCACAAAAGTTCCTGACGAACAGGCTGGGCGGCACGCGTCGGGGATCACCTCCAACGCCATTCAACGGACGGCAAATCTGATCACCGCGATGAGGATCACGATGCCGACCAGTCCTGCGATGAAGATGATCCGGCGTGTGCGGGTGCGCAGGATGATCTCACCTTGCCGCGCCTGTTCAGCCGAAAAGACAGGGCCTTCGTCACCATTTCGATCGCTGCGCCGATCGCTCGGATCATTGCTCATGATCGCCTCCTTCCTGGAAACCTGTCGAGGACAACCACGGCCTTGCGGGTGAGGTTCCGCATGGCCGTCCTGCAAGAGAAACGATCACAGCGATGTGAGGAGGGGAACTTTGCCTCCCGCGAGCAGTTTGGTCCGCTTGAGACTCCAGCCAGCCGGAAAGCCAGCCATGTCCAATTCCACAAATCCCAGCGGCCTGAGCAGACGCACCTTCATGACGGGTTCTGTTACGGCGGCAGCCGCAGTGCCTCTCATGGCCACCTCGGCAAGAGCCGCCGAGCCATCGCCCGCCAGAGCGGTCGAACCGCGCGACCTGTCGACGATCTCGCTTCGGATCAACAAGCAGGCCTACACCCTAGCACTCGACAATCGCACGAGCCTGCTTGACGCCCTGCGTGATCATGTTGGCCTGACCGGTACCAAGAAGGGTTGCGACCACGGCCAGTGCGGCGCCTGCACCGTTCTTGTCGATGGGAAGCGGGTGCTATCCTGTCTGAGCTTCGCCGTCATGAACCAGGGACGCGAGGTCACGACTGTCGAAGGCCTGGCTTCGGCCGGCGGCGAACTGCACCCGGTACAGCAGGCGTTCGTCGACCATGATGCCTTTCAATGTGGCTACTGCACGCCGGGCCAGATCATGTCCGCCATCGGTTGCATCGATGAAGGCCATGCCGGTTCGGAGGATGATATCCGCGAATACATGAGCGGCAATCTGTGCCGGTGCGCGGCCTATCCGAACATCGTTGCGGCGATCATCCAGGCACGCGACGAGATCAGGAGAGCCTAGGATGCGTCCCTTCCTCTATGAAAGACCAACGAGCGTCTCGGCGGCGATCGCCATGGCGTCTCATCTTGAGCCCAGGCATGTTGCGCCAACACAGGCCAACACCCAGTTCATCGCCGGCGGCACCAATCTGGCCGACTACATGAAGCTGGGTGTCGCGCAGCCGGAGCGGTTGCTCGACCTTAATGAGCTTGCCGAGCCTGCTTTGCGGCAGATCGAAACGAACGACGACAGCATCCGTTTCGGTGCGCTGGTTCGCATGGGTGAGGCAGCCGATAACAGTGACGTCAGGCGCCGCTGCCCGCTCCTTGCCGACAGTCTGAAATTCGCCGCCAGCGGCCAGCTTCGCAATATGGCCAGCCTCGCCGGCAATATCCTGCAGCGAACGCGGTGCGAGTATTTTCGCGAAACCTCCTGGCCGTGCAACAAGCGGGAGCCCGGCTCCGGCTGTGCGGCGATGGAAGGGGTAAACCGCCAGCATGCCGTGCTCGGCGTCAGCGATGCCTGCATCGCTACCTATCACGGTGATTTCGCGCAGGGGCTGATTGCGCTCGACGCGGTCGTTGAAGTGGAAGGGCGGCGTGGCCAGCGCAAGATCCCGTTCGCCGGGCTGCACCGGCTTCCCGGCGACACGCCCAACATCGAGACGGATCTGGCCGCCGATGAAGTCATCGTCGCCATCGATGTTCCGCTTGGCGCATGGAGCCGTCGCTCGCGCTACCTGAAGATACGCGACCGCGAATCCTACGCATTCGCGCTGGCATCGGCGGCGGTTGCGCTGGAGATGGATGGAAACACGGTCAGGCAAGCGCGTATAGCGCTCGGCGGCGTCGCGACGGTGCCGTGGCGCGCGAGGGCGGCGGAGGATGCCCTGCGCGGCAATGCCCTCGACGACAAGGCCGCGGCAGCTGCCGCCGAAGCCGCATTCGCCGATGCCAGGCCGCGAGAACACAACGCATTCAAGATACCGCTGGGAAAGCGCACGCTGGTGCGAGCGCTGCTCGAAACCCGTGACATGAAGGTCTGAGCCATGAATCAAGCCGCGCCAGTTCCAAAAGAAAACCAAGGCCAACCGGTTGTCCGCATCGACGGCAGGCTGAAGGTTACCGGACAAGCCAGCTATCCGGCCGACATCACCACGGCCAATGTCGCTTATGGCGCTCTTGCCACAAGCAGCATCGCTCGGGGCAAGGTTTCCAAACTCCATACCGACGACGCCAGGGCCGTGCCCGGAGTGCTGGACATCATCACCTATGGCGATATGGATCAGACGGACACTCCGAAATTTGGCAACACCGGTGCGAGCTCCATCGCACCCCTGCATGACAAGACGATTTTCCACGACGGCCAGATCATCGCTCTGGTCGTTGCCGAGACATTCGAGGCGGCGGAGGAAGCGTCGATGTTGATCCGCGCCGACTACGAAGACGAGCCGCCCAGCGCCAGCTTCGATTCCAAAGGCGTGAAAGTGGAACTGGCGGCCGGCAAAAGCCCGATGTTGCAGGAGGATGTCAAAGCAGGCGACTTCGACGCTGCCTATGCATCCGCTGCCGTCAAGATCGACCAAAAATACTCCACGCCGACCCAGCATCACAATCCGATCGAACTGTTCTCGACCACGGCGATGTGGCAAGGCGATCAACTCACCGTCCATGAGCCAAGCCAGAATGTCACCGGCTGGAAAATCGAACTTGCCCGGCAGTTGAAGGTCGACCCTGCCAATGTGCGGATTGTCAGCCCTTATGTCGGGGGCGCCTTCGGTTCCAAGGGACCGATGACGGCTCGCACGGCAATTGTCGCTGTCGCCGCGCGTCGTGTTGGGCGGCCGGTACGCTGCGTCGTCAGCCGCATGCAGGCCTTCAACACCCAGACCTATCGCGCCGAGACCAGGCATCGAATCCGCATAGGCGCCAGCAAGGACGGCCGCATCACGGCGTTCGGACATGAGGGCTGGGAGGTGACGTCACGCCCTGACCCTTATGTTGTCGGCGGCACGTCCGCCACCGGCCGCATGTACAATTACGGTTCGGTGCTCACACATGTTTCGATCGTCCATGCCGACCGCAACACACCGGGCTACATGCGCTCACCACCGGAGACGCCGTACGTCTACGCGCTCGAGAACGCCATGGACGAAATGGCTGTGGCGCTTGGCATGGATCCCGTCGAGTTTCGGCGCATCAACGAGCCTGAAAAAGAGCCTATCGGCGGCAAGCCATTCTCCAGCCGGTCGCTGGTCAAATGCTACGACCAGGCTGCGGAGGCCTTCGGCTGGTCGAAGCGTGATGCCGCGGTCGGATCGATGCGGGAGGGCGACTGGCTGGTCGGCATGGGGTGCGCGACCGCAATCTATCCCACGGCAAGCGCGCCATGCGCGGCCCGTGTTCGCCTGACCGCCGATGGACAAGTTCGCGTTCAGTGCGGCTCGCATGAGATCGGCACTGGTGTGCGCACCATCGCCGGGCAGATGGCCGCCGAACGTCTGGGGATAGGGATGGACAAGATCAGCGTCGAGATGGGCGACAGCGCCCTGCCGCCGGCGCCGGTCTCGGGCGGCTCGATTTCGACAGCGAGCGTCTGCTCGGCGGTTCTGAAGGCCTGTGACGCGGTGCGCGCCAAACTTTTCGCGGCAGCCGTCGCCGGAGACGCGCCGCTGGCCGGTTCCGGCAATGCCAAGCTGGAGATGGAGCAGGAGAAGATCGTGGCCAGCGGCGGCAAATCCGCCAAGCTGTCGGATGTCTTCAAGGCGATGCAGATCGGCGCGATAGAGGAATACGCCGAGTTTGCGCCGAAGGGTTCGACGCCGGAAGCACTGAAGAAGCTCTATGCCGGGCAAGCGGAGTTCCACGGCGGCGATCAGGACAAGGAGTCCGTGAAATATGCCTTTGGCGCTGAATTCGTCGAAGTGCGCGTCAACAGCTACACACGCGAAATCCGGGTGCCGCGCGTGGTCGGTGCCTTTGCGGCGGGACGCATCATGAACACGCGCACCGCGCGCAGCCAACTGATGGGCGGCATGATCTGGGGTATCGGCCAAGCCCTTCACGAGGCGACGGAAATCGACCGGCGCAACGCCCGTTACGTCAATCGTGACCTGCAGGACTATCTGGTGCCGGTCAACGCCGACATCAAACAGGTCGACGTCATCCTCGTTCCCGAGGTCGACCTGGACGTCAATCCGGCCGGCGTCAAAGGCCTGGGGGAGCTCGGCAATGTCGGGACCGCGGCGGCCGTGGCGAGCGCCGTGTACCATGCCACGGGCAAACGCATTCGAGACTTGCCGATCAGGATAGACGATTTGATAAGCTGACGATCAAGGCGCGACAGGGGGGCTGACGCGCATGACACGCGCAAAGATCCTGCGGCTTTTCAAGGGTGCCCCTCGTCGCGCGCATGCCTGCCGATCAAGGGTATCGCGGCCTCTTGCGCCAGCATCAGAGGGTTTTGCTCAGGAAGATGCGGGCGGCGTCGTGAAGGCCGAACTCAACTCTGCCAAATTCCTCGTAGCCGTGACGAACATAGAAGCCGGGCGCCTGGAAGCTGCTGGTCTCGACCACCGCACGTTGGCAGCCGCGCTTCCTCGCTTCCGCCTCCACGGCAGAGAGCAGGCGGCTGCCATGTGATTTGCCTCGAATGCTTTCAGGCACGAAGAACATGTCGAGGAACAGCAAGCCGAGTTCGGTCCTGCCCCACAGGCCGCCAAGGATGTTTCCCGAGGTGTCGCGCAATACGGCGCCGATCGGCACGCGGTCGTCAACGCCGGTTTTGGCTACATTGTAGCGATAGAGGGCGGCGCCCGCCTCCGCCTTGGCGCGCCCATTCCCCCTGACCAGATGAACGTGGACGTCTGGCATTTGGTATTCCGTGGCCGCAGCCTCGAGACCGGTGTCGGATCGGATCCTGTTCGCTATTGAAAAATCTGGACTATTTACCGCCTCCGGCATCCGTTGCTGCCAAAGCCTGGTGCCTGGCCTGCAATTTCGGCTGGGTCTTCTTGACCTTCGGAACCTTGTCGCATAGCTAGGGCATGCGTGCGCGGGTATGGTGAAATGGTATCACATGAGCCTTCCAAGCTCTTGGTGCGGGTTCGATTCCCGCTACCCGCTCCAGATTTCCAGCGACACCGTCGGCAAGCCGAAACACTGCGCGGCAGGCGCGCAGCGCTTCAGGCATTGGTGTGCACCGCGCTAGCTGTTGAACGCTGACGCGACCTGGTGCTGTTGCGGCACCTGGCCGTTCGGCGTCAGCTTGTCGACGATGCCGGGCAGGGCCGCGGATAGTTGCTTGAGCAGTTCCTGCTCGTCGAGCCCTGTCCGTTGGGCGATCTCGCGAATGACCTGCGGTCCGATCGCGTTGCCCAGCTCATTGGCGTTGATCGACTGGTTCTGCCCTGTGCCGACCCAGGAGTCGGCGACATTGCCATGGCCGGCGTTCTTGAGCTTGTCGAGCAGGCCGCCCAGTCCGCCGAGCAGGCCGCCGTCACCGGACGCGGTTCCGACGGGTGTGGGATCGGCCGGAGCGGGAGCTTGAGGCTGCTCCGGCTGTTCGGCACTTCTGCCGCTCAGCATCTTTCCGACCAGCAGGGCACCGAGCGCGATCATCAGCGGTTTGGTGATGTTGCCGCCGGGAACGGCGTTGTCAAAAAGTCCCATAGTGGATCCTCCATCTAGCCAAGCCCGGCCCATCTTCAACAATGACGCAATCGGGCGGAATTTCAACCTGGCTTGTGGTTTTGACATTCATATGAAAATGTCCGGTTGGCGGAGGAATGGAGAGGAAAAAATGGGTATCATCAGCTGGATCATTCTCGGCGTCATCGCCGGCTTCATCGGCAGCAAGATCGTCAACAAGACCGGTCAGGGCATGATCATGGATATCGTGCTCGGCATTGTCGGTGCCATCGTAGGGGGCCTGATCTTCAGTGCCTTCGGTGCTTCGGGCGTCACCGGCCTCAACATCTACAGCCTGATCGTCGCGGTCGTGGGTGCCGTCGTGGTGTTGTGGGCCTATCATCAGTTCGCGGGCAAGCGGACCATCTAGACGTAATCGGCAGATGGCCAGCTCTGCCGAATCCTGAATTGCGATAGTCCGCCGTCGGTGCTGCCTGCACTCACGGTGTTGGAACCTACAATGCCGGTGCGCCGCCGCGGATCAGGCGACCACGGCCAGCCTACGCTTGCGCTGGTCCAGCGACACGATGGTCAACCCACTGCAGACGACCAGCAGGATGCCGCAGACCGCCAGTGCATTGGGGAATTGCCCGAACACCAGCAGGCCCGAAATGACGGCCCAGACCGTGAAGCAGTAGTAGAAAGGCGCTACCGCTCCGGTCGGCCCGACGCGATAGGCCATGAAGATGAAGAAGTGGCCGAAGATCAGGAAGAAACCGGCTCCCGCCATCAGCAGCAGGTGGTGCGCCTCCGGCGCTACCCAGCGCTCGGAAACCAGATGCGCGGCGCCGGCGCCGATCAGGACCACGACGACCGCCGAGATCGCCACGATCATTCCAGGCACTTCGGCGGTGATCTTGCGGCCGGCCAGATCGCGGGCGGCGGCGAATGTCGCGTTGCCCAGCGCCAGCAAGGCGTAGACCGAAATGCCTTGCATGGTCGGCTGCGCTACCATCAGCGCCCCGATGAAGCCCAGCCCGATCAGCGCCATGCGCTGGCCGCCGATGCGCTCGCCAAACAGGATCGAGGATCCGACCAGCATCAGCAGCGGCGTGATCTGGCCCAGCGCGGTGGAATCGGCGATCTGCATGTTGGCAAGCGCGATGACGTAACAGAGGATCGCCGCCAGTTCGAGCAGGTTCCTGCGCAGCACCCGCTTGTCGAAGATCAGCGGGATCTGCTTGCCGTAGCCGAGCGCAAACAGCAGCGGAAAGCCCCACAGCGTTGCCGCGGCACCACGCAGGAAGAGCACTTCGTAGGACGGCAAGCCCGTAGTGGCGAGCTTCATCATCGTATCGTTGACCAGATATGACCCGGTCGAGACGATCATGAACAGAGGGCCGCGAATGGCAGTCGGGATGAAATGCATCGGCGCAGGAAATCAGACCAGGATCGCCGCCGCAATGGGCCATGGGCTGCCGGCAGATCCGACAGCGACAGATACGCAGACCTGCGGAATCCTCCCATTGTTCCGTCGGACCTTCGCCCATTCCCTTTTCAACGGCGGGTCCCTATATCAGCGCCATATCCCCGCAATCGGATCAAGGGTTCTGGCGAGTGAGATGGCGTCCGGGCAAAAGACGCTTGTGTTTTTTGGCCTTTCTCGCTAATCGCCCCGCATTCGACTGAACTGAAGGTCCAGGCCGTCCAAGGAAAGAGACTATGGCAAAAGGTAAATTCGAGCGCACTAAGCCTCATGTGAACATCGGCACGATTGGTCACGTTGACCATGGCAAGACGTCGCTGACGGCTGCGATCACCAAGTATTTTGGCGAATACAAGCGCTATGACCAGATCGACGCGGCGCCGGAAGAGAAGGCGCGCGGCATCACGATCTCGACGGCTCACGTCGAATACGAGACGGCCAACCGCCACTACGCGCATGTCGACTGCCCCGGCCACGCCGACTATGTGAAGAACATGATCACCGGTGCCGCGCAGATGGACGGCGCGATCCTGGTCGTGTCGGCCGCCGACGGCCCGATGCCGCAGACCCGCGAGCACATCCTGCTTGCCCGTCAGGTCGGCGTGCCGTCGATCGTGGTGTTCCTGAACAAGGTCGACCAGGTCGACGACGCCGAGCTGCTCGAACTGGTCGAGCTCGAGGTTCGCGAACTTTTGTCGAAGAACGAATTCCCCGGCGATGACATTCCGATCGTCAAGGGTTCGGCGCTGGCAGCGCTTGAGGATTCGAACAAGACGATCGGCGAGGACGCGATCCGCGAGCTGATGGCTCAGGTCGACGCCTACATCCCGACGCCGGTTCGTCCGCTCGACAAGCCGTTCCTGATGCCGATCGAGGACGTGTTCTCGATCTCGGGCCGTGGCACGGTCGTGACCGGCCGCGTCGAGCGCGGCGTGGTCAAGGTCGGCGAGGAACTGGAAATCATCGGCATCCGTCCGACGACCAAGACGACCTGCACGGGCGTCGAGATGTTCCGCAAGCTGCTCGATCAGGGCCAGGCCGGCGACAACATCGGCGCGCTGCTGCGCGGCGTCGACCGTGAAGGTGTCGAGCGCGGCCAGGTTCTGGCCAAGCCCGGCACGGTGAAGCCGCACAAGAAGTTCGTGGCCGAAGCCTACATCCTGACCAAGGACGAAGGTGGCCGTCACACGCCGTTCTTCACCAACTACCGTCCGCAGTTCTACTTCCGCACGACCGACGTGACCGGCATCGTGTCGCTGCCGGAAGGCACCGAGATGGTGATGCCCGGCGACAACATCACGGTCGATGTCGAGCTGATCGTGCCGATCGCCATGGAAGAGAAGCTGCGCTTCGCCATCCGTGAAGGCGGCCGCACCGTCGGTGCCGGCATCGTCGTCACCATCAAGGAATAATCGAGACCGGCTCTGCCGGATCGACAAGAAAAGGGCGGTCTTCGGGCCGCCCTTTTCGTTTACTTGCGCTTGGCAGCGCAAGTATTGCGAGGGGTTGGTTCAAACCTGTTGCAAGCGCCATGGCTGCAACTAGTATAGGTTGCACTGAGGGGGCTTTGCCAACAGTGGTTCCAAGGCGCTGTTTTGATGGGAAGGCATGGCGGTTGTGGGCACTGGTTTGCCTCGTCGTCGCTATGCTGCTGCCTGTTCTGACAGCGCGAGCGGAGGATGGGCCTCCCGACATCCCGCCCATGCGCTTCGTCGTCGTGCGCAGCAACGCTCCGGGATGCGAACCCAACTGTCCTGAGTGGATATCGGCGGACGGCACCATCGCCGCGGGCACGCCGGCGCTCCTCAAACGCACGCTCAAGGCGCTCAAGGGAAGGCAATTGCCGGTGGTCGTCAATTCGCCCGGCGGTAATGTCGATGCGGCGCTGGCACTTGGCCGGATGATCCGCAAGAACAAGCTCGATGTCGCCGTCGGCGTGACGGTTCTTTCCGATTGTCAGCCGGAAATTGAAAACTGCAAGGACAACAAGGGCAAGAGCGCCGACTATTTCGGGATAGTCCATGACGACGGAGCCATGTGCAATTCGGCCTGTCCGCTGATGTTTTCCGGCGGTGTCCGCCGCGTGATCGGAGATTTCGGCTATCTCGGCGTCCACCAGATCACCACCACATATCACCGGGAAAAACTGCTCTACCGGACCACGTACCGGATCGTGAACGGCAAGAAGAAGATCATCAGCACCAAGGTGGTCAGCCGTAAGAGCGCAGGCAGCTACAAAACCTACGAGATGAGTAGGGCCGTCGAGAAGACGCTTTCGGCGTATCTGAGGGAAATGGGGATAGGCGACGGCGTGCTGGAAATCATGAAGGCTACGCCGGCCAGCGAGATTCGTCAGATTCCGCTCGACGCCATGTTGACGATGAAGCTGGTCACCAGCCGGGACGCAGTGGATCTGTTGACCACGGCAAGCCTCTGCGGGCTTGGCCAGCCGGCCACGAACTGCCGGGAAATAGCTGGACCTGCAAACAAGACGACGCCGTCGGCCACGCTCAAGCCCATGACTGCCGTACCGGTTCAACCGGACGCCGCGAAGGCCGGCGGGGACATGCGCTTTGTCGTGGTTCGCGGCAGCAATCCGTTGTGCAACCCCGATTGTCCGGAATGGATATCGGCGGAAGGTGCGATCACCGGCCAGACGCCGAAGAAGCTGCGGCAGTTGCTGGCCACGCTTGGCAATCGGCGGCTGCCTATCGTCATCAGTTCACGCGGAGGCGACCTGTCCAGCGCTCTCGCAATGGGACGACTTGTCCATGAAAGAAAGCTCGACATAGCCGTTGCCCGGACAGATTTCGTCGACTGCGACCCCGGCGTGTGGAATTGCCTTGCCACGGAAGGAGCCTATGCCGGATTGAGCATCGATGCGGGGGCGGAGTGCGATTCTGCCTGTGCGCTCGTGTTTGCCGGCGGCGCCAGACGGCTTGTCGGTCCCCGGGCGCGGCTCAGCCTGTATCCGATGGGACAGAAGCTGGTGGTCAAGGCGTATCTCGACGAAATGGCGATCGGTCCTGCTCTGTTCGCCGCGGTCGAGCGACGCTCGGCCGAGGGGCAACTTGACGCCGACATGATGCGCAGGGTTGGACTGACAACGGGACCGCAATCGGTCGACGCGTTGACCGGCTCCACGATTTGCAAGGCCGTTGCCAAGCCCGACAATTGCCGGGGCCTGCCAGCCGCCAATGCACAGGCCGACGCACCTGCCAGGCTGTAGAGCATGGCGACGTCGAAACTGCCCATCGAGCCAGGTTGAGCCATATCCGATTTCCGCTATCGTCGCGGCCGCGGGGCCGGCGAAGGATCAAGAATGAGCCAGGACGTTCCGACACTCTACGAATGGGCCGGCGGCGCCGCGGCGCTGAACCGGCTGACGCAAACCTTCTATGACAAGGTCGCACAAGACCCGGTCGTTGGCCCGGTGTTCAAACATATGTCGCCGGATCACCCCGCCCATGTCGCCGCCTTCATCGGCGAGGTCTTCGGCGGACCGAAAACCTACAGCCAGGACTTTGGCGGCCATCGCGAAATGGTCATGCATCATCTGGGCAAGCGTTTGACCGAGGAGCAGCGCCGCCGCTGGATCAATCTTCTCGCCGACGCGGCGGATGAGGTTGGCTTGCCCGACGATCCCGAATTCCGTTCCGCCTTCATGGGCTACATCGAATGGGGATCGCGGCTGGCCAAGATGAATTCCAATCTCGGCGAGACCTGCGATCCCGAGACCGAGCCGATGCCGGCCTGGGGCTGGGGCGTGCCCGGCGGGCCGTACCGGGTGCCGGACGAAAAATAGCTTCCGGTTGCCGGGGAGGTGGATGGCCGGTGCCGCAAGATGCCAAGATCGTGCGCCGGCGCGAGTGGGATGGACCGGGCTTCGAACATCTTGTGCCGCGGGGGCAGGCGGGGCGGTTCCTGGCTGAGTTGCCGACTATCCCGATTTCTGGCGGAGGGGTTAAGGCATGTTTGCTTGCAAACCGCTCTTTACAGAGCGTGCGGAAGCTTTTAGGAAGCGCCTGCGCCGAGGCGCACGTGTACGGGCATAGCTCAGTTGGTAGAGCGGCGGTCTCCAAAACCGCAGGTCGTAGGTTCGAGCCCTGCTGCCCGTGCCATTTCTAGAGATGGCATCACAATGATTTTGCAGGCGGCCTTTGAAAATCGGTGACCCGCTTGCCATATTAGGCCCGTTGGGGCATAAAGGTGCCATAGCCGGAACGGAACGACTGGATGGTTCCGAGGCGGCGTTTGGTCATAAAGCGGACACTTGCCACTTGCGTGGATCAAGAATCGGTTTTATGTAGACGAAACAGACACGCGACGCGTGAAGCTGGGAAGCCGGCTTTACGCGTCTGATTTGCATGGGCGAAATGATTGCGCTGATTCGGCGCGAGATTGGGCTCAGGCGGCACGTCCCGGCCAGCGGGATCATCCAGGGGACCCGGCCAACGGGTCTTGAAGACAGGCGGCATATGGCTTCGAAAACCACAAATCCTTTCGTCTTTCTCCAGCAGGTGCGCGCGGAGACAGCCAAGGTGACTTGGCCGTCGCGCCGCGAGACGATGATCTCGACGATCATGGTCCTGGCCTTCGCTGTGATCGCGATGATCTTCTTCTTCACCGCCGATCAGCTCATGGGCCTCGCGGTCGAGCAGATTCTGGGCATTGGACGCTAAGTCCGGCGATTAGGAGAAGTCGTAAAAATGGCTACGCGCTGGTACATCGTCCACGCCTATTCGAACTTCGAGAAGAAGGTCGCCGAGGACATCGAGAACAAGGCCAAGCAGAAGGGTCTGTCCGCCGATATCGAGCAGATCGTGGTGCCGACCGAGAAGGTCGTCGAGGTTCGTCGCGGCCGTAAGGTCGACGCCGAGCGCAAGTTCTTCCCGGGCTACGTGCTCTTGAAGGCTAACCTGACCGACGCCGTGTTCTCGCTGGTCAAGAACACGCCGAAGGTCACCGGTTTCCTCGGCGACTCCAAGCCGGTGCCGATCACCGAGGCGGAAGCGCAGCGCATCCTGAACCAGGTGCAGGAAGGCGTCGAGCGGCCGAAGCCCTCGGTCACCTTCGAGATCGGCGAGGCGATCCGCGTTTCGGATGGTCCCTTCGCGTCGTTCAACGGTTTCGTCCAGGAAGTGGACGAGGAGCGGGCGCGGCTCAAGGTGGAAGTTTCGATCTTCGGGCGCGCCGTGCCTGTCGATCTGGAATTCGGGCAGGTCGAAAAGGGCTGATCCGAAATCCCTGATGCCGGTCTGGCGATCAGGGGAGGCGGTGCGGCAACGCGCGGCCTAGAGAACGGTGGGAGGCGAAGGCGGCTTTAGCCGGCCGCAAGAACCGCACCACCAGACTGCAACCGCCGGTGTTTCCCAGATCGTGGGGCCGGCATAGACAAAGGCAGGAAAAGAGATGGCTAAGAAAATTGCAGGCCAGCTCAAGCTCCAGGTCTCCGCGGGATCGGCTACGCCGTCGCCCCCGATCGGCCCGGCGCTTGGTCAGCGCGGCATCAACATCATGGAGTTCTGCAAGGCGTTCAACGCGCAGACCCAGGAAATGGAAAAGGGATCGCCGGTTCCGGTCGTCATCACCTATTACCAGGACAAGTCGTTCACCTTCGTCATGAAGACGCCGCCGGTGAGCTACTTCCTGAAGAAGGCCGCGAACCTGAAGTCGGGCTCGAAGGAGCCGGGCAAGGTCAAGGCTGGCACCGTTTCGCGCGACAAGGTTCGCGAAATCGCGACCGCCAAGATGAAGGATCTGAACGCGAACGACGTCGAAGCGGCCATGCGTATGGTCGAGGGCTCCGCCCGCTCGATGGGTCTGGAAGTGGTGGGCTAAGATCATGGCAAAGATTGCAAAGCGTGTATCGAAGACCCGTGAAGGCATCGATCCCAACAAGGCTTACGCGCTCGGTGATGCGCTGAAGTTGCTCAAGGATCGCTCCTCGGTCAAGTTCGACGAGACCGTCGAAGTCGCCATGAACCTCGGCGTCGACCCGCGTCACGCGGACCAGATGGTCCGCGGCGTGGTCAACCTGCCGAACGGCACCGGCCGCTCGGTTCGCGTCGCCGTGTTCGCCCGTGGCGACAAGGCTGAAGAGGCCAAGGCCGCCGGTGCCGACATCGTCGGTGCCGAGGATCTGGTCGACATCGTCCAGAAGGGCACGATCGATTTCGATCGCTGCATCGCCACGCCGGACATGATGCCGCTCGTCGGTCGTCTCGGTAAGGTGCTCGGCCCGCGCGGCATGATGCCGAACCCGAAGGTCGGCACCGTCACCACCGACGTCGCCGCGGCCGTCAAGGCATCGAAGGGCGGCGCTGTCGAGTTCCGCGTCGAAAAGGCCGGCATCGTTCATGCCGGCGTCGGCAAGGTCTCGTTCGACGTCAAGGCGCTGGAAGAGAACATCCGTGCCTTCGCCGATGCGGTGACCAAGGCAAAGCCGACTGGCGCCAAGGGCAACTACGTCAAGAAGGTGTCTGTCACCTCGACGATGGGCCCGGGCCTCAAGCTCGACGTCTCGACGCTCGCCGCGTCCTGATTGGACCATTTGGATCGGCCTCTCGAAGGCCGGTCCGTGACTGAATTCCGGGCCTTGGATTGATCCTGGGCCCGGTACCGGAAGCCGGAAGGCTTCCGGACATCCTGTCCGAGATTGCGGGCGGCCCGAACCTTGATTCAAGAGGAGGGCCTTAATTCATGTGGGCCTGCATGAGACGGGTGAAAACCGGACAACGGAGCAACAAGCTCCAATGAAAGGTTCGAACCGTGTTTGCCTTTTGTCTGCGCATCGCCGGCTTGGCCGTCGATGTGGCGAAAGGGGGCAGGATCCTCGAGCGTCGTTCGGGAGATCCGTTACTGGATGGCCCGGCCGGCAAAAGGCAACCCGACGCCTGTCCTCGAAAATGGGAATGTTCCCATCAACGGGACTGGGGTCAACTGGAGATAGGCAGTGGACAGAGCGGAAAAACGCGAACTCGTCACGGGCCTGAATGATGCGTTTTCGGGCGCAGGTTCAGTCGTCGTGGCCCACTATGCCGGTATCACCGTCGCGCAAATGAACGACCTTCGGTCGAAAATGCGCGCCGCCGGTGGCACCGTTAAAGTCGCGAAGAACCGTCTCGCCAAAATCGCTCTTCAGGGCACGGACTCCGCATCGATCATCGACCTGTTCAAGGGACAGACGCTGATCGCCTATTCGGAGGATCCGATTGCGGCGCCGAAGGTCGCGTCCGATTTCGCCAAGGGGAATGACAAGCTCGTCATCCTCGGCGGCGCAATGGGCACCACCTCGCTCAACGCCGACGGTGTGAAGGCACTCGCCACACTTCCGTCGCTCGATGAGCTGCGCGCCAGGCTGGTTGGCATGATCGCCACGCCGGCAACCCGGATCGCCCAGATCGTCAATGCGCCAGCGGCCTCGGTCGCGCGCGTCATCGGCGCTTACGCCCGGAAGGACGAGGCGGCATGAGGCCGTTCCTCGCTATCAAAAACACACGTTCGAACCTAACGAAGGAATACAACAATGGCTGATCTCGCAAAGATCGTAGACGACCTTTCGAAGCTGACCGTCCTCGAGGCGGCTGAGCTGTCGAAGCTTCTGGAAGAAAAGTGGGGCGTTTCGGCTGCTGCTCCGGTCGCGGTTGCCGCTGCCGGCGGTGCTGCCGCTGCCGCTGCTCCCGTCGAGGAAAAGACGGAATTCGACGTCGTCCTCACCGACGCCGGCGCTCAGAAGATCAACGTCATCAAGGAAGTCCGCGCCATCACCGGTCTTGGCCTCAAGGAAGCCAAGGACCTGGTCGAAGCGGCTCCGAAGCCGGTCAAGGAAGCCGTTTCCAAGGCCGACGCCGACAAGTTCAAGGCCCAGCTGGAAGCAGCCGGCGCCAAGGTCGAGCTGAAGTAAGCGTATCAAGCGGCGGGCGGCCTCGCGCCGTCCGCCACTCCCTTGGGTGACCAGGGGAGGCTGCGTGACGCGAGATGTACGAGAACCTCTTTCCTGAGGGCCGAAACCGGCCTTCAGGAAACGGGTTTTCTCCCGTTTTAGCCGGTAGCCGCCAAGCAATTGGAAAGGCGGCCGGAGAACAGACAGAGAGCCGCCGGCCAGGTGGCTCGGTATGCAAGACGAACCGCGGCGAGGTTCGTCCCGAGTTTAGAGCTAAGGAGCGACGATGGCCCAGACCCAGACTTTCAATGGCCGCAGACGCGTACGCAAATTCTTCGGAAAGATCCCGGAAGTTGCGGAGATGCCGAACCTCATCGAGGTTCAGAAGGCGTCCTATGACCAGTTCCTGATGGTGGACGAGCCCAAGGGCGGACGTCCCGACGAAGGGCTGCAGGCTGTTTTCAAGTCGGTCTTCCCGATCTCCGATTTTTCCGGCTCCTCCATGCTGGAGTTCGTGAAGTACGAGTTCGAAGGACCGAAATTCGACGTTGACGAATGCCGTCAGCGCGACCTGACCTATGCCGCGCCGCTGAAGGTGACGCTGCGCCTCATCGTGTTCGATATCGACGAGGATACCGGTGCCAAGTCGATCAAGGACATCAAGGAGCAGGACGTCTACATGGGCGACATGCCGCTCATGACGCTCAACGGCACCTTCATCGTCAACGGCACCGAGCGCGTCATCGTCTCGCAGATGCACCGCTCGCCGGGCGTCTTCTTCGACCATGACAAGGGCAAGTCGCACTCGTCGGGCAAGCTTCTGTTTGCCGCCCGCGTCATCCCCTACCGTGGCTCGTGGCTCGACATCGAGTTCGATTCCAAGGACGTCGTGCACGCCCGCATCGACCGCCGCCGCAAGATCCCCGTGACGTCGCTGCTGATGGCGCTCGGCATGGACGGCGAGGAGATCCTGTCGACCTTCTACAACAAGATCACCTACAAGCGCGCCGGCGACCATTGGCGCATTCCGTTCAACGTCGAGCGTTTCCGCGGCCTCAAGGCCGTCGGCGACCTGGTCGACGCCGACACCGGCGAGGTCGTCGTCGAGGCGGGCAAGAAGATCACCGCCCGCCAGGCACGTCAGCTCGGCGAGAAGGGTCTCAAGGCGATCAAGGCGACCGACGAGGATCTGCTCGGCAACTACCTTGCCGAGGACATCGTCAACTACGCCACCGGCGAGATTTTCCTCGAGGCCGGCGACGAGATCGACGACAAGACGCTCAAGGTGCTGCTCGGCACCGGCGAGCAGGAGATCCAGGTCCTCGACATCGACCATGTCAATGTCGGCGCCTATATCCGCAACACGCTCGCCGTCGACAAGAACGAGAGCCGCCAGGACGCGCTGTTCGACATCTACCGTGTCATGCGCCCGGGCGAGCCGCCGACGCTCGAGACCGCCGAAGCCATGTTCAACTCGCTGTTCTTCGACAGCGAGCGCTACGACCTGTCTGCCGTCGGCCGTGTCAAGATGAACATGCGTCTCGAGCTCAAGGCCGAGGACACCGTGCGCGTGCTGCGCAAGGACGACATCCTGGCCGTGGTCAGGACGCTGGTCGAACTGCGTGACGGCAAGGGCGAGATCGACGACATCGACAATCTCGGCAACCGCCGCGTGCGTTCGGTCGGCGAGCTGATGGAGAACCAGTACCGCGTCGGCCTGCTTCGCATGGAGCGCGCGATCAAGGAACGCATGTCCTCGATCGAGATCGACACGGTCATGCCGCAGGACCTGATCAACGCCAAGCCGGCGGCCGCCGCCGTGCGCGAGTTCTTCGGTTCCTCGCAGCTGTCGCAGTTCATGGACCAGACCAATCCGCTGTCGGAGATCACCCACAAGCGTCGCCTGTCGGCGCTTGGACCGGGCGGTCTGACCCGCGAGCGCGCCGGCTTCGAAGTGCGCGACGTGCACCCGACGCATTACGGCCGCATCTGCCCGATCGAGACGCCGGAAGGCCCGAATATCGGTCTGATCAACTCGCTGGCGACCTTCGCGCGCGTCAACAAGTACGGCTTCATCGAAAGCCCGTACCGCAAGATCGTCGACGGCAAGCTGACCAATGACGTCGTCTATCTCTCGGCGATGGAAGAGGCCAAGCACCATGTCGCGCAGGCCAACGCCGAGCTCGACAAGAACGGCGGCTTCGTCGACGAGTTCGTCATTTGCCGCAGCGCCGGCGAAGTGATGATGGCGCCGCGCGAAAACGTCGACCTGATGGACGTGTCGCCCAAGCAGATGGTGTCCGTTGCCGCGGCGCTCATCCCGTTCCTCGAGAACGACGACGCCAACCGCGCTCTGATGGGCTCGAACATGCAGCGTCAGGCCGTGCCGCTGGTGCGCGCCGAGGCGCCGTTCGTCGGCACCGGCATGGAGCCGATCGTCGCCCGTGACTCAGGCGCCGCCATCGGCGCCCGTCGTGGCGGCATCGTCGACCAGGTGGACGCGACGCGTATCGTTATCCGCGCCACCGAGGATCTCGACCCGGGCAAGTCCGGCGTCGACATCTACCGGCTGATGAAGTTCCAGCGTTCGAACCAGAACACCTGCATCAACCAGCGTCCGCTGGTGCGTATGGGCGACCGGGTCAACAAGGGCGACATCATCGCCGACGGTCCGTCGACCGAGCTCGGTGATCTGGCGCTCGGCCGCAACGTGCTGGTCGCGTTCATGCCGTGGAACGGCTACAACTACGAGGACTCGATCCTGCTCTCCGAGCGTATCGTGGCCGACGACGTCTTCACCTCGATCCACATCGAGGAATTCGAGGTCATGGCCCGCGACACCAAGCTCGGTCCGGAGGAAATCACGCGCGATATTCCCAACGTCTCGGAAGAAGCGCTGAAGAACCTCGACGAAGCCGGCATCGTCTATATCGGTGCGGAAGTTCAGCCTGGCGATATCCTGGTCGGCAAGATCACGCCGAAGGGTGAAAGCCCGATGACGCCGGAAGAGAAGCTTCTGCGCGCCATCTTCGGTGAAAAGGCTTCCGACGTGCGCGACACTTCGATGCGCATGCCTCCGGGCACCTTCGGCACCGTCGTCGAGGTGCGCGTGTTCAACCGCCACGGTGTGGAGAAGGACGAGCGCGCCATGGCGATCGAGCGCGAGGAGATCGAACGCCTCGCCAAGGACCGTGACGACGAGCAGGCGATCCTGGATCGCAACGTCTATGCGCGTCTTTCCGACGTTCTCGTCGGCAAGGAAGCGATCGCTGGACCGAAGGGCTTCAAGAAGGGCTCAACGCTGTCCAAGGACACGCTCGACGAGTATCCGCGTTCGCAGTGGTGGCAGTTTGCGGTGGAGAACGAAAAGCTCCAGAGCGAACTGGAAGCCCTGCGTGGCCAGTACGACGATTCCAAGAAGGCGCTTGAGCAGCGCTTCATGGACAAGGTCGAGAAGGTGCAGCGCGGCGACGAAATGCCTCCGGGCGTCATGAAGATGGTCAAGGTCTTCGTGGCGGTGAAGCGCAAGATGCAGCCCGGCGACAAGATGGCCGGCCGTCACGGCAACAAGGGTGTCGTGTCGCGCATCGTTCCGGTCGAGGACATGCCTTTCCTCGAGGACGGCACGCATGCCGATATCGTGCTCAACCCGCTGGGTGTGCCGAGCCGCATGAATGTCGGCCAGATCCTGGAAACGCATCTGGGCTGGGCTTGTGCCGGCATGGGCAGGAAGATCGGCGAGCTGATCGACACGTATAAGGCTGCCGGCGATATCAAGCCGCTGCGCAAGACGTTGGAAAGCTTCATGCCGGCCAACGACCGCAACGAGCCGGTCCGCGAGTATGACGACGAGAGCATCGTTCGCCTCAGCGAGCAGATGCGCCGCGGCGTCTCCATCGCGACCCCGGTGTTCGACGGCGCGCATGAGGCTGACATCAACATCATGCTGGAGCAGGCGGGCCTGCATACCAGCGGTCAGTCGCAGCTCTATGACGGCCGCACCGGCGAGCCGTTCGATCGCAAGGTGACGATGGGCTATATCTACATGCTCAAGCTTCACCACCTGGTGGACGACAAGATCCACGCGCGTTCGATCGGCCCGTACTCGCTCGTCACCCAGCAGCCGCTGGGCGGCAAGGCGCAGTTCGGTGGCCAGCGCTTCGGCGAAATGGAGGTCTGGGCGCTGGAAGCCTACGGCGCCGCCTACACGCTGCAGGAAATGCTGACGGTGAAGTCGGACGACGTCGCCGGCCGCACCAAGGTCTACGAGGCGATCGTGCGTGGCGACGACACGTTCGAGGCAGGCATTCCCGAGAGCTTCAACGTGCTCGTCAAGGAAATGCGGTCGCTTGGCCTCAATGTCGAGCTGGAGAACACCAAGCTCGACGAAGCTCCGGTTCGACTGCCGGACGCAGCCGAGTAACGGCTACGGCGCGTCGCGGAATGCCGCGGCGCGTCCACGAAATTCGACGGCCGGTGGGCCGACCACTCAGCGGGCATTCGGCCCGCGTTAGATGCAAGGGGTTTTCGAGGACCCCGAAAAGGAGAACGGCATGAACCAAGAGGTCATGAATCTCTTCAATCCGCAGGCGCCTGCGCAGGTGTTCGATTCCATCCGGATTTCGCTTGCCAGCCCTGAGAAGATTCTGTCCTGGTCGTTCGGCGAGATCAAGAAGCCGGAGACCATCAACTACCGCACCTTCAAGCCGGAGCGTGACGGTCTGTTCTGCGCGCGCATTTTTGGGCCGATCAAGGACTACGAATGCCTGTGCGGCAAGTACAAGCGCATGAAGTACAAGGGCGTCATCTGCGAGAAGTGCGGCGTCGAAGTCACGCTGTCGCGCGTTCGCCGCGAGCGCATGGGTCATATCGAGCTGGCGGCACCCGTCGCCCATATCTGGTTCCTGAAGTCGCTGCCTTCGCGCATCGGCACGCTGCTCGACATGACGCTGAAGGACATCGAGCGCGTCCTCTACTTCGAGAACTACATCGTCACCGAGCCTGGCCTCACCGCGCTGAAGGAGCACCAGCTGCTCAGCGAGGAAGAGTACATGATCGCCGTCGACGAGTATGGCGAGGATTCGTTCACCGCCATGATCGGCGCCGAGGCCATTCATGACCTTCTGGCCGGCATGGACCTGGAGAAGATCGCCGGCGACCTGCGTTCGGAATTGGCTTCGACCACGTCCGAGCTGAAGCAGAAGAAGTATCTGAAGCGGCTCAAGGTCGTCGAGAACTTCATGGAATCCGGCAACCGTCCGGAATGGATGATCATGAAGGTCGTTCCGGTGATCCCGCCGGACCTGCGCCCGCTGGTTCCCCTGGATGGTGGACGCTTCGCGACGTCCGACCTGAACGATCTCTATCGCCGCGTCATCAACCGCAACAACCGCCTGAAGCGGCTGATCGAGCTGCGGGCGCCTGGCATCATCGTGCGCAATGAAAAGCGCATGCTGCAGGAAGCCGTCGATGCGCTGTTCGACAACGGCCGTCGCGGCCGCGTCATCACCGGCGCCAACAAGCGTCCGCTGAAGTCGCTGTCCGACATGCTCAAGGGCAAGCAGGGCCGGTTCCGTCAGAACCTGCTCGGCAAGCGCGTCGACTATTCCGGCCGCTCGGTCATCGTCACCGGTCCGGAGCTCAAGCTGCATCAGTGCGGCCTGCCGAAGAAGATGGCGCTCGAACTGTTCAAGCCCTTCATCTACGCCCGTCTCGACGCCAAGGGTTACTCCTCGACGGTCAAGCAGGCGAAGAAGCTGGTCGAGAAGGAGCGTCCGGAAGTCTGGGATATCCTCGACGAGGTCATCCGCGAGCATCCGGTTCTCTTGAACCGCGCGCCGACGCTGCACCGCCTCGGCATCCAGGCGTTCGAGCCGATCCTGATCGAAGGCAAGGCGATCCAGCTTCACCCGCTGGTCTGCACGGCCTTCAACGCCGACTTCGACGGTGACCAGATGGCCGTTCACGTGCCGCTGTCGCTTGAAGCGCAGTTGGAAGCCCGCGTGCTGATGATGTCGACCAACAACATCCTGCACCCGGCCTCCGGCGCGCCGATCATCGTGCCGTCGCAGGACATGGTTCTGGGTCTCTACTACCTCTCGATCGTCAACCAGAACGAGCCGGGCGAGGGCATGGTGTTTGCCGATATGGGCGAACTCCAGCACGCGCTCGAGACCAAGGCCGTGACCTTGCACGCCAAGATCAAGGGCCGCTTCCGCACGGTCGACGCCGAAGGCAAGGTCGTGTCGAAGATCCATGACACCACGCCTGGCCGCATGATCATCGGCGAGCTTTTGCCGAAGAACGTCAATGTGCCTTACGAGACCGCCAACCAGGAGATGACCAAGAAGAACATCTCCAAGATGATCGACACCGTCTACCGCCATTGCGGTCAGAAGGAGACGGTCATTTTCTGCGATCGCATCATGGCGCTCGGTTTTGCTCATGCGTGCCGTGCCGGCATCTCGTTCGGCAAGGACGACATGCTGATCCCGGACACCAAGATCAAGCTGGTGTCGGACACCGAGGCCTTGGCCAAGGAGTACGAGCAGCAGTACAATGACGGCCTGATCACGCAGGGCGAAAAGTACAACAAGGTCGTCGACGCTTGGGCCAAGTGCTCGGAAAAGGTCGCCGACGAAATGATGGCCCGCATCAAGGCGGTCGAGTTCGAAGACAATGGCCGTCAGAAGCCGATGAACTCGATCTACATGATGTCGCACTCCGGTGCGCGTGGCTCGCCCACCCAGATGCGTCAGCTCGCCGGCATGCGCGGCCTGATGGCCAAGCCGTCGGGTGAAATCATCGAGACGCCGATCATCTCGAACTTCAAGGAAGGCCTGACCGTGCTCGAGTACTTCAACTCGACCCACGGTGCCCGCAAGGGTCTGGCCGACACCGCCTTGAAGACGGCGAACTCGGGTTACCTCACCCGTCGTCTGGTCGACGTGGCGCAGGACTGCATCGTCAACTCCGTGGATTGCGGCACCGACAAGGGCCTCACCATGCAGCCGATCGTCGATGCCGGTCAGGTCGTCGCTTCTGTCGGCCAGCGCGTGCTGGGCCGTACATCGCTCGACGAAATCACCCATCCGGTGTCGGGCGAGGTTCTGGTCAAGGCCGGAACGCTCATGGACGAGCGTGACGTCGAGCAGATCGAAAAGGCCGGCGTGCAGTCGGTCCGCATCCGCTCGGCCCTGACCTGTGAGGTCAGGATCGGCGTCTGCGCGGTCTGCTACGGACGCGATCTGGCCCGCGGCACCCCGGTCAACCAGGGCGAAGCCGTCGGCGTCATCGCGGCGCAGTCGATCGGCGAGCCGGGCACGCAGCTCACCATGCGCACCTTCCACATGGGCGGTACCGCGCAGGTGGTGGACAGCTCGTTCCTTGAAGCCTCCTATGAGGGCAAGGTCGAAATCCGCAACCGCAACGTGGTGCGCAACTCGGACGGCCAGCAGATGGTCATGGGCCGCAACATGGCGGTGCTGATCCTCGACGAAGCCGGCAAGGAGCGCGCGACGCACCGTGTCACCTATGGTTCACGCATCTTCGTGGACGATGGCGACAAGGTGAAGCGCGGTCAGCGTATTGCCGAGTGGGATCCCTATACCCGTCCTGTCCTCACTGAAATCGAGGGCAAGGTGTCGTATGAGGATCTGGTCGACGGCATTTCCGTTCAGGAAACGGCCGACGAGTCTACCGGCATCACCAAGCGTGAGGTCATCGACTGGCGGTCAACGCCGCGCGGCAACGACCTCAAGCCTGCGATTGCCATCCTGGACTCCAAGGGCAAGGTCGGCAAGCTGTCGAAGGGCGGCGATGCCCGCTTCCTGCTCTCGGTCGAGGCCATTCTCTCGGTCGAGCCCGGTTCCCAGGTTCGCCCCGGCGACGTCCTGGCGCGTATCCCGATGGAAAGCGCCAAGACCAAGGACATCACCGGCGGTCTGCCGCGTGTCGCCGAACTGTTCGAGGCACGTCGTCCGAAGGATCACGCCATCATCGCCGAGATCGATGGCACGATCCGCTTCGGTCGCGACTACAAGAACAAGCGCCGCATCATCATCGAGCCGCACGACTCGACGCTTGAGCCGGTCGAGTACCTGATCCCGAAGGGCAAGCCGTTCCATCTCCAGGACGGCGACGTCATCGAGAAGGGCGACTACATCCTCGACGGCAATCCGGCGCCGCACGACATCCTGGCGATCAAGGGCGTGGAGGCACTTGCTTCCTACCTCGTCAACGAGATCCAGGAAGTCTACCGCCTGCAGGGCGTGTCGATCAACGACAAGCACATCGAGGTGATCGTTCGCCAGATGCTGCAGAAGGTCGAGATCACGGTGCAGGGCGACTCGACCTACATCCCGGGCGATCATGTCGACGTGATCGAACTGGAAGAGGTCAACGAGCGCTTGGTCGAGGACGGCAAGAAGCCGGCCGAGGGCCAGCCGGTGCTCCTGGGCATCACCAAGGCATCGCTGCAGACGCCGTCCTTCATCTCGGCCGCCTCCTTCCAGGAGACGACCAGGGTGCTGACGGAAGCCGCGGTTGCGGGCAAGACCGACATGCTGCAGGGCTTGAAGGAAAACGTCATCGTCGGCAGGCTGATCCCGGCCGGTACCGGCGGCACGATGAGCCAGATCCGGCGCATCGCCACCTCGCGCGACGAACTCATCATCGACGAGCGCCGCAAGGCCTCCGGTGTGGAAGTCGCCGAGCCGATGCTGGCGGACATGACAACCGCCGCGCAGTAAGCGGGGCGGCAAAAATCTCGGGCAACAGAAGCCGCCGGGGCAACCCGGCGGCTTTTTCATTTTTACAATCGGAGGAAAGCAGATGAGCACGAAGACCTGGACGGCAGTCGATAACTACATCGTCTCCTCGCTCTTCGAGGCGGATCCCGTTCTCGACGCGGTTCTGGCGGCCAACCGTGACAACGGCCTGCCGGCGATCGACGTCTCGGCGGCGCAGGGAAAACTGCTCTCGCTGCTGGTGCGCATCAGCGGCGCGAAAAAGGTGCTCGAGATCGGCACGCTGGGCGGCTATTCGACCATCTGGATGGCGCGGGGATTGCCCGCTGACGGCAAGGTCGTGACGCTCGAACTCGATCCGCACCATGCCAGCGTCGCGCGTTCGAATTTCGAGCGGGCAGCGGTTGCGGACCGTGTGGAATTGCGCGTCGGCCCGGCGCTCCAGTCGCTTGCAGCACTGGGTGGCGAGAACGCCGGTCCGTTCGACCTCATCTTCATCGATGCCGACAAGCCGAACAACCCGAACTATCTGTCCTGGGCCTTGCGGCTGTCGCGCCCTGGAACGGTCATCATCTGCGACAACGTCATCCGTGACGGCGCCGTGCTGGATGAGGATGGTCGCGATGCCAATGTCGAAGGCGCACGCGCGGCGTTTTCCTTCATCGGCGACGACAAACGGCTGGACGGCACCGCCATCCAGACCGTGGGCGCCAAGGGCTATGACGGCTTTGCCATCGCGATCGTCGACTGAACTGACGGCTGAGGCTGCGTCGCCAAAACCATGCGGGGAACCGGCAAGAGGTCGGCAAGAGTCTGAGGCATGGAAGCCGTCGGGGCTATCCGGCGGCTCTTTTCGCTTATTCGGACTGCGTCTCGAAGCGAAGTAGGTCTCCGGGTTGACACTCGAGGTAGCCGCAGATTCGTTCAAGCGTGTCGAAACGGATGCCTTTCACCTTTCCCTGTTTCAGCAGGGAAAGATTGGCCTCCGTGATGCCGACATGTTCGGCGAGGTCCTTCGACTTCACGTTTCGTTCGGCGAGGACGACATTGAGCCTGACTTTGATCGGCATGCGCGGATCCTCAAACGAACTGCTGGTTTTCTTCGGCCAGCGCCGCCGCCTCGGTCATTACCCAGGCAATTACCGCAATGGTGCCGGCGGCCAACAGCATCAGGACCGTGTCGCTGCCGAAGCTCAGGGTCAGCCGGTGCTGGCCGGCGGGTGCATCAAGGGTCAACAATACGGACATCGCTGCCATCGAAAATGGCTTGAGCAATGCGGATGCAAGTAGGCCAAGGGCAAAGTCGCGCAAACCCCGGGCCGGTTCCCGGCTGAAGAAAGTCCCTGCCGCAAAGGCGTTGAAGCAGCGCCTGGCGGCAAGCAGGGCTAGAATCAGGCAGCCGAGCGGCACGAACGAAATGCCAAACGCCAGTGCTCTTCGACCAGGACCAATATCCGCCAGCCAGCCCTCGGGGATCTGGGCATCCTTGGCGATCGAGGCAGAGGGGGCGCCGAACCAATAAAGCAGCAATGCTGCCGTCAGCAGCCCGGCCAGGAGGACGCAACCTCGTGCCAGGATCATGCTGAAGAAACGGATGCGGTCCAATCGTGCCTGGCGATTGGGATCAAGGCCCGATACGGCGGGTAAAGTCATTAATAGCCCCATTTGCGATAAGAAATTATCGTTTTACAATAATTTATTTATGCGCAATGATGATCCTTGTCAACGCCCTCTCAACAGGAGAACCCATGCCTTCGTTCAAACGCAAAATCGTTCTTGCCACCGTCGCGGCGTCCATGACGCCTTTCGCAGCTGCTGCTCTTCCGTCGACTGAAACAGGCCACATATCGGTGGGGCAGGTGATGGAAATGATCGAAAAGGCCGACACCAGTCCGATCGCCCGGCAAACGCTCGTCGCTTACGTCGCGGGGGTCGGTGAAACCGCTGGCGCGATAGTCGACATGATCGGCGATGACGGCTCGCGCACCGTCTCCTGCCGGAAATCTTTCACTCTGGACACGGGGTCGCTACGCGCCGCGCTTGAAGCGGGTGCGCCCCGTCAGGCCAGTTGGTCGCGGACGCCGGCGACGCCACTGATCGTCGCCGATATGGTCAAGCGTGCCGGCTGCCGGGCCAAGGACTGATCCACCGGATATTGTCGCGCGGTCATGTGACCGCGCGACGTTCGGGGTGCCACGATCAGCTCAGTCGAAAAACGCTTCCACTACATTGCGCTTGCCCAGCATGAACGCGTCGGCCACGTGCTGGAGCGGCGCCAGGTCCACATCCGATACGCCGGCGTGCACGATCTCGGCAAAACGCCGGTAGAGCATCGGATATTCCGCTTCCGGCTCCTGGTGTACGACACTGCCGTCGACCGCGAGCTTCGAGCCGCCACCCGAGAGCACCATCTGTCCAGCATCCGTGTCGGCCAGGATGTCCCAGCTCTGCGGTCCGGTCTGCAACCAGTCGAGATCCATCGTCACATCAGATCCGTTCGCCGCGCGGAAGGCGACCTGGGCCGCGATCGGTGCATCACGGTTCTCCGGAAAATCGAGCACGGCTGAAGTGATGTACATGGCCGGCAGAATGTAGGTTGCGATCGACAGCGCGTTGATGCCGGGATCGAAGACGCCGAAGCCGCCAGGCTGCCAGATCCAGTCCTGATTCGGATGCCAGCGCCGTACATCTTCCTTCCAGACGATCGCCGCCGATTTGATTCTGGTCGAAGCCAGGAATGTCCGTGCGGCTTCCACCGCCGGCGCGTATCGCGAGTGCCAGCTGGCGAACAAAGAGATGCCTTGTTTCGTCGCGAACGACTTCAGGTCCTCGACTTCGCTGACCGTGGCACCCGGCGGCTTTTCCAGGAAGACGTGCTTTCCGGCCTCGAGCGCCTTGCGCGCGGCGTCATAGCGGAACTGCGGCGGCATGCACAGCGACACGGCGTCGAGTTCGGGAACCGCGCCAAGCATCGTCTCAATATCGGGGAAATTCGCGATGCCGTCGACCTTGCCGTGCCGGCTGGCCGCCGCGATCAGCTGGTAGTCCCGATCCTTGGCCAGTGCCGGAAGGTGTTGGTCGCGGACGATCTTGCCGACGCCGACTATGCCGATTCTTATGGGCGAGATGGATGAGGACATGAGGCTCCGCCGGGTTTGGACGACTGCGCGTCTCTTAGCAGATCGGACATGACGGGCAAGCACCGGCCAGGCCTCGTCTCAACGAATCGGCGCCATCGCACAGGGCAGGTGAGGGGCATCACGCTTGCGATCAGATCGGGACGTCGAAGGTCACGATCGACACTTCGCCTTCGAGCGCGCCCTGAAAGGCCGAAAGATGCGGCTCATCGTCGGGCTCGCCCTCCATGTCGCCGATCTGGTCGAGTTCGGCTTCGGCATAGCCTTCCGCCGCAAGCGATTCGAGCGCGCGGCGCACCGCCGAATCGTCATCGGGCGCCACCAGCATGACATGCACGCCTTCCGGCTTGCCGCCTTTCTTCTTCCACACCCGGCCGGTGATGATGGTGACTGGGCGTTCTTCATTGTCGTTCACGGGCCGATTCCTCCGCGGCGAGGGATTGTCAGTGTTCATGCGGCCTTTTTCGCATGAAGCAAGGCCCCGCAACAGCCAAAGGCCGGTCACTTTCTTCCTCGCCCTTGCAAAACGGCGAAAGAAAATTACTTGCGGTTTTCGCATGGCTGCCAAGCCCCGCCTTCAATGCAATATTTGCCACTGCGGGCTTGACGGTTCGCGGGCTTACGAGTAGAAGCCGCCCAGTCAGAACCGATGTGAGGCTCTTGCTTCCGAAGCGACACGCTTTGGAGTTTGCCTCAAACAGGGTTCGTTTTACGAGCGAAAAGACATCTCCGGCGTGCACGAAGCGGTTTCCGCTTCCTCTGCGATTTGTTCGGGCAAGACCGCAAGGCGCGGTTTGTGGCCCGAATTTGCGTATGGAAATGACGCTTTGAGCGAGCCTTGACCGGCACGAGACACGGAATTGAGAGACAAGAGGGTTTAATGCCTACCGTCAACCAGCTGATCCGCAAGCCGCGCATTGCGCCGGTGAAGCGCAACAAGGTCCCGGCCATGCAGCAGAACCCGCAGAAGCGGGGCGTCTGCACGCGCGTCTATACGACGACGCCGAAGAAGCCGAACTCGGCGCTGCGCAAGGTGGCCAAGATCCGCCTGACCAATGGTTTTGAAGTGATCGGTTACATCCCCGGCGAAGGTCATAACCTTCAGGAACACTCCGTGGTCATGATCCGCGGCGGCCGCGTCAAGGATCTTCCGGGCGTGCGCTATCACATCATCCGCGGCGTGCTTGACACGCAGGGCGTGAAGAACCGCAAGCAGCGCCGTTCGAAGTACGGCGCCAAGCGTCCGAAGTAAGGGGCGTCCGAAGTAAGATTTTCCGGCCTTGTCGCTTTCCGGCGCAAGGCTACGAGATTGAGAGACAAAAGCCATGTCGCGTCGTCACAGTGCAGAAAAGCGTGAGATCAACCCGGATCCCAAGTTCGGCGATCTGATCGTCACCAAGTTCATGAACGCCGTCATGTATGACGGCAAGAAGTCGGTCGCCGAGACCATCGTCTACGGCGCGCTGGACCAGGTCCAGTCGAAGACCAAGCAGGAGCCGGTCACCGTCTTCCACCAGGCGCTCGACAATGTCGCGCCGCATGTGGAAGTGCGTTCGCGTCGCGTCGGCGGCGCCACCTACCAGGTTCCGGTCGACGTGCGCCCCGAGCGCCGCCAGGCGCTGGCGATCCGCTGGCTGATTGCCGCGGCCCGCAACCGCAACGAGACCACCATGGTCGACCGCCTCTCCGGCGAGCTGATGGACGCGGCCAACAACCGCGGCACTGCCGTGAAGAAGCGTGAAGACACCCACAAGATGGCTGAAGCCAACCGCGCTTTCGCACACTACCGCTGGTAAAGCGCGAACAGGACTGAGAGGCAGCTACGATGGCCCGCGAATACAAAATCGAAGACTACCGCAATTTCGGTATCATGGCGCATATCGACGCCGGCAAGACGACGACCACCGAGCGCGTCCTCTATTACACGGGCAAGTCGCACAAGATCGGCGAAGTGCACGACGGTGCTGCCACCATGGACTGGATGGAGCAGGAGCAGGAGCGCGGCATCACCATCACGTCCGCTGCGACCACGACCTTCTGGAAGGCTCGTGACGGCAAGATGCACCGCTTCAACATCATCGACACCCCTGGACACGTCGACTTCACCATCGAGGTCGAGCGTTCGCTGCGTGTGCTCGACGGCGCCATTGCGTTGCTCGATGCAAACGCCGGTGTCGAGCCGCAGACGGAAACCGTCTGGCGTCAGGCCGATAAGTACCGCGTGCCGCGCATGATCTTCTGCAACAAGATGGACAAGATCGGCGCGGACTTCTACCGCTCGGTCGAGATGATCGGCTCGCGCCTCGGTGCGCAGGCTGTCGTCATGCAGCTGCCGATCGGCGCCGAGACCGAATTCAAGGGCGTCGTCGACCTCGTCGAGATGAACGCGCTCGTCTGGCGCGACGAAACCCTGGGCGCTGCCTGGGACGTCGTCGAGATCCCGGCCGACCTCAAGGCGCGTGCCGAGGAATATCGCGAGAAGATGATCGAAGCCGCCGTCGAAATGGACGAGACGGCGCTCGAGAACTACCTCGAAGGCAAGATGCCGTCGAATGACGAGATCCGTTCGCTGATCCGCAAGGGCACGATCGCGGTCAAGTTCTACCCGATGTTCTGTGGCTCGGCCTTCAAGAACAAGGGCGTGCAGCCGCTGCTCGATGCCGTTGTCGAATACCTGCCGTCGCCGGCCGACGTTCCGGCCATCAAGGGTGTCGATGCCAAGACCGACGCCGAAATCGAGCGCCATGCGGACGACAACGAGCCGCTGTCGATGCTCGCCTTCAAGATCATGAACGACCCGTTCGTCGGTTCGCTGACCTTTGCCCGCATCTATTCGGGCAAGCTCACCAAGGGCGTCTCTGTCGACAATACCGTGAAGGGCAAGAAGGAGCGCATCGGCCGCATGCTGCAGATGCATGCGAATTCGCGCGCCGACGTCGAAGAGGCTTTCGCCGGCGACATCGTCGCCCTGGCCGGCCTCAAGGACACCACCACCGGCGACACGCTGTGCGATCCGCTGCACCCGGTCATCCTCGAGCGCATGGAATTCCCCGACCCGGTTATCCAGATCGCCATCGAGCCGAAGACCAAGAACGACCAGGAAAAGATGGGCCTCGCCCTTCATCGCCTGGCTGCCGAGGACCCGTCCTTCCGCGTCAAGACGGACGAGGAAAGCGGCCAGACCATCATCTCCGGCATGGGCGAACTGCACCTCGACATCATCGTCGACCGCATGCGTCGCGAGTTCAAGGTCGAAGCCAATGTCGGTGCGCCGCAGGTGGCTTATCGCGAGACGATCACCCGCAAGCACGAGCAGGACTACACGCACAAGAAGCAGACCGGCGGTACCGGCCAGTTCGCGCGTGTCAAGGTTGTGTTCGAGCCGAATTCCGAGAGCGAGGACTTCGTGTTCGAGTCCAAGATCGTCGGCGGCGCGGTGCCGAAGGAATACATTCCGGGCGTTGAAAAGGGCATCCAGAGCGTCATGGGCGCTGGTCCGTTCGCCGGCTTCCCGATGATCGGCGTCAGGGCAACGCTCATCGACGGCGCCTACCACGATGTCGACTCCTCGGTTCTTGCCTTCGAAATCGCGTCCCGTGCTTGCTTCCGTGAAGCTGCTCCCAAGCTTGGCGTGCAGCTGCTCGAGCCGATCATGAAGGTCGAGGTGGTGACGCCGGAAGATTACGTCGGCAGCGTCATCGGTGACCTGAACGGCCGTCGCGGCCAGATCCAGGGCCAGGAAGCGCGCGGCGTGGCCGTCGTCATCAACGCGATGGTGCCGCTCGCCAACATGTTCAAGTACGTCGACAACCTGCGCTCGATGAGCCAGGGCCGCGCGGCTTACACGATGCAGTTCGATCACTATGAGCCGGTCCCGACCGCGGTCGCTCAGGAAGTCCAGAAGAAATACGCGTAACTCGAAAGAGCTGCCGCGGTAACGCAATTCAAAGCCCGCATGGGCGAGCAGGAAATGGAGACATCACATGGCAAAAGGTAAATTCGAGCGCACTAAGCCTCATGTGAACATCGGCACGATTGGTCACGTCGACCATGGCAAGACGTCGCTGACGGCCGCGATCACCAAGTATTTTGGCGAATACAAGCGCTATGACCAGATCGACGCGGCGCCGGAAGAGAAGGCGCGCGGCATCACGATCTCGACGGCTCACGTCGAATACGAGACGGCCAACCGCCACTACGCGCATGTCGACTGCCCCGGCCACGCCGACTATGTGAAGAACATGATCACCGGTGCCGCGCAGATGGACGGCGCGATCCTGGTCGTGTCGGCCGCCGACGGCCCGATGCCGCAGACCCGCGAGCACATCCTGCTTGCCCGTCAGGTCGGCGTGCCGTCGATCGTGGTGTTCCTGAACAAGGTCGACCAGGTCGACGACGCCGAGCTGCTCGAACTGGTCGAGCTCGAGGTTCGCGAACTTTTGTCGAAGAACGAATTCCCCGGCGATGACATTCCGATCGTCAAGGGTTCGGCGCTGGCAGCGCTTGAGGATTCGAACAAGACGATCGGCGAGGACGCGATCCGCGAGCTGATGGCTCAGGTCGACGCCTACATCCCGACGCCGGTTCGTCCGCTCGACAAGCCGTTCCTGATGCCGATCGAGGACGTGTTCTCGATCTCGGGCCGTGGCACGGTCGTGACCGGCCGCGTCGAGCGCGGCGTGGTCAAGGTCGGCGAGGAACTGGAAATCATCGGCATCCGTCCGACGACCAAGACGACCTGCACGGGCGTCGAGATGTTCCGCAAGCTGCTCGATCAGGGCCAGGCCGGCGACAACATCGGCGCGCTGCTGCGCGGCGTCGACCGTGAAGGTGTCGAGCGCGGCCAGGTTCTGGCCAAGCCCGGCACGGTGAAGCCGCACAAGAAGTTCGTGGCCGAAGCCTACATCCTGACCAAGGACGAAGGTGGCCGTCACACGCCGTTCTTCACCAACTACCGTCCGCAGTTCTACTTCCGCACGACCGACGTGACCGGCATCGTGTCGCTGCCGGAAGGCACCGAGATGGTGATGCCCGGCGACAACATCACCGTCGATGTCGAGCTGATCGTGCCGATCGCCATGGAAGAGAAGCTGCGCTTCGCCATCCGTGAAGGCGGCCGCACCGTCGGTGCCGGCATCGTCGTCACCATCAAAGAGTAATTTGGACTTAAACCGATCTGTCGCGGGCGCCGCAGTTGCCCGCGCCGCGCCAGAACAAGGAAGTGACGCATGAACGGACAGAATATCCGCATCCGCCTGAAGGCGTTTGACCACCGCGTGCTCGACGCCTCGACGAAGGAAATCGTGTCGACGGCCAAGCGCACTGGTGCAAACGTCCGCGGCCCCATTCCGCTGCCGACGCGGATCGAAAAGTTCACGGTCAACCGGTCGCCTCACGTCGACAAGAAGAGCCGCGAGCAGTTCGAGATGCGCACGCACAAGCGTCTGCTCGACATCGTCGATCCGACCCCGCAGACCGTCGATGCTTTGATGAAGCTCGATCTGGCCGCCGGTGTCGACGTCGAGATCAAGCTCTAAGGGAATGAGAGCGCGGTAGGGGGCGGTGTCCCTGGCCCGGAACTCTAAAGGAATTGAACCGATGCGTTCAGGTGTGATTGCAAAGAAGGTGGGAATGACCCGCATCTATAATGATGCCGGGGAACATGTTCCCGTCACCGTTCTCCAGATGGAGAACTGCCAGGTCGTGGCACAGCGCACGCAGGAGAAGAATGGCTACACCGCCGTTCAGCTCGGCGTTGGCCTCGCCAAGGTGAAGAACACGTCGAAGGCGATGCGCGGCCATTTCGCGACCGCTTCCGTCGAGCCGAAGGCGAAGGTTGCCGAGTTCCGCGTCTCCGCCGACAACATGATCGATGTTGGCGCCGAGATCACCGTCGAGCACTTTGTCGCCGGCCAGAAGGTCGACGTGACGGGCACGACGATCGGCAAGGGTTTCCAGGGCGTCATCAAGCGCCACCACATGGGTGGTGGCCGTGCGACGCACGGTAACTCGGTCTCGCACCGTACTCACGGTTCGACTGGCCAGCGCCAGGACCCGGGCAAGGTGTTCAAGGGCAAGCATATGGCTGGCCACATGGGCGACACCCGCGTCACCACGCAGAATGTCGAGATCGTCTCGACCGACGCCGATCGCGGCCTGATCCTGATCCGCGGTGCGGTTCCCGGATCGAAGGGCGCCTGGATCCTGGTCCGCGACGCGGCCAAGGTGGCGCTGCCGGCCAATGCGCCGAAGCCCGCCGCGATCCGCGCTGTCGCGGCAGCTGCGAAGAACGAGGCTCCGGCCACAGAGGGAGCGGAATAATGGATCTCAAGATCACAACGCTCGGCGGTAAAGACGCCGGCAAGGTGGAACTTTCCGACGGAATTTTCGGCCTTGATCCGCGCGAAGACATCCTGCAGCGCGTCGTGCGCTGGCAGCTTGCCAAGAAGCAGCAGGGCACGCACAAGGCAAAGGGCCGCGCCGAAATCGCGCGCACCGGCGCCAAGATGTACAAGCAGAAGGGTACGGGCCGCGCCCGTCACCACTCGGCACGCGCTCCGCAGTTCCGCGGCGGCGGCAAGGCCCACGGCCCGGTCGTTCGCAGCCACGAGCATGAACTGCCCAAGAAGGTTCGTGCGCTTGGCCTCAAGCATGCTCTCTCGGCCAAGGCCAAGAGCGCGTCGATCATCATCATCGACGAGCTGAAGCTGACCGAGGCCAAGACGAAGGCGCTGATCGCGAATTTCGCGACGCTGGGCCTGACCAACGCCCTGGTGATTGGCGGTGCCGAGCTTGACAAGAACTTCAAGCTGGCGGCCACCAACATTCCCAACATCGATGTGCTGCCCATCCAGGGCATCAACGTCTACGACATTCTGCGCCGCGGCACGCTGGTCCTTTCGAAGGCCGCCGTCGAGGCTCTCGAGGAGCGCTTTAAATGACCGACCTTCGTCACTACGACGTGATCGTCTCGCCGGCGATCACCGAAAAGTCGACCATGGCCTCCGAGCAGAACCAGGTCGTCTTCAACGTCGCCAAGAAGGCGTCGAAGCCGGAAATCAAGGCCGCCGTCGAAGCGCTGTTCGGCGTCAAGGTGATGGCCGTGAACACGCTTGTCCGCAAGGGCAAGATCAAGCGCTTCCGCGGCACGATCGGCCGCCAGAGCGACGTCAAGAAGGCGATCGTGACGCTGGCCGACGGCCAGTCGATCGACGTCGCGACGGGTCTCTGAGCAAGGCCGCGAGGACAGGACAATGGCACTTAAGAAATTCAACCCGATAACGCCGAGCACCCGCCAGCTGGTCATCGTCGACCGCTCGGGCCTCTACAAGGGCAAGCCCGTCAAGGGCCTGACCGAAGGCCTGACCAAATCGGGCGGCCGCAACAATCAAGGCCGCATCACGGCCCGCTTCATCGGCGGCGGTCACAAGCGTTCGTACCGCATCATCGACTTCAAGCGTCGCAAGTTCGACGTTGTCGGCACGGTCGAGCGCATCGAATATGATCCGAACCGCACCGCCTTCATCGCGCTGATCAAGTATGATGATGGTGAGCTGTCCTACATCATCGCTCCGCAGCGTCTGGCTCCCGGCGACAAGATCGTGGCAGGCGAAGCGGTCGACGTGAAGCCGGGCAATGCGATGCCGCTGGCCTCGATGCCGGTCGGCACCATCGTCCACAACATCGAGCTGAAGCCGGGCAAGGGCGCCCAGGTCGCCCGTTCGGCAGGTGGTTACGGCCAGCTGGTCGGCCGCGACCAGGGTATGGCGATCCTGCGCCTCAACTCGGGCGAACAGCGTGTCGTTCACGGCTCCTGCATGGCCACCGTCGGTGCCGTGTCCAATCCGGACCACGGCAACATCAACGATGGCAAGGCCGGCCGCACGGTTTGGCGTGGCAAGCGTCCGCACAATCGCGGCGTGACCATGAACCCGGTCGACCATCCGCACGGCGGCGGCGAAGGCCGCACTTCCGGTGGCCGCCATCCGGTCAGCCCGTGGGGCAAGCCGACCAAAGGCAAGAAGACGCGGTCCAACAAGGCGACCGACAAGTTCATCCTGCGCTCGCGCCATCAGCGCAAGAGCTAAGAAGAGGTAACGCCAAGTGACTCGTTCTATTTGGAAAGGCCCCTTCATCGACGGCTACCTTCTCAAGAAGGTGGACAAGGTTCGTGAAGGTGGTCGCAATGAGGTGATCAAGATGTGGAGCCGTCGCTCCACCATCCTGCCGCAGTTCGTCGGCTTCACCTTCGGTGTCTACAACGGCCAGAAGCACGTTCCCGTCTCGGTGAACGAGGACATGGTCGGTCACAAGTTCGGTGAATTCGCTCCGACGCGGACCTATTACGGTCACGGCGCGGATAAGAAGGCGAAGAGGAAATAATCATGGGCAAGGCCAAAGCTCCGCGCAGGCTTGCTGACAACGAAGCGCGCGCCGTGTTGCGCACGATCCGTATCAGCCCGCAGAAGCTGAACCTGGTTGCCGCGCTGATCCGCGGCAAGAAGGTCGCGACAGCGCTTTCCGATCTCGAATTCTCGGCCAAGCGGATTTCCGGCACGGTCAAGAAGACGCTGGAATCGGCAATCGCCAACGCGGAAAACAACCACGACCTCGACGTCGATGCTCTGATCGTGGCGGAAGCCTATGTCGGCAAGTCGATCGTCATGAAGCGCTTCCACGCTCGTGGCCGTGGTCGCGCCAGCCGTATCGAGAAGCCGTTCTCGCACCTCACGATCGTCGTTCGTGAAGTCGAAGAAAAAGGGGAGGCCGCATAATGGGCCAGAAAGTCAATCCGATCGGTCTTCGCCTCGGCATCAACCGCACCTGGGATTCGCGCTGGTTCGCGAACACCGGCGAGTACGGCAAGCTGCTGCATGAGGACATCAAGATCCGCAAGTACCTTGAGAAGGAACTCAAGCAGGCCGCGATCTCGAAGGTCGTGATCGAGCGTCCGCACAAGAAGTGCCGCGTCACCATCCATGCCGCGCGCCCGGGCCTGATCATCGGCAAGAAGGGCGCCGACATCGAGAAGCTTCGCAAGAAGCTGATGGAGATGACGAAGTCCGAGACGCACCTCAACATCGTCGAAGTGCGCAAGCCGGAAATCGACGCGACCCTGGTCGCCCAGTCGATCGCCCAGCAGCTCGAGCGTCGCATCGCGTTCCGCCGCGCCATGAAGCGTGCCGTGCAGTCGGCCATGCGCCTCGGTGCCGAAGGCATCCGCATCAACTGCGCCGGCCGCCTTGGCGGCGCCGAGATCGCGCGCATGGAATGGTACCGTGAAGGTCGCGTGCCGCTGCATACGCTGCGCGCCGATGTCGACTACGGCACGGCCGAGGCGAACACGGCCTACGGCATTTGCGGCGTCAAGGTCTGGGTATTCAAGGGCGAGATCCTCGAGCACGATCCGATGGCTTCGGAGCGTCGTGCGACCGAGGGTGATGCTGCGCATGGCGGTGGTGGTGATCGCGAACGCGGTCGTCGTCGCGAAAACGCCTGAGACATTTAGGAATTTGGAGTTAGAACGATGCTGCAGCCAAAGCGCACAAAGTTCCGCAAGCAGTTCAAGGGCCGTATCCATGGTACCGCAAAGGGCGGCACCAACCTGGATTTCGGTGGTTTCGGGCTGAAGGCGCTTGAGCCGAACCGCGTCACCGCGCGTGAGATCGAGGCGGCCCGCCGCGCGATCACTCGCGAAATGAAGCGCGCCGGCCGCGTGTGGATCCGTATTTTCCCGGATGTGCCGGTCACGTCGAAGCCGACCGAAGTCCGCATGGGCAAGGGCAAGGGCGCGGTCGACTATTGGGCGGCGCGCGTCAAGCCGGGCCGCATCATGTTCGAGATCGACGGCGTCAATGAAGAAACCGCCCGTGAGGCGCTGCGTCTCGGCGCGGCCAAGCTCTCGGTCAGGACGCGCTTCGTACAGCGCATCGCAGAATAAGGACGGGCTGATCATGAAAGCCGAAGACATCCGGACCAAGACCCAGGACCAGCTGACCGACGACCTGGCCAGCCTGAAGAAGGAGCAGTTCAACCTGCGCTTCCAGAAGGCCACCGGCCAGCTCGAGAAGACCGCGCGCGTGAGGCAGGTTCGCAAGGACATTGCGCGTATCAAGACCATCGCTGCGGAAAAGTCCGCGGCCAAGAAGGCTTAAGGACGAAAACCATGCCAAAGCGCATTCTGCAGGGCACCGTCGTCAGCGACAAGAACGAGAAGACGGTTGTCGTCAAGGTCGAACGGCGCTTCACGCATCCCGTGATGAAGAAGACCGTGCGCATGACCAAGAAGTACAAGGCGCACGACGAGAACAACGCCCACAAGGTCGGCGATCAGGTGTTCATCCAGGAATCGAAGCCGATTTCCAAGGACAAGCGCTGGATCGTCGTGTCCTCGGACCAAGCCTGACCTCCGGGCGTAAACAACGAATTTTGGACAGACCGGGGAGGGGCTTCGAGCCCGTCCCGTTAGAAAAGAAGAAGGCGGCCAGTCATGATTCAGATGCAAACAAACCTCGACGTGGCGGATAATTCCGGCGCGCGTCGTGTCATGTGCATCAAGGTGCTGGGCGGCTCGAAGCGGAAATACGCTTCCGTGGGCGACATCATCGTGGTGTCGATCAAGGAAGCCATTCCGCGCGGCCGCGTTAAGAAGGGCGATGTGATGAAGGCGGTCGTGGTTCGCACGGCCAAGGACATCCGCCGCCCGGACGGCAGCGTGATCCGTTTCGACAAGAACGCGGCCGTTCTCGTCGACAACAAGAAAGAGCCGATCGGCACGCGTATCTTCGGACCGGTTCCGCGCGAACTCCGCGCCAAGAACCACATGAAGATCATCTCGCTCGCGCCTGAAGTGCTGTAAGGAGCCGGACCAATGCAAAAGATTAGAAAAGGCGACAAGGTCGTCGTGCTGGCCGGCAAGGACAAGGGCCGTTCGGGCGAAGTCCTCTCGGTTCAGCCGAAGGATGACACCGCACTGGTGCGCGGCGTCAACATGATCCGTCGTCACCAGAAGCAGTCCCAGTCCCAAGAGGGCGGGATCATCACCAAGGAAGCGCCGATCCAGCTGTCGAACATCGCGCTGGCCGATCCGAAGGATGGCAAGCCGACCCGCGTCGGTTTCATCTTCCAGAAGGACGGCAAGAAGGTGCGCGTCGCCAAGCGCTCGGGAGAAGTCATCAATGGCTAAGGCTCAAACCAAGCAGGCGACTGCCAACAACACGCCGCGCCTCAAGCAGGTCTACAACGAGACCATCCGCAAGGCGCTGCAGGAGCAATTCGGCTACGACAACGAGATGCAGGTTCCGCGCATCGACAAGATCGTGCTGAACATGGGTGTGGGCGAAGCGACCGCCGATTCGAAGAAGCCTTCGGTCGCGGCCGAGGACCTGGCGATGATCGCCGGCCAGAAGGCCGTCGTGACCCGCGCCCGCAATTCGATCGCGGGCTTCAAGGTTCGCGAGAAGATGCCGATCGGCGCCAAGGTCACGCTGCGCAAGGAACGCATGTACGAGTTCCTCGATCGCCTCGTGAACATTGCGCTGCCGCGCGTCCGCGACTTCCGCGGATTGAATCCGAAGAGCTTCGATGGCCGTGGCAACTACGCCATGGGCATCAAGGAACACATCGTGTTCCCGGAGATCAACTACGACAAGGTTGATCAGATCTGGGGCATGGACGTCATCGTTTGTACGACTGCGAAGACGGACGACGAAGCCAGGGCTTTGCTCAAGGCTTTCAACTTCCCCTTCCGCCAGTAACGGCAGCGAGAAAAGGAAAAATCTGAAATGGCAAAGACCAGCTCAGTCGAGAAGAACAACAGGCGCCGCAAGCTTGCAGACCAGTACGGTCCCAAGCGCGCCGCGCTGAAGGCGATCATCATGGATCAGTCCAAGCCGATGGAAGAGCGCTTCCGCGCTCAGCTGAAGCTTGCTGCCCTGCCGCGCAACTCGGCCAAGATCCGCATCCGCAACCGCTGCGAAGTCACCGGCCGTCCGCGTGCCTACTATCGCAAGCTCAAAGTATCGCGCATCGCGCTTCGGGATCTCGGCAATAACGGCCAGATCCCGGGCCTGGTCAAGTCGAGCTGGTAAGGAGGACATAACATGTCATTGAGCGATCCTCTCGGCGATATGCTGACCCGCATCCGCAACGCCTATGGCCGCAAGAAGTCGAGTGTCTCGACGCCGGCCTCGCGTCTGCGCACCCGCGTCCTCGACGTGCTGAAGGCTGAAGGCTACATCCGCGATTATAGCCAGACCGACTTCGACAACGGCAAGTCCGAGATCGAAATCGAACTGAAGTATTTCGACGGTGCTCCGGTCGTGCGCGAAATCGCCCGCGTTTCGAAGCCTGGCCGCCGCGTTTACGTTTCGGCCAAGTCGATCCCGCACGTCGCCAACGGCCTCGGCATCGCCATCCTTTCGACACCGAAGGGCGTGATGGCCGACCACGAAGCACGCGAGCAGAACGTCGGCGGCGAGATCCTCTGCCAGATCTTCTGATCTGGCAGCTCACCGCGAATTGGAATCCGGTCTTCGGATCGTTCCGAAGACAGAGACCTGAAACAAGAGAAGTGACGAGGACAACAAAATGTCTCGTATTGGAAAGAAACCCGTTTCGCTGCCGCAGGGCGTGACCGCGACCGTCAACGGCCAGACCGTGACGGCGAAGGGCCCCAAGGGCGAGCTGAAGTTCGTGGTGAACGACGAAGTGCTGGTCAAGATGGAAGGCAGCGAGATCGCTGTCCAGCCGCGCGACCAGACCAAGACAGCTCGCTCCAAGTGGGGCATGTCGCGCACGCAGATCGTCAACATCCTGCAGGGTGTCAAGGACGGCTTCGAGAAGAAGCTCGAGATCACCGGCGTCGGCTATCGCGCTGCCTTGCAGGGTAAGAACCTGCAGTTGGCTCTTGGCTTCAGCCATGATGTCGTCTACGAGACGCCGGCCGGCATCACGATCACCGTGCCGAAGCCGACCGAAATCACCGTGGCCGGCATCGACAAGCAGCAGGTCGGCCAGGTTGCCGCGGAAATCCGCGAATACCGCGGTCCTGAGCCTTACAAGGGCAAGGGTGTCCGTTACGCCGGCGAGAAGATCGTCCGCAAGGAAGGCAAGAAGAAGTAGTCTGCTTGGCCCTGAAAAGTTGCAGACTTTTCGGACAGGGCCAAGCCACGGAAGTGTAACGCCGCGGGGAGCGGTCGCGGGAGGCGCTTCGCCTGCCGCATATGGCGGCCCCCGTTTTTTGAAGGCAAGGAAGACATCATGGGTACCAAGGAAGCCATCCAGCGCCGTGCGCAACGCGTCCGCCGCCAGATCAAGAAAGTCGCCGGCGAGCGTCCGCGCCTTTCTGTGCACCGCACATCGAAGAACATCTACGTCCAGGTGATCGACGACGCCAAGGGGCACACTATCGCTGCCGCCTCGACGCTTGAGAAGGACCTCAAGGGTTCGCTCAAGACCGGCGCCGACACCGCCGCCGCCGCCGCGATCGGCAAGCTGATCGCCGAGCGCGCCACCAAGGCAGGCGTCAAGGAAGTCGTCTTCGACCGCGGCCCGTACATCTATCACGGCCGCGTCAAGGCGCTGGCCGAGGCTGCCCGCGAAGGCGGTCTCAGCTTCTAATGCATGATCCCGAAAAGTTGCAGACTTTTCGGACAAGATCATGCAAAGGAGAAGTTCACCGCTGATGACCCAAAAGCGGCATCAGCAATCAGCAACCCGTGCTTCCGGAAAAGAACAAGGAACAGGATATGGCACAGGAACGTAGGGAAGGCGGCCGCGGCCGCGAGCGTGAAGAACGCGATGACGGCATGGTGGACAAGCTCGTCCACATCAATCGCGTCGCCAAGGTCGTCAAGGGTGGCCGCCGCTTCGGCTTCGCCGCACTCGTCGTCGTCGGCGACCAGAAGGGCCGCGTCGGCTTCGGTCACGGCAAGGCGCGCGAAGTGCCGGAAGCCATCCGCAAGGCAACCGAATCGGCCAAGCGCGACATGATCTTCGTGCCGCTGCGCTCGGGCCGCACGCTGCATCACGACGTCGAAGGACGCTGGGGTGCGGGGCGCGTGCTGCTGCGCGCCGCCAAGCAGGGTACCGGCATCATCGCCGGCGGCCCGATGCGCGCCGTCTTCGAGACGCTCGGCATGCATGACGTGGTTGCCAAGTCGATGGGTTCGTCGAACCCCTACAACATGGTTCGCGCCACCTTCGACGCGCTGAAGAGCCAGATGCATCCCAAGGATGTGGCTGCGGCGCGCGGCATCAAGTATTCGACCCTTCAGGCCCGCCGCGGCACCGCCGTTGCGGCTGAAGAATAGTCGATCTGACCAGGGATTTTGACCATGGCCAAGAAAGCAACCAAAACCATCACCGTTGAGCAGATCGGCTCGCCGATCCGCCGTCCGAAGGAACAGCGCGCGACGCTGGTCGGCCTCGGCCTCAACAAGATGCACAAGCAGCGCACGCTGGAGGATACGCCCTCCGTGCGCGGCATGATCGCTGCCGTCCAGCATCTCGTCCGCGTCGTGGACGAGGGCTGAGCCAAAGCGCAGGAGAAGCAAGATGAAACTCAACGATCTGCGTGACAAGGACGGCGCGACGCACTCCAAGAAGCGTCTCGGCCGTGGCATCGGCTCAGGTTCCGGCAAGACCGCCGGTCGCGGCGTCAAGGGCCAGAAGGCGCGCTCCGGCGTTGCCGTCAACGGCTTCGAGGGTGGCCAGATGCCGCTCTACCGGCGCCTGCCGAAGCGTGGCTTCAACAACATCTTCGCCAAGAGCTTCGTTGTCGTCTCGCTGGCCCGCATCCAGGAAGCCGTCGATGCCAAGAGGCTTGACGTCAAGGCAACCGTGACGGCCGAAACGCTTGTCGCCGCCGGCGTCATCCGTCGCGTCAAGGATGGCGTGCGCGTGCTGTCCGACGGCGAACTCAAGGCCAAGCTTGCCTTCGACGTCGCCGGCGCCTCCAAGGCCGCGATCGAGAAGATCGAAAAGGCCGGTGGTTCGGTCAAGCTGCCGGAAAAGGCAGCTGCCGAGTAACGGCAATTTGAAGTGCGGTCGGCAAGAGTGGCATTCGTTTTTGCTTTCGATCGCGCTTTGATCTGCTCAATTTAGCGGCCGCGTCAACGCGGCCGCTTGCATGTTTACAGCCCGGAGCTTATCTCGTGAGCTTCGGTGAAACGCACCGCCTGACCCCACGGGCCATCAAGCGTTACCAAGCGGAGAATCAGGCATGGCTTCGGCTGCTGAACAACTAGCCTCGAATCTGAATTTCTCGGCCTTTGCCAAGGCGGAGGACCTGAAGAAGCGCATCTGGTTCACCATCGGCGCGTTGCTCGTCTATCGCCTCGGCACCTACATCCCGCTTCCCGGCATCAATCCCGACGCCTTCGCCCAGGCCTTCTCCTCGCAGAGCAAGGGCGTGCTCGGCATGTTCAACATGTTCGCCGGCGGTGCCGTGCAGCGCATGGCGATCTTCGCGCTCGGCATCATGCCCTATATCTCCGCCTCCATCATCATGCAGCTGATGACCTCTGTCATTCCCTCGCTGGAAGGGCTGAAGAAGGAAGGCGAGCAGGGCCGCAAGGTCATCAACCAGTACACGCGCTACGGCACCGTGCTCCTGGCGCTGGTGCAGGCCTACGGCATTTCGGTCGGGCTTGAGAACGGCAACGGCATCGTCAGCGATCCCGGCATGTTCTTCCGCATCTCCACCGTCGTCACGCTGGTCGGCGGTACCATGTTCCTGATGTGGCTCGGCGAGCAGATCACCGCACGCGGCATCGGCAACGGCATTTCGCTGATCATCTTCTCCGGCATCGTCGCCGGCCTGCCGCACGCCATTTCCGGCACGCTGGAACTTGGCCGCACCGGCGCGCTGTCGACCGGCCTGATCCTGGCGATCATCGTGCTGGCCATCGTCGTCATCGCGCTCATCGTCTTCTTCGAGCGCGCCCAGCGCCGCCTGCTGATCCAGTATCCGAAGCGCCAGGTCGGCAACCGCATGTTCCAGGGCGATACCTCGCACCTGCCGCTCAAGCTCAACACGTCGGGCGTCATCCCGCCGATCTTCGCGTCGTCGCTGCTCCTGCTGCCGGCCACCGTCGCCGGCTTCTCGCAGACGACCAACATGCCGGCCTGGGCGAGCACCATCCTGGCCTCGCTCGGCCACGGCCAGCCGCTCTACATGGCATTCTATGCGGCGATGATCGTGTTCTTCGCCTTCTTCTACACTGCGATTGTCTTCAATCCGAAGGACACCGCCGACCAGCTCAAGAAGCATTCGGGCTTCATCCCGGGCTACCGCCCGGGTGAGCGCACCGCCGACTACATCGATTACGTTCTCACCCGCATCACCGTCGTCGGCGCCATCTACCTGGTGCTGGTGTGCCTGCTGCCGGAGTTCCTGATCTCGGCGACTGGCGTACCATTCTACCTTGGTGGCACATCGCTTCTGATCGTGGTCAGTGTCACGCTCGATACGGTTGCGCAGATTCAGGGTCACCTGATCGCGCACCAGTATGAAGGGCTGATCAAGAAGTCGAAGCTGCGCGGGGGGAAGAAAGCCAGATGAGGTTGATTTTGCTTGGGCCGCCGGGGGCGGGCAAGGGGACACAAGCACAAAGATTGGTAGAAAAACACGGCATACCCCAGCTCTCGACGGGTGACATGCTGCGTGCCGCCGTCCAGGCGGGTACCGAGGTCGGCAAGCGCGCCAAGGCGGTGATGGATGCCGGCGAGCTGGTCTCGGACACCATCGTCAACGCCATCGTCGCTGAGCGTATCGATCAGGCCGACTGCGCCAGGGGTTTCATCCTCGATGGTTATCCGCGTACGCTGGTGCAGGCCGATGCGGTTGAATCGATGCTCCTGGAGCGCGGCATTGGTCTCGATACGGTCATCGAACTTGTCGTCGACGACAGGGCCTTGGTCGGTCGGATCGTCAAGCGCGCCGATGATGCCAAGGCGGCTGGCCAGCCAGTGCGCAAGGACGACAATCCCGCTGTGTTCGAAGAGCGCCTGCGGGAGTACTACAAGAAAACCGCTCCGCTGACCGGCTACTATTACGCCAAGGGCAAGCTCAAGACCGTGGACGGCATGGCCAGTATCGACGCGGTGACCGCGGAGATCGAAGCCGTGGTCGTGGCGGCCGCGAAGGCGCGGTAAGGGAATTTAAAGATTAAGCTTGACGGAGGAGGCTCGCTGCGGTATGGCGGCCCGTCTTCCTATCAGGTGCGCACTTTGCTTGTCCGCAAGGGCAAGGCAGTCGCTTTGAACTGGAAACTCCCGCAAGGGCCGGCCTCCACCGGACGCGGGGCAATGTGGATAGCGCCGGATCTGCCTTTTTGAGGGTTGGCTGGCCGATATGGAGAAGAGAAGAACATGGCTCGTATAGCCGGCGTCAACATTCCGACCAACAAGCGCGTCGTCATCGCGCTTCAGTACATTCACGGCATTGGCAAGAAGTTCGCCCAGGAGATCGTCGACAAGGTCGGCATCCCGGCCGAGCGCCGCGTCAACCAGCTGACCGACGCGGAAGTGCTGCAGATCCGCGAGACCATCGACCGCGATTACCAGGTCGAAGGCGACCTGCGCCGCGAAGTGTCGATGAACATCAAGCGTCTGATGGATCTCGGCTGCTACCGCGGCCTGCGTCACCGCCGCTCGCTGCCGGTTCGCGGTCAGCGCACGCACACCAATGCACGTACCCGCAAGGGCCCGGCCAAGTCGATCGCCGGCAAGAAGAAGTAATTGGGAGTGAGTAGCTGTTAGTGAGTAGTGAGAACCGGCGTTAACGCCTGCACCTCGTCATTACTCACCAATTCACTATTCACTTTTCCAGGTGGAGCCGCTGGCATTACGGCGGTGTAGAGATCAACTGAAAGGACTACCATGGCCAAGGAAGCCGCACGTGTTCGCCGCCGCGAACGCAAGAACATCTCGTCGGGCGTTGCCCACGTCAATTCGACCTTCAACAACACGATGATCACCATCACCGACGCGCAGGGCAATTCGATCGCCTGGTCGTCGGCCGGTGCCCAGGGCTTCAAGGGTTCGCGCAAGTCGACCCCGTTCGCCGCCCAGATGGCTGCCGAGGACGTTGCCAAGAAGGCCCAGGAACACGGCATGCGCATGCTCGAAGTCGAGGTCTGCGGACCGGGCTCCGGTCGTGAATCGGCGTTGCGGGCCCTGCAGGCGGCCGGCTTCACCATCACCTCGATCCGTGATGTGACGCCGATCCCGCACAATGGCTGCCGCCCGCGCAAGAAGCGCCGCGTCTAAGCAATTTATCGAACGCCGCGTGAGCGCCCAGGGCGCTCCTCCGCGGTATTCCAGGTCGCCCGCCACGATTGGATGGTGGCGGGTCAACGGAAGGAAAGCATCATGATCCAGAAAAATTGGCAGGAACTGATCAAGCCGAACAAGATCGAGTTCTCGTCGAAGAAGAAGACGCTGACCACGCTGGTCGCCGAGCCGCTCGAACGCGGCTTTGGCCTGACGCTCGGCAACGCGCTGCGCCGCGTGCTCCTGTCTTCGCTGCGCGGTGCGGCTGTCACCGCCGTGCAGATCGACGGTGTTCTGCATGAATTCTCGTCCATCGCCGGCGTGCGCGAGGACGTGACCGACATCGTCTTGAATATCAAGGAAATCGCCATCCGCATGGAAGGCGATGGCCCCAAGCGCATGGTCGTGCGCAAGCAGGGCCCGGGCGCGGTTCTGGCCGGCGACATCCAGACGGTTGGCGACGTCGAGATCCTCAACCCCGACCACGTCATCTGCACGCTGGACGAAGGCGCTGAAATCCGCATGGAATTCACCGTCGACACGGGCAAGGGCTATGTGCCTGCGGAGCGCAACCGCGCCGAAGACGCGCCGATCGGCCTGATCCCGGTCGATAGTTTGTATTCGCCGGTCAAGAAGGTCTCCTACAAGGTCGAGAACACCCGCGAGGGCCAGGTTCTCGACTATGACAAGCTGACCATGACCATCGAGACCGACGGTTCGATCTCGGGCGAGGATGCGGTGGCTTTCGCAGCCCGCATCCTGCAGGACCAGCTTGGCCTGTTCGTCAACTTCGACGAGCCGCAGAAGGAAGTCGCCGCGGAAGCCGTCACCGAGCTCGCCTTCAATCCGGCGCTGCTCAAGAAGGTCGACGAACTCGAGCTTTCGGTGCGTTCGGCCAACTGCCTGAAGAACGACAACATCGTCTACATCGGCGATCTCATCCAGAAGACCGAAGCCGAGATGCTGCGCACCCCGAACTTCGGCCGCAAGTCGCTGAACGAGATCAAGGAAGTTCTGGCGGCGATGGGCCTGCACCTCGGTATGGAAGTGCCGGACTGGCCGCCGGAAAACATCGAAGACCTCGCAAAGCGTTACGAAGACCAATATTGAGCATGAACTCCAAGGATCGGCGGCGTGAGCCGCTCGATCCGACGGTCGTGCGGAAAACCATCAGAGGCCGTGGCCTCTTGAACAACTGAAGAAGGAAAAGAGCCATGCGCCACGGTTTCAAAGGCCGCCGCTTCGCCCGCAGCATAAGCCACCGGAAGTCGATGTTCGCCAATCTGGCGGTGTCGCTGCTCGAGCACGAGCAGATCGTCACCACCTTGCCGAAGGCGAAGGACCTGCGTCCCATCGTCGAGAAGCTGGTGACGCTCGGCAAGCGCGGCGACCTGCACGCCCGCCGCCAGGTGATCGCGCAGATCGGCAATGAAGGCGTCGTCAAGCGCCTGTTCGATACCATCGCCCCGCGCTACGCCACCCGCAACGGCGGCTATTTGCGCATCATGAAGGCCGGCTTCCGTCATGGCGACAATGCCGCGATGGCGGTCATCGAGTTCGTCGACCGCGACACCTCGGCCAAGGGCGCCGGCGACCGCGCCCGCCTCGAGGCGGAAGGCTCGGACGAAGCCGCAGCCGCATAAGGTTTCGTCCTTCCAGATTGATTTAAAGGGGCCTGCGGGCCCCTTTTTCATATTCCGCGCGCAAAGGCGCAGCCAAAAATATTGATTGCCGCGAAAATAATCGGATTTCAGCGGCTTAGCCTTTCATTTTGCACATTCGTCGGGACAATGCGCCCGAACTCGCTTGGAGGATTCGCAATGCGCGCCAAAAAACTGTCCCTTGTTCTGCTCTGCGCCTTCATGGTGTTCGCAGCGGCACCGGCAGTCCGGCAGGCGCTGGCCGAGGACGCCGCCAAGCCAGCCGATCCGGGGCTCTCCGATGTGCTGACCGACTTGTTGCATGGCGTCGAAGGCGAGAATGCCACTTCCGGCCCGGACAAGCGCGTGCCGTTCGGCCGCGAGGAGGTCCAGCTTTCCTTCGCGCCGCTGGTCAAGCAGACGGCGCCGGCGGTGGTCAATGTCTATGCCTCGCAGACGGCCAAGGTGACCTCGCCTTTCGAAGGCGATCCCTTCTTCGAGGAGTTTTTCGGCCGCGCCCAGCCGCGTGCGCAGTCTTCGCTGGGCTCGGGCGTGCTGGTCGATCCGAGCGGTGTCATCGTCACCAACTTCCATGTCATCAAGGACGCCGACGAGGTCAAGGTGGCGACCGCCGACGGCCGTGAATTCACCAGCAAGGTGATGCTCAAGGACGAGACGCTCGATCTGGCCGTGCTCAAGATCGAGTCCGACAAGCCGTTCCCGGTCATCGCCATCGGCGATTCCGACGCGCTCGAGGTCGGCGACCTGGTGCTGGCCATCGGCAATCCCTTCGGCGTCGGCCAGACCACCACCAGCGGTATCGTTTCCGCCCTTGCTCGCAGCCATATAGGCGTTTCGGACTCTGGCTATTTCATCCAGACCGATGCCGCCATCAATCCGGGCAATTCCGGCGGTGCGCTGATCAATATGGGCGGCCAGCTTGTCGGCATCAATACCGCCATCTACAGCCGCAGCGGCGGCTCGATCGGTATCGGTTTTGCCATTCCCGCCAACATGGTGCGGGCTTTCGCCGATGCCGCCAAGGCCGGCCTCGATTTCTTCGAACGGCCCTATATCGGCGCCGAATTCGAAGCGGTGACGCCGCAGATCGCCGAATCACTCGGCATGGAAAAGCCAATTGGGGCGCTGGTCTCCTCGGTCGACGCGACGGGTCCCGCCGGCAAGGCAGGGCTGAAGCCGGGCGATGTCGTGCTGCAGATCAACGGCAAGCCGGTCGAGAGCATCGAGGCGCTGGACTATCGCATGGCGACCCTGTCGATCGGTGCCAAGGCGAATTTCGCGATCCTGACCAAGGGCCAGCAGGCGGCGATGGATATCGCGCTGGAGCGCGCGCCGGAGGGTGCAAAAGCCTCGGAAGTGACGCTGCATGGCCGTAGCCCGTTCTCGGGCGCCAAGGTCTCGGAACTGTCGCCGCGGCTGGCCCAGAAGCTCGGCCTGCGCACCGATCTCAAGGGCGTGACCGTGATCGACATCAACCGTGATTCGCCGGCCGCCGATTTCGGCTTCCAGCTTGGCGACATCGTGCGCGAGGTCAACGGCACCAGCATCGACACCGCCGCAATGTTGGCGCAGGTAGCCCAGCAGGATACGCGCTGGTGGCGCTTTACCGTCGAGCGCGGTGGGCAGATACTGCGCCAGGTGTTGCGTTACTGAGTTCGACCCCTGATGGGATTGCGCTCCAAACTTAAAGCAGATCGGCGTTTTGCCGAAACGCCGATCCGCTCTATCTCCTTGTTTTGACGTAATTCCGGACGGAAAAGGCTTCACGCTTTTCCTGGAATTGCTCTGAGGAAGTGCATGGCCGATCTGTTCAGCGTCGACGAACCGGAAAAGGTGCCGCCCGGGCGGCCGCTGGCCGACAGGTTGCGTCCGAAGAACCTTGGCGAGGTCGTCGGCCAGGAGCATTTGACGGGCCCCGATGGCGCGCTGACCCGGCTGATCGGCTCCGGTTCGCTGGGCTCGATGATCTTCTGGGGGCCGCCCGGCACCGGCAAGACCACGGTGGCAAGGCTGCTTGCCGGCGAGACCAGTCTTGCCTTCGAGCAGATATCGGCCGTCTTTTCCGGCGTCGCCGATCTGAAGAAAGTGTTCGAGGCGGCCAAGCTGCGCCGCGCCAACGGCCGCCAAACCCTGCTTTTCGTTGACGAGATCCACCGCTTCAACCGTGCCCAGCAGGATTCTTTTCTCCCCGTCATGGAGGATGGAACGGTCGTCCTGGTCGGCGCCACGACTGAAAACCCGTCCTTCGAACTCAACGCGGCCTTGTTATCGCGCGCGCGGGTCATGGTCTTCCATTCGCTCGGCGAAGACAGCATCGCCAAGCTGATGACGCGGGCGGAGGAGACCGAGGGCAGGGCGCTGCCGCTCGATGACGAGGCGCGGGCGATGCTCATCCGCATGAGCGATGGCGACGGGCGCGCATCGCTGACGCTGGCCGAGGAAGTCTGGCGTGCCGCCAAGCCTGGCGAGATATTCGATCCCGAAGGGCTGCAGCGCATCGTCCAGCGCCGTGCGCCGATCTACGACAAAGGCCAGGACGGCCATTACAACCTGATCTCGGCGCTGCACAAGTCGGTGCGCGGCTCGGATCCGGATGCCGCACTCTACTATCTCGCGCGCATGTTCGATGCCGGCGAGGATCCGCTCTATCTCGGCCGCCGGCTGGTGCGCATGGCGATGGAGGACATCGGGCTGGCCGATCCGCAGGCACTGGTCGTCGCCAACGCCGCCAAGGATGCCTATGACTATCTCGGCTCTCCGGAGGGCGAACTCGCTTTCGCCGAGGCCACCGTCTATCTCGCCACGGCGCCTAAATCCAACGCCGTCTATACGGCCTTCAAGGCAGCCACGCGGGCCGCGAAGGAACATGGCTCACTGCTGCCGCCCAAGCACATCCTCAACGCGCCGACCAAGCTGATGAAAGAGGAGGACTACGGCGCCGGCTATCGTTACGACCATGATGAGCCGGACGCCTTTTCAGGCCAGGACTATTTTCCCGAAAAGATGGGTCGACAGACCTTTTACGATCCGCCCGAGCGTGGTTTCGAGCGCGATATCAGAAAGCGGCTCGACTACTGGGCAAAGCTGCGCAAAGAGCGGGAATAGCCTGTTTGCGTCGCCCGGTGGTCGTCACGCTTCGGGACGAGGCTTCGCCCTGGGGCATTTCAACTTCGGTCGTCCTTCATACACTGTTCGCCGCGACACTGGCATTGATGCCGTTGCCGAAGCGGCCGAACCGGCTGGAGGAAGAGCGGGTGTCGGTCGACATCCTGACGCCTGAACAGTTCGAGGCATCGGCGAGACCGCCGCCGGCCTCCGCCGCTGCGGCGGTGCCGGAGGCGAGGGCGGCAGAGCCACCGCCTGCTTCGAACCCGCCCAAAACCCAACCGCCCGCCGCGCCTGCCATGATTCGCCCGACGCGGATGCTGTCGGCCAAGACCCTGGCCGATCCGCGCAGCAGGCAGGCGCGCGCCGATCTCAAGACCTTCGCATCCGACGAGCGGATGGTGCAGCTTTGCAATCTGGAGGCCATGGATCAGATCCGCCAATGGCATGCGGATTTCCAGCCGGAGCGGGTGGTGCCCTACGCAACCGCCGAGGAAAAGATAACCGGCACGACGATCGCCGCTGATGGTGCGGCTTTCCGCAGCCGCAAAAACTGGTACAGTCTGAAGTTCAAATGCCAGCTCGCACAGGACGGCGAAAGCGTCATTGGCTTTGAGTTCCTGGTCGGCGATCCCGTGGCCAGGGACAAATGGGACGAGCTTGGCTTGCCGGCGGTGCATTGACAGCCCGGCAGGCTCACCAAGCAGCCAGCCCGGCCGGATACCATGGCCGTTGTGCGGTGACCCAAAAAACCCTATCAAGGCGCACGGTCGGGCGGTGGCCGTTGCCATGATTTGGGCACCTCATTCGCAACAGGATCGCGCATCGCGCGTGGAAAAATGACAAAAACCCTTCGCAAATCACTTCGCAAATTCGCTATTGCCATCCCGATTCTTGCCCTTGGCTTCTATTTCATACCGATCCTGACGACGATCTTCATCGTCTGTGGTCTGATCGATGTGCTGCGCAACGACAGGAAGGATCTGGCGCTGTTCAGCGGCTACTTCCTTGGCAACGGGCTCTTCACCTGGTTGCTCTCACCCTTCAACCTGCTGGTCGATCTTCTATGCTACAGAAATCCGGGCGTGTGGAAGCTGGAGCAGTTTCCCGCCGACTATCAGCGTGAGGTCAACGAGATCCTTGATGTGTTCAAGGCGCGCAAGGACGAGATCATCGCCGACATCGACGCCAATTTCGGCGCCGGCCGGCGCGGCATGTATGTCTACCAGTGGTACGGCAAGCACAGGATAGACAATGTCGAGGAATTCAACAAGGATTTCAAATACATCAAGACGATCGCCGTTTCCGTCTTCAGCAAGCGCGAATCGACCTCCTGGCATTTCGGGCCGCTGCGGCTCAGCCTGCGCATCCTCTACAATCTGATCCCGGTGAAAGCTGAGATTTTCGTCGAATGCGGCAACGTCAAGAACTACTGGTACGACAATCCGCAGTTCATTTTCGACGACACGCTGCTGCATCGCTCGGTCAACGAATATGATGGCCGCCGCTACTGCGTGTTCATGGATATCATTCGCCCGTCCCTGTTCCCTCGCCTGATCGCCGGCATGCTCGCCATCGTCTCGGTGAGCGTCGAGCGCATCAACTCAATGTTCTACAAGAACTGGAAGATGATCGGTTCGACCAAGACCAAGAAGGCTGGAACTGCCTGACAACTTCCTAGTGACCGGCAAGAGGGATCGCGATGTATCTATTGCTTGTTTGTCTCGGCGGCACGCTCGGCGGAATGGCCCGCTTTTTCCTGTCCGGCTTCGTCGCCCGCCGGGTCGGCGAGACTTTTCCCTGGGGGACGATGGTCGTCAACGTCTCGGGAGCCTTTGCGATCGGCGTCATCGCGCATGCGGTGGCGCGCGATGCGATGCCTGCTATTTGGGCCTTTGCCGTTACCGGCTGCCTCGGCTGCTATACCACGGTTTCGTCCTTCAGCCTGCAGACGCTGGCGCTGGCGCGCGAGGGCGAATGGCTACGCGCCGGTGGCAATATGGTGCTTTCGGTCTTTCTGAGCCTTGGCGGCGTGGCGCTGGGCTTTGCCGCGGCAAGTCTTTTGATCGGTGGCGGGACGCTGTGAGCGGTCGGCAGAAGCTCGGCTCCGGCGGGTCGGATCTCGCTGCGGCAGGGTTAGCCACGGGCCGTATTGGCTGGCGCAAAACGAGTGAAACGGTTCGTACCTATGCGACCGTGGCTGCCGGCAGCATGATCGGCGGCGTGTTGCGGGCGCTTGCCTCATTGGCGAGTACCGCGCTGTGGGGCAATGGATTTCCCTTCGGCACGCTCCTCGTGAATATTGTCGGCTCCTTCCTCATCGGTTTCTACGCGACGCTGACGGGCCCCGACGGCCGCGTCTTTGCCAGCCCGCTGCAGCGCCAATTCTTCATGGTCGGCTTCTGCGGAGGCCTGACGACCTTTTCGGCGTTCAGCCTTGAAACCCTCACCCTGGTGCAGAATGGAAGGTATGTGGCGGCGGGGCTCAACATCGCTATCTCCGTGATAGCGTGGCTTGCCGCCGTCTGGCTTGGCCACATCTTTGCAATGCGCCTCAACCGACTGAGAGGATCCGGGCAATGAAGATACCAAGGCAGGCGCAATTGCTGCGCATATTCATCGGCGAGAACGACCGGGCGGATGGCCACCCGCTGTATGAAGCAATCGTGCTCAAGGCCCGCGAAATGCAGATTGCCGGTGCGACCGTCCTGCGCGGCGCGATGGGGTTCGGCCATTCCAGCCGACTCCACACCACGAAAATCCTCCGTCTGTCGGAGGATCTCCCGCTAGTGATCGAGATCGTCGACGGCGAGGAAAAGATAGCTGCTTTCCTACCCGCGCTTGAAACAATCATGATAAGCGGCCTGATCACACTGGAGAAAGTTCAGGTTCTGCAATATGGAACCGAGAACGAGTGACCTGCAATGGATCCGGGCGACGGGTCCAGTGTCTCTCGCGTGTAAGGTTGCGGACGCGGCGAATACGGTTGCATCCGGCGAAACGGCGATTGGAACTATGGCAGGCGTTGAACAGATCACGGTGGAAGCCGGCGAAGCGGGCATGCGGCTCGATCGCTGGTTCAAGACGCATTTCCCGGGACTTGGCTTCGGCCACCTGCAGAAGCTGCTGCGCTCCGGCCAGATCCGCGTCGATGGCGGCCGGGTCAAGGCCGACACCCGCGTCGAGCCGGGCCAGATGGTGCGTGTGCCGCCGCTCGAGGTGGACAAGAAGGGCGAGAGCGCGCTCACGGGCCACTCGATCCGCAACCAGGGCGACGCCGATGTGCTCGCCAAGATGCTGCTCCATGAGGACCCGAAGGTCTTCGTCTTCAACAAGCCGGCGGGCCTTGCGGTTCAGGGCGGCTCCGGCGTCACGCGCAATGTCGACGACATGCTGGAAGCCTGGCGCAGCCAGAAGGGCGAGAAGCCGCGGCTGGTGCATCGGCTCGACCGCGATACGTCGGGCGTGCTGGTTGTCGCCCGTACAAGGCTTGCCGCCATGAAGCTCTCCGAGGCGTTCCGGGCGCGAGAAACCAAGAAGACCTACTGGGCGTTGGTCAAGGGCGTGCCGCCCAAGCGCGAGGACAAGATCTCGACCTGGCTGATCAAGGAGCCGACAGAGGATGGCGACCGCATGCGCGTCGCCGCGCATGGTGAAAAGGGCGCCGACCATGCCGTGTCCTATTACCGCATCATCGAGCAGGCGGCGCAGACCATGACCTGGCTGGAGATGGAGCCCTATACGGGCCGCACCCACCAGCTCCGCGTCCATGCCGCCTATATCGGCTGCCCGATCATCGGCGACCCGAAATACTTCGAAGCCGACACCAACTGGGATTTTCCCGGCGGCATTCAAAACCGCCTGCATCTGCACGCGCGCCGCATCATTATCCCGCACCCGGACAAGGGCGTTATCGACGTCACCGCGCCGATGCCGCCGCACATGCGCCAGAGCTGGAACCTGATCGGCTTCGACGACGCCAGCGCGGAGGATTGACCGTGGGCGGCGCCACCGACGCGCTCGATCGGCGCGACACGGTCGATATGGCCGCCGCCGCCATCATGGCCGGGCTGACCTTCTCCTGGGGCCTGAACTATGTCGCCGCCAAGATCTCCTACGCCGGCTACGACCCCGTCTTCCTGTCAATCGCACGCTCGGTCATCGGCGGCTTCTGCGTCTTCCTCTGGTGCCGCTGGCGCGGCATTGCGCTGTTCACCAGGGATGGGACATTGCTGGCCGGCATCGCGGTCGGCGTGCTTTTCGGCATCGAGTTCCTTTGCCTCTATGTCGGGCTGGAGCACACCACCGTTGCCCGCAACACGCTGCTGGTCAACTCAATGCCGTTCTGGATGCTGATCGGCGGCCACTTTCTGCTCGGCGAACAGATCACCACGCGCAAGTTCCTTGGCCTGCTGTTGGCTTTCGCGGGTCTCGCCACCGTTTTTTCCGACAAGCTCGGCGGTAGCGGAGACATGCTGTTCGGCGATCTCCTGAGCCTTGGTTCCGGGTTTTTCTGGGCCCTGACCAATATCCTCATCAAGCGATCGAAACTGGTCGAGGCAAGCGCGGAGAAGCTGCTGCTCTATCAACTCGCTGGCGCGGCGATCGTTGGCGTGTTGGTAATGCCTCTCGCGGGCCCACCCGTTCGCGATCCAGCCTTGCTGCCGACATTGGCGCTGCTTTTCCAGGCAATCTATTTCGTCGCCTTTACATACGTGCTGTGGTTCTGGCTGCTGCGCCGCTATCCGGCCTCAGGGCTGTCGAGCTTCACCTTCCTGTCGCCGGTCTTCGGTGTTTTATGCGGTGCGATCATCTTGAACGAGCCGCTGACCATTCGCATTTTTCTGGCACTTGGCTTGATTGCGGCGGGGCTGATCATCGTCAACCGGCCGGCACGCAAGCTGACACCGGTGTGAGAAAGAGACTTCATGCGTGATATCCTCAACGACCTTGAAGCGGGCAAGTATCTTTCCGATCCGGATCCGGTACGTCGCGCTCAGATCCAGATGAAGACGCCGCTGCCCAAGCGCTTCTACAAGGAGGTCTCGGTCGTGCCGGTGGAAGCTGGCTTCGCGGTGCAACTCGACGGCAGGCCGGTGCGCACGCCGGGCAAGGCGCTGCTGGCGCTGCCGACCGAGGCGGCCGCGGCGCTGGTTGCCGGCGAGTTCGCGGAACAGGGCGAGACGATCAATCCGGTGACGATGCCGGTGATGCGGCTGGTCAACACCGCCATCGATGGCGTGGCCAGCGATCCGCAGGCGGTGCTGGAAGACATTCTGCGGTTTGCCTCGTCGGATCTGCTCTGTTACCGCGCCGATGCCCCGCAAGGGCTGGTCGAGCGGCAGAACGAACAGTGGGATCCCGTCATCGACTGGGCACGCGCCGCGCTTGGGGTTCGCTTCAACCTTGCCGAGGGTATCATCTCTGTCGAGCAGCCGCGCGAAACCATTGCCGTGCTGGGCAGCCACCTGGCGCAGCGCGCCGAGCCGCTGCGCCTGGCCGCCATTCATGTCATGACATCGCTGACCGGCTCGGCATTGCTGGCGTTGGCGGTCGATTTCGGCGAGCTCGACGGCGAGGAGGCCTGGGCCGTCGGCCATGTCGACGAGGACTGGCAGATCGCGCAGTGGGGACAGGACGCCGAAGCAGCCGCGCGTCGTGCCGCCCGCAAACGAGACATGATGGCCGCCGTCAGCTTGCTCGAGGCGCTGCGGGCCTGAGCACTTCGCTCCGCCTTCGCACTGCACCTAATACGAAAGTCATAATCCCATCGTCGCGGTGCCTTTCCCCGGCGGTTTCTGCCATTTTTCATGTGCTGGCTGCGCTTTTTGAGTCCGCGTTCGGAGGAGAACGCGGACGTTGGCGCACAGCATCTAGGACTGGGTCTCACGGGAGGATAACTCAATGGCAATGGCATCGACCGCCGGCGGAAGGAGCCGGGGCATGACGCGGGAGGAGAAGAAAGTCATCTTCGCTTCCTCGCTCGGCACCGTTTTCGAATGGTATGATTTCTATCTCTACGGCTCGCTGGCGGCTTTCATCGGCTCGACCTTTTTCAGTCCGACGATTCCCGAGGCAACGCGCAACATCTTCGCGCTGCTGGCCTTTGCCGCAGGTTTCCTGGTGCGCCCGTTCGGCGCGCTGCTGTTCGGTCGCATCGGCGACCTCGTCGGCCGCAAATACACATTCCTGGTCACCATGACGATCATGGGCCTGTCGACCTTCCTGGTCGGCTTGTTGCCCGGCTATGCAACCCTGGGCATCGCTGCTCCGGTGATCCTGATTGTCCTGCGCATGCTGCAGGGTTTGGCGCTGGGCGGCGAATATGGTGGTGCGGCGACCTATGTCGCCGAGCACGCGCCTGATGATCGCCGCGGCTTTTACACCTCTTGGATCCAGACGACAGCGACGCTCGGCCTGTTCCTGTCGCTGATCGTCATCCTGATTGTGCAGGGATCGCTGAGCAAGGAGAGCTACGCCGCCTGGGGTTGGCGCATTCCTTTCATCGTCTCCTTCCTGCTGCTCGCCATTTCGATCTGGATCCGGTTGTCTCTCTCGGAGTCCCCGACCTTCCAGAAGATGAAGGACGAGGGCAAGGGCTCCAAGGCGCCGCTCTCGGAAGCCTTTGGTCAGTGGAAAAACGCGAAGATCGCGCTCCTGGCGCTGCTCGGCCTCACCGCCGGTCAGGCCGTCGTCTGGTACAATGGCCAGTTCTACGCGCTGTTCTTCCTGCAAAACGTGCTGAAGGTCGACGCGCAGTCGGTCAACATCATGATCGCCATCGCGCTGGCGCTCGGCTCGATCTTCTTCGTCGTGTTCGGCTGGCTCTCCGACAAGATCGGCCGCAAGCCGATCATCATGGCTGGCCTGGCGCTCGCCATCGTCTGCACCTTCCCGCTGTTCAAGGCATTGACCTGGACCGCCAATCCAGCGCTCGCCAAGGCACAGCAGAGCACTCGGGCAACTGTGACGGCAGCACCCGGCGACTGCAGGTTCCAGTTCAATCCGGTCGGAACCGCGAAATTCACGACGTCCTGCGACATCGCGACTTCGTTCCTGACCAAGAACTCGGTACCGTACGATGTGGTGTCGACGGCCGCGCCCGGAACGGCCGCGTCAGTCAAGATTGGTACAGAGACGGTGGCGTCCTACGACGCGGTCGCCGCCGGCGATCAGGCCAAGGCCAAGGACGCGGCCTTCGTCAAGGCTGTCAACATGTCCCTGCGGGACGGCGGTTATCCGCTGAAGCGTGCGGCGATCAAGGTTGCGGACCAGAAACTCGATGCGTTTGTTGCCGCCAACCCGGAACTGAAGCTGGACGCTGCCGCGATCCGTGCCGGTGAGAAGGCGACTGTGCCGATTGATCAGGCGGTCAAGGACAAGCTCTTGACCACCGAAGAGGCCGCGGGCGCGCCCGAGGTCACCGTCTACAACATACCGGGCGGCGGCGCCTTCGCCATGTTCGCCGATCCGGCGGCGGTGAACTGGCCGATGACAATCGGTATCCTGTTCATCCTGGTGCTGTTCGTGACCATGGTCTACGGGCCGATCGCGGCGATCCTTGTCGAGATGTTCCCGACTCGCATTCGCTACACTGGCATGTCATTGCCCTACCACATCGGCAATGGCTGGTTCGGCGGCCTGCTACCGGCGACGGTGTTCGCGCTCAGCGCCTACAAGGGCGATATCTATTATGGCCTCTGGTATCCGGTGGTAATCGCGGCAATGACGTTGATCATCGGCATGATCTTCGTCAAGGATACGCTCGGGACCGACCTGCACACCAAGGAGTAGCCGATCGGCCGATACGAACGAAAAGCCCGGCGCGAGCGATCGCGCCGGGCTTTTTCATGTGAGATCGACGTGGAGGGCTTCAGCTCTTCCGTTGCGGATTCTCTTCCTCGACGGCGGCCTCGTGATACCAGCCATCGGAATCGGCGTGCTCGCCGCGAAGCGCGGCAAGCTCTGCCGCGAATTTGGCCTTGGCGCCTAAATTTAAGGCAGGCTTGCGCGCTGCCAGCGGGAACATCAGGATTTTCGCCGACGGACGCGATTGCGTGACTTGCATTGCCGGTCTCCCTGCTTTTTCAGAAGCTTGCCGATTCAGTTCTCATCAAAATAGGTTCTGCGAGTCATTTAGGCAATATGCTCAGGAAAAGATCATGATTTGCCTATGATTTAAGCAGTATTGCCGTTTGGCCGATCTTGACGCATTGCCGAGACGGCTCAGCAAAATCAAAGCCTTGGCATGACCATTTTGCCGCACCCGTCGGAGGCCGAGTGGCATACGAATTGCTTTTTAATCGGCGGCAGGCCGGCCTGTTTCGGCCATGCATCGACATCGCCTGCTTGCGGTGTCCAAGCAACGAGAGGCTCTAGAATGACCAAATACAAGCTCGAGTATATCTGGCTCGATGGATACACCCCGGTCCCCAATCTTCGCGGCAAGACGCAGATCAAGGAATTCGCCGAGTTCCCGACGCTCGATCAGCTGCCGCTGTGGGGTTTCGACGGGTCCTCGACGCAGCAGGCCGAGGGGCATAGCTCAGATTGCGTGCTGAAGCCGGTCGCCGTCTATCCCGATCCGGCCCGCACCAACGGCGTGCTCGTCATGTGCGAAGTCATGATGCCCGACGGCGTTACGCCGCATGCATCCAACAAGCGCGCCACCATCCTCGACGACGAAGGCGCCTGGTTCGGCTTCGAGCAGGAGTATTTCTTCTACAAGGATGGCCGTCCACTCGGCTTCCCCGAAAGCGGCTATCCCGCGCCGCAGGGCCCGTACTATACCGGCGTCGGCTATTCGAATGTCGGCTCCGTTGCGCGCCAGATCGTCGAGGAGCATCTTGATCTCTGCCTCGCGGCCGGCATCAACCACGAAGGCATCAATGCCGAAGTGGCCAAGGGCCAGTGGGAATTCCAGATTTTCGGCAAGGGTTCCAAGAAGGCCGCCGATCAGATGTGGATGGCCCGCTATCTGATGCAGCGCCTGACCGAGAAGTACGGCATCGACATCGAATACCACTGCAAGCCGCTCGGCGACACCGACTGGAACGGCTCGGGCATGCATGCCAATTTCTCGACGTCCTATATGCGTGAAGTCGGCGGCAAGGCCTATTTCGAAGCGCTGATGGCGGCCTTCGACAAGAACCTGATGGACCACATCGCCGTCTACGGCCCGGACAACGACAAACGTTTGACCGGCAAGCACGAGACAGCGCCGTGGAACAGGTTCAGCTATGGCATCGCCGATCGAGGCGCCTCGATCCGCGTCCCGCATTCGTTCGTCAAGAACGACTACAAGGGCTATCTGGAAGACCGCCGTCCGAATTCTCAGGGCGACCCCTACCAGATCGCCTCGCAGATCCTGAAGACGATCGCTTCGGTGCCGGCGAGCGCAGAGGTTTCGGCCGCTGCCTGATTCTTTGCGGCGTGGTCGGCTCCGCGCCGCACGCGGATGTTCATTGTGGAAAAGGCCCGGGCGGAAACGCCCGGGCCTTTTTGCCGGAACGGCGAATTCCCCCAAAAAAAGTCAGGTTGAAAAGCGACGGGCAATTTTAGCCGAACGAGAGGCTTTGGTTGACGCCCCTTGCCGCCACTCGTCTCATGCATTTCCGAGTTTCATTGAAAAAGCCCGGAAATCAGCCTGTTTCAGCTCGTCCGTACACCACCGACCCGTTATATAAGCCACTGTTCATACATCGAAATCGGCGATTTGTGCCTCCGGAAGGCGGCGTTGACAGGCCACGGCGCGGCATGCGTATTCGTCGCCTTGGGGGTTACGCCAAAGCGATGCTGTTCGAACGGGGCGGGGGTTTCGTGAACGACGGCATTGGCGGGGGCGCCGGACGAGCGGGCATTGCAGCCTGAGGCAGTGCGCCGCTCGCTCCTGGCGTTCGATTGCGTCCCGAAAGGCCATCCGCCAACTTGCTCGAACGGGTTTTTTGCCACCCAACCCGAGGTCTTCTGCGGCGGCCAAGAGGGCCGGCTGCCCCAGCTGTGATGCGTCCTCCTTGGATCAGCAAAAAAGCCCTTGAAGGGGGAAATCCTTCAAGGGCTTTGAAACACTATCCGAACGGAAACCTTAGACGGAATAGTACATATCGTATTCGACCGGATGCGGGGTCATTTCGAAGCGCATCACTTCGGCCATCTTGAGCTCGATATAGCTGTCGATCTGGTCGTCGTCGAAGACACCGCCGGCCTTCAGGAAGCCGCGGTCCTTGTCGAGGCTCTGGAGCGCTTCGCGCAGCGAACCGCAGACGGTCGGGATCTTCTTCAGCTCCTTCGGCGGCAGGTCGTAAAGATCCTTGTCCATCGGTTGTCCCGGATGGATCTTGTTCTTGATGCCGTCGAGGCCGGCCATCAGCATGGCGGCGAAAGCGAGATAGGGGTTCGCGCCCGGATCGGGGAAGCGGACCTCGACGCGCTTCGCTTTCGGTGAACTGCCGAACGGGATGCGGCAGGACGCCGAACGGTTGCGCGCCGAATAGGCGAGCAGCACCGGCGCCTCGTAGCCTGGCACCAGACGCTTGTAGGAGTTGGTCAGTGGGTTGGTGAAGGCATTGATCGCCTTGGCATGCTTGATGATGCCGCCGATGTAGAACAGGCAGCTCTCCGACAGACCGGCATACTCATTGCCGGCGAAAGTTGGCTTGCCGCCTTTCCAGATCGACTGGTGAACGTGCATGCCCGAGCCGTTGTCGCCGAAGATCGGCTTCGGCATGAAGGTCGCGGTCTTGCCATAGGCGTTGGCGACCTGGTGCACGACGTACTTGTAGATCAGCATCTTGTCGGCGTTGCGGACCAGCGTGTCGAACTTGATGCCGAGTTCGTGCTGGGCGGCGGCCACCTCATGGTGATGCTTTTCGACGCGCACGCCCATTTCGGCGAGCACCGTCAGCATTTCGGAGCGCATGTCCTGTGCCGAATCGATCGGCGGTACCGGGAAATAGCCGCCCTTGATGCGCGGGCGGTGACCGAGATTGCCGGTCTCGTAATCGGTGTCGTCGTTCGACGGCAGTTCGGTCGAATCCAGCTTGAAGCCGGTGTTGTAGGGATCGGCCTTGTACTTGACGTCGTCGAACACGAAGAACTCGGCTTCCGGGCCGACATAGATGGTGTCGCCGATGCCTTCCGACTTCATGTAGGCCTCGGCCTTCTTGGCCGTGCCGCGCGGATCGCGGTTGTAGGATTCGCCCGAGACCGGATCGAGGATGTCGCACAGGATGACCATGGTCGACTGCGCGAAGAACGGATCCATGTGGACCGTGTCCGTATCGGGCATCAGCACCATATCGGACTCATTGATGGCCTTCCAGCCGGCGATCGAGGAGCCGTCGAACATGACGCCGTCGGCAAACATGTCTTCCTCGACCTCGACAACATCCATCGTCACGTGCTGCAGCTTGCCCTTCGGGTCGGTGAAGCGCAGGTCGACGAATTTCACGTCGTTGTCCTTGATCTGCTTCATGATGTCTTTGGCTGTCGTCATGTCATGTATCCCTGTGTGCTGACATTTTTTGATGGATGACGTTTCTTAGAGGATGGCCGGCTCGGATCAAACCGCGTCCATTCCGGTTTCGCCGGTGCGGATGCGCACGACTTCCTCGATGTTGGAGACGAAGATCTTGCCGTCGCCGATGCGGCCGGTCTGGGCCGCCTTGCGGATGGCCTCGATCGCGCCTTCCACGGCATCGTCGCCGAGCACGACCTCGATCTTCACCTTGGGCAGGAAGTCGACGACATATTCGGCGCCACGGTAGAGTTCAGTGTGACCCTTCTGGCGCCCGAACCCCTTGGCCTCGGTCACGGTGATGCCTTGCAGTCCGGCCTCCTGAAGCGCTTCCTTCACTTCGTCCAGCTTGAATGGCTTGATGATCGCTTCGATCTTTTTCATGTAAAAAGTGGCCTCCACTGCCAAAAAAACGGGTTGTGAGCCCCCGCTTGCGCCTCAATCAAGCACGAACTGTGCCAGTCGGAGGGAACAGAAGCGGTGTCATACGATTTCAAAGCCATGTCACCCCCAGATGCAAATTCGCGTTATTCGCTGCATTGGAAGCGGCATGAACGGCTGTAGCCTATCCGGCACTCCTGTGCATGTCTGCCCAAGATCTGGGCAAAGTGCTCATCAGGCGCGCAGCTTGGTGCCCGCGATCCTTGCACCGATCGACATGGTCATGACAGCGCCAGCTCCTCCCCGTTTGCGTCGAGCCGAAAACTGGACAATGCTTGATCGAATGCGGATCGGCAATCCATGAGCCATGAACTTCTTACTTCCGCCGAGATGGGCGAGGCGGATCGGCTGACAATTGCAGCAGGTCCAACCGGCGGCATTGGATTGATGCGACGTGCCGGGCAAGCCGTCGCGGCCGAAGTGCTCAGCCGCTATCCCGCGGCGTCGCACGTCCATGTGTTGTGCGGCCCGGGCAACAATGGTGGCGACGGTTATGTCGTTGCCCGGATCCTCGCCGGCAGCGGCGTCGCCACCACGGTCTGGGCGTCTGCCCCGCCGAAACCGCATAGCGATGCGGCACTCGCCGCCGCCGAATGCTCAATCAAGCCCCGGCCGCTATCGGACTTTGATGCCGGTTTCGGCTCGATCGTGGTCGATGCGCTTTACGGGGCAGGGCTGTCCAAGCGGCTCTCGGGTGAGGCCGCCAGGGCGGTCGATCTGGTCACCGACCTGCATTTGCCGGTTGTCGCGGTCGACCTGCCTTCCGGCATTGCCGGCGACAGCGGCAAGGTGCTCGGCAGGTCGTTTTCGGCCGAGCTCACAGTGACCTTTGCGCGCAAGAAGCCTGGCCATCTGCTCCTGCCCGGCCGGCAGCGATGCGGCGAGATCGTGCTTGCCGATATCGGCATTGGGCTGGAAATCATTGCAAGGCTCCAGCCCCGGACGTTCGAGAACGGACCAGTGCTTTGGTTGCGCTATTTGCCGGTGCCGGCCGTCGACGCGCACAAATACAGGCGCGGTCATGTCGGTGTCTTTTCCGGTGGCCCCAATGCCACCGGCGCGGCGCGGCTCTCAGCGCTTGGCGCTGCCCGAAGCGGGGCAGGGGCGGTGACGGTCCTGTCGCCGGGCAACGCCATGCAGGTCAATGCCGCGCACCTGACCTCGATCATGCTGCACAGGGCCGACGACGCTGCCGACATTGAGGCATTTGTCGAGGAGCGCCGGCCATCGGCCTTTGTTCTCGGGCCTGGCTTTGGCGTCGGTGAAAAAACCCAGGCGTTCGCGCTTGCGCTGCTCGCGTCGGGCAAGCCAGCGGCCGCGTCCACTGGAATTGCCGGCCTGGTCTTCGACGCCGACGCGATCACTTCGTTTCGTGAGGCGCCAGATGTCTTGTTCGAAGCTGCCCGCGGGCCGAACGCGCCCGCGCTGGTGATGACACCGCATGAAGGGGAGTTCGCCAGGCTGTTTCCTGGCATCGCCGATGACAATGCCTCATCGAAGCTTGACAAGGCACGCGCGGCGGCAGCGCGCGCCAATGCCGTCATCGTCTACAAGGGCGCCGATACGGTGATCGCCGCTCCGGACGGCAGGGCGGCGATCAATTCCAATGGCGCGGCCTGGCTTGCCACCGCTGGGTCGGGCGATGTGTTGTCCGGCATCACGGCCGGACTGCTTGCCCAAGGCATGCCGGCCTTCGAAGCGGCCTGCGCGGCGGTCTGGATCCATGCCGAGGCCGGCAGTCGGTCCGGGCCGGGGCTGATCGCCGAGGATTTGCCGCTGGCAATGGTGCCGGTGCTGCGCGAACTGGTGGCTGCCGGAGGCTGGCGCTGATCAACCGCGATGCCCGCGACACCAGTTCACAGCGGGATGTTGTCGTGCTTCTTCCAGGGGTTCTGCATATCCTTGTTGCGCAGCATGCGAAGCGCCCGGGCGATACGGCGGCGGGTCGAGTGCGGCATGATCACCTCGTCGACATAGCCGCGCTCGGCGGCTACGAACGGCGACAGGAAGCGGTCCTCGTAAGCCTTTGTATGGGCAGCGATTTTCTCGGCATCGCCGATGTCCTTGCGGTAGATGATCTCGACCGCGCCTCTCGCCCCCATAACGGCGATCTGCGCCGTCGGCCAGGCATAGTTCATGTCGCCGCGCAGATGCTTTGACGCCATGACGTCGTAGGCGCCGCCATAGGCCTTGCGGGTGATGACGGTGATCTTCGGCACGGTCGCCTCGGCATAGGCGAAAAGCAGCTTGGCGCCATGTTTGATCAGGCCGCCATACTCCTGCGCCGTGCCGGGCAGAAAACCGGGAACATCGACGAAGGTGACGATGGGAATAGAAAAACAGTCGCAGAAGCGCACGAAGCGTGCCGCCTTGCGGCTGGCGTCGGAATCGAGCACGCCCGCCAGCACCATTGGCTGGTTGGCGACAAAGCCGACCGTGCGGCCCTCGACCCGGCCGAAACCGGTGACGATGTTCTTCGCAAAACTCTGCTGGATCTCGAAGAAATCACCCTCATCGGCGACCTTCAGGATCAGCTCCTTGATGTCGTAGGGCTTGTTGGCATTGTCGGGGATCAGCCGGTCGAGCGACATGTCATGGTCGGTGACCGACTGGTAGCATTCGATCTCGGGGAGCTCCGACGTATTGGAAGCTGGCAACAGGTCGACCAGCCGGCGCATCTGCAAGAGTGCTTCGACGTCATTGTCATAGGCGCCGTCGGCGATCGAGGATTTCGTCGTGTGGACGGAAGCGCCGCCGAGGCTCTCGGCGGTCACCGTCTCGTTGGTCACGGTCTTCACCACATCCGGCCCGGTGACAAACATGTAGGAGGTGTCGCGCACCATGAAGATGAAATCGGTCATGGCGGGCGAATAGACGTCACCGCCGGCACAAGGGCCCATGATGACGGAGATCTGCGGAATGACACCCGAAGCGAGCACATTGCGCTGGAATATCTCGGCGTAGCCGCCGAGTGCGGCGACGCCTTCCTGGATGCGCGCGCCCCCGGCATCGTAGAGGCCGATGATCGGCGCGCGATTGCGCAGCGCCATCTCCTGCACCTTGATGACCTTTTCGGCATGGGCTTCCGACAGCGAACCGCCGAACACGGTGAAATCCTTGGCGAAGAGATAGACCGGACGGCCGTTGACCGTGCCCCAGCCGGTGACGACGCCATCGCCTGCGATCTTGGTCTTCTCCATGCCGAAGTCGGTCGAGCGGTGCTCGACATACATGTCGAACTCCTCGAACGACCCCTCGTCGAGGAACACCTCGATGCGCTCGCGCGCTGTGAGTTTGCCCTTCTTGTGCTGGGCGTCGATGCGGGCCTGGCCGCCGCCCATGCGGGCGATGTCACGCCGCCGCTCGAGTTCCTTCAGCACGTCTTTCATCGCTCGGGTCCCCAGGAAACGGAAGCTGCGTTTGTGGTAATGGTGCCCGTCGGGGAGCGCAAGCGTCGGCTTCTAGCTGGTTTTTGCTGCACCGCAACATCGCGCCTCTTGCATTCCGGGGCGAACTCAGCCATATGCAACCCATAGGCGCTTGGGCCGGGAGATTCCGGCCTTCTCGACAAATGAGACTGGTTGCGTCTGTTTTCCCTCTTTCCGGTATATCGGCTCCTCTTTCCGATACATCACAAAGTGGCGAAAAAGCCCCGTGGCATGATGCCTGCGGGCGCGACAGCGCAGCCGAGTGGACGCACGTGTTCGCCCGCCTTGTCGTTTCATATCAAATTTTCGACGGCAGGTTGCGCCCTGCCGCGATTGACGTTTGCGGCCAGAGGCCGCGTGAAAGAAGATTATTTTGACCAACGAAAACACTTTGCCCGGCAACGATACCGCGGAACTCTCCGGTTTCGCGGCGCTGGGAATTACGGGTGCGCTGCTCAAGGCCACCCACAATGCCGGCTTCGCCGAACCGAAGCCGATCCAGATGCAGGCCATCCCGCCGCAGCTGGAAGGCCGTGACATTTTCGGCATCGCGCAGACCGGCTCCGGCAAAACCGCGGCCTTTGCGCTGCCGATCCTGTCCAAGATCATCGCGCTCGGCACCAAGCGGCGCGCCAAGACGACCCGCGCGCTGATCCTGGCGCCGACCCGCGAACTCGCGGTGCAGATCGAGGACACCATCAAGATCCTCGCCAAGGGCGCGCATGTCTCGACGGCACTCGTGCTGGGCGGTGTCTCGCGCTTCAGCCAGGTGAAGAAGGTTGCTCCCGGCGTCGATATCCTCATCGCCACGCCCGGCCGGTTGACCGACCTCGTGCGCGAGGGCGACCTCATCCTCTCCGACACCAAATGGCTGGTGCTGGACGAGGGCGACCGCATGCTCGACATGGGCTTCATCAACGACGTCAAGCGCATCGCCAAGGCGACCGCGCCCGATCGCCAGACGGCGCTCTTCTCGGCCACCATGCCGGACGAGATCGCTGAACTCGCCAAGGGCCTCCTGAAGAACCCTGTCCGTGTCGAAGTCTCGCCGCAAAGCACCGCGGCCGCCGAAATCGTCCAGGGCGTCGTCTTCGCCCGCACCAAGCAGAAGCGCCAGGTGTTGTCGACGATGCTCGCCGATGAGGCGATGAAGTCCGTCATCATCTTTTCGCGTACCAAGCATGGTGCGGACCGGGTGACCAAGGACCTCGAGCGCGACGGCTTCAAGGCGGCCGTCATCCACGGCAACAAGTCGCAGAATGCCCGTCAGAAGGCGCTGAATGATTTCCGCGACGGTTCGGTGCGCATTCTGGTCGCGACCGACATCGCCGCGCGCGGCATCGACGTGCCCGGCATCAGCCATGTCGTGAATTTCGACCTGCCGGACGAGGCTGAAAGCTACGTCCACCGCATCGGCCGCACCGGTCGCAACGGCATGGACGGCATCGCGATCACGCTTTGCGATCCTTCGGAGAACAGCAAGCTGCGCCAGGTCGAGCGGATCATCCGCACCAAGCTGCCTGTTGTTGCCGACCATCTCGGCAGCCCGGATCCGGCACGCAATCCGGCGGAAAAGAACGAGCGCTTCGAACCCGCCAATGATCGCAGCGACCGCAATGGGCGTCGCGACGGCCGGCGACCGGGCGGCGAGAAGAAGCAGAACAACGGCTTCGGCAAGAAGCGTTTCGGCGACAAGCCAGCCTTTGCCGGCGAACGCAAGCCCGAAGGCGCCAAGCCCTTCAAGGGCAACAACAAGCGCCGCTTCGGTGGCAAGCGTCCGGCGGCGCGAGCTGCTTAATACGCCTTATGCAGTTGGCCAACCCTTGGTGGTTGGCTGGTGACTGACCAACAAAGAAAGGGGCTGATGAAGCAATGCTTCATCAGCCCTTTTCGTCTCCGAACCTTACTTCGCCACCGCCTCGACCCAGACAGCAATCCGTTGCGCCAGGAAAGCCGTGGTGGATGGCGACAGTGCGTCGCCGGCGATGACATGATTGTCGGGATCGCCACTGCTTTCGATGGGGACCAGTTCATGCGGGCCGCCCCAGCGCGCGGCGATTTCGCGGGTGCGGTCGGCCCGCACCACTCTGTCCAAGTCCGAGAAGATGAACAAAGCCGGGATGGTCGCCTTCTCCACGGGCGCGCCATAGGCTAGCTCCGTCAGGGCCTGCATCGGCATTGTCGCTGCGATCGGATATCTGGTGGTCCAGAATTTCTCATGCAGCGCGTTGCGCGGCGCGAAGCTGCGTTCCCTGCCGGCGACGAGTTCAGCGATCTGCTTGCCCCATGGCATGGCCAGGACCTCGGCGCCGGATGCCTTCACGCCGAAATTGGGCGAGATGAATGCAATGGCCGCCACGCCATCCGAAGCACCGGCCTGCGTCGCCGCCCAGGCCGCCAGCGAGCCGCCGGTCGACGTTGAGATGACGATCACCTTGTCGCCGATCGCCCGGCCGACGGCGAGCGCCTCCTCATAGTCGTTGATCCAGGCATTGACGCTGCCTTGCGTCATCGCCGCGCCGTCCTGCCCGTGACCGGTGAGGCGGGTGTAGAACAGGTTGGCGTCGAGCTGGTCGGCAACGTCGTCGGGCAAGGGCCGGACCTCGCCCTTCGATGCGGAAAAGCCATGGATGTAGACGATCGACAGCGGCGTCTTGGCGTGCACCATCGGGTTCGCCCAGACGATCTCCTTCTCCAGCCCGTCGCGAATACCGGGCATGGCGGCTTCAACCTTTGCCACATAGGCCTGTGGGTCGTCACCGATGACGGAAGGATCGAAACGGATCGTGGTGTCGACCGGTACGCGTGGACCCAATACAAAGGCCAGTGCGAGGACGGCGATCAGGCCCAGCACAGCAAACACGATCCGTCGCCCCATCGCAGACTCCACGCAACAACATTCAAGCTATGGTGGTGGCCATGCACAGGCAACGGCCGTTCAGGCAGCCAAGCCACCAATCCTGTGGGCATCTATTTGTTGGGCGGTTTGCGCTCATACTGCAGCGGCCGTGCCTTCCAGCTGGTCGTCAGGTTGATCACCCATCTGCATAAAGGCCTTGGCAGCATGCCAAGAATTTTCAGCGGCCAGCTCGTTCTATACGGGAAGGTGACTTCGAAGCCGCCGGACTTGATTCCCTTCACCATGCGGCGCGTCGCGCGTCCAACCGGCATCAGACCCGGCATCGGCAGCATGTTCTTTTCGGTCAGTGGCGTGTCGACGAAACCGGGGTTTACGACCTGGACGCGGATGTTCATCTTGTCGAAATCATATTTCAGCGACTCGGCCAGGATGTTGATCGCCGCCTTGGTGCCGCCATAGGCCGCCGTGGTCGGCCAGCCGAAATAGGCGGTCACCGAGCCGACCAGAACGACATGGCCACGAGCGCGCACCCGCATATACTCGACCACAGGCACGAGCCCATTGATGATGCCGAAATAGTTGACCTCGAAGGTGCGGCGGAAGTCCTTGACGACGAGGGACTCTCCAGGTGTCGCGATGTAATTTCCGGCATTGAAGACGGCGAGCACGATCGGCCCGAGGTCCTTCTCGATCGCCGCCACCGTCCTTGCCATGCGCGGCTCGTCGGTGACGTCGCAGGGAAAGGATACGACCTTGCCCGGCATCTGTGCGGTCTCGACGATGAGCGTGTCGATCGGATCGTCGTCCAGCGCTGTCACTGCCACCGCATACCCTTGTGACGCCAGATCCCTGGCCAGCGAGCGGCCGATGCCGCTGCTGCCGCCCGTGACCCAGGCGACGCCGTGTTTCGGATCGGCCCGATAGAGTGTCATGCTTGCGCCCCCGCCGAGTTATTGGTGTCTTGCTCTAGCGGTGGAGAAATCGAATGAAAAGAGTGCTTCTCGACGCCGGGTGCAAATGAACTGTCCTGTGTCCACCCGGTCCCCAGCGACATCCATACACCGCAGCGCCGGAAATGCGACTGGACCAGACGAATTCTTGCCTTGAAACCGAAGCGTTGGGTTTCTAGGGTTTCGGCGCACGTACACAAGGAATCCTGAATGCCCCGTTCTGTGATCGACGCGATCGGCAACACGCCTCTGATCCGCCTCAATAAAGCTTCCGAAGAGACCGGCTGCGAGATCCTGGGCAAGGCCGAGTTCATGAATCCGGGCCAGTCGGTCAAGGATCGCGCCGGGCTGTTCATCATCCGCGATGCCGAACAACGTGGCCTGTTGAAGCCGGGCGGTGTCATCGTCGAGGGGACGGCCGGCAACACCGGCATTGGGCTGACGCTCGTCGCCAAGGCGCTCGGCTATCGCACGGTCATCGTCATCCCGGATACGCAGAGCCAGGAAAAGAAGGACACGATCAGGCTGCTCGGCGCCGAACTGATCGAAGTGCCCGCCGTGCCTTACAAGAACCCCAACAATTATGTGAAGCTGTCGGGGCGGCTGGCCGAGCAGATGGCGAGAACCGAGCCGAACGGCGCCATCTGGGCCAACCAGTTCGACAATGTCGCCAACCGCGATGGCCATATCCGTACCACTGCCGAGGAAATCTGGACCCAGACCGGCGGCAAGGTCGACGGTTTCGTCTCGGCGGTGGGTTCGGGCGGAACGCTGGCTGGTGTCGGGCTCGGTTTGAGGGCCAAGAGAAAGAACGTCAAGATTGCGCTCGCCGATCCTCTCGGCGCCGCCCTCTATAGTTTCTACACCAGCGGCGAATTAAAGTCCGAAGGCAGTTCGATCACCGAAGGCATCGGGCAGGGGCGCATCACCGCCAATCTCGAAGGCTTCACGCCTGACTTTTCCTACCAGATCAAGGATGAGGACGCGCTGCCGATCGTCTTCGACCTGATCCAGGAGGAAGGCCTGTGCGTCGGCGGTTCGACCGGCATCAACATTGCCGGCGCGATGCGGCTGGCCAGGGAATTGGGCCCGGGCCACACCATCGTGACGATCCTCTGCGACTACGGCACGCGCTATCAGTCGAAGCTGTTCAACCCGGAATTCCTGCGCGACAAGAAGCTGCCTGTGCCGGGCTGGATGGAACTGCAGAGCAAGATCTCGGTGCCGTTCGAAAAGGTCGCGTGATGGCGCACAAGACAGAAGCGCTGTTTCGCCACGATGCCTATCTCAGGACGGCTGACGCCACGGTCGTCGCCATCAATGAGCGCGGCGGCATCATCCTTGACCGGACGATCTTTTATGCCACTTCTGGTGGCCAGCCGGGCGATAGCGGGACGTTGGAGTGTGCCGACGGCAGCCGCATCGAGATCGCCGCCACGATTACAGGCGAAACCAAGGACGAGATCATCCATGTGCCGGCGCCCGCGCAGGCGGCACCGGCCGTTGGCGAGCGGGTGAAGCTGGCGATCTTATGGGAGCGCCGGCACCTGTTGATGCGCATGCACGCTGCCTGCCACCTGCTCACCGTCGTCTGTCCATTCCCGATCACCGGTGCGGCGGTTTCCGAGGACGACAGCCGTGTCGATTTCGACATTCCGGACGCCAGCTTCACCAAGGAAGATGTGACTGCCGGCATGATGGACCTGGTGAGGGCTGATCATCCCATCTTCACCAGGCTGATCAGCGACGAGGAATTGGCCGCCAATCCCGGCCTGGTGAAATCCAAGAATGTCCGACCGCCCGTTGGCACGGGCAATATCCGCCTTGTCTGCATCGGCGAAAGCGCCTCGGTGGACAGCCAGCCCTGCGGCGGCACCCATGTGAAGAGCACCGGCGAAATCGGCGAGATCCACATCGGCAAGATCGAGAAGAAGGGCCGGGAGAACAGGCGCTTCCGCATCCGCTTCGGCCCCATGCCGGCGAACTGAACAGACAGACACCGTCGAAAGGCGGTAGGAGAAAAAAGATGGCCCAAGACAGTCCTTTCACCGTCGACGCGGACTGGCTGCAGGAGCGCTTGGGCCAGCCGGGCCTGACGATTATAGACGCCTCCTGGTATCTGCCGGCGCAAAAACGCGACGCGCGCGCCGAGTATGATGCAGCCCATATTCCAGGCGCCCGTTTCCTGGACCAGGATGCCGTCTCGGATCCCGACGCCGCCTTGCCGCATACGCTCGCATCGCCGCAGCATTTCGCCCAGTATGTCGGCTCAATGGGCGTTTCGGCCGATGACACCATCGTCGTTTATGATGGCCCGGGTTTCTTCTCGGCGCCCCGGGCATGGTGGATGTTCCGCATCATGGGCGTCTTCCAGACCTATATTCTGGACGGCGGCTTCGACAGATGGAAGGCATCCGGCCGGCCGGTAACGGCCGAGCCGACCAAAATCGCGCCAAGCGTTTTTCATGCCGATTTCGATGCCGGTCGCGTCGTCGGTCTGGCCGACATGCGCCGGATCGTCGAGACGAAAGCAAGCCAGATTGCCGACGCCCGGGGACCGGGCCGCTTTACCGGTGTCGAGCCCGAGCCCCGCGCTGGCATCCGCTCCGGCCATATGCCGGGCGCACGCAACATCCCTTATTCAGCGCTTTCCGAAAACGGCAGGCTGCTGCCGAAAGACCGTTTGCGCAAGGTGATGGAGGACGCCGGTATCGACCTGTCCAAACCAGTGGTCACCTCCTGCGGCTCCGGCATCACCGCCGCGGTGGTCACGCTGGCGCTGGAGACGCTTGGCCACACCGACAACAGGCTTTATGACGGCTCATGGACCGAGTGGGGCGGGCTGTCCGATACGCCGGTCGTGACCGGCCCAGCGACGACCGGCAAGGAATGAATTGATGGAAAACGGCGTGCTGCAGGATATTGAAGTCACGGTGACTTTTCTGGAGATGCATGCCCCACAGGCCGCCTCGCCACCGGTGCCCTACAACCGCCAGGTCGCACTGCTGAAGACCAGGGATATTCCCTTGCATTTCTACCGCTACCTGATGGACCGGGTGGGGCGCAAATGGCACTGGGTGAATGTTCTAAGGCTGAATGACGACGAGCTGTCGGCCGGAATCCACCGCGAGGATCGCGACATCAGGGTGCTCTATCTTGACGGTTCGCCGGCAGGCTTCTTCGACCTCAAGCCGCATCTGCCCGAGGAAGTCGAACTCGCCTATTTCGGCATGATGGAACACGCTACCGGGCAAGGCATCGGCCGCTGGTTCCTTGGCTCGGCGATTGCGGCGGCATGGTCGTATGGGCCGAAACGGGTGACGGTGCAGACCTGCACGCTCGACCACCCCGCAGCCCTGCCGCTCTACCAGAAGCTCGGTTTCAAGCCGGTCGCTCAGAAGAAAGAGGTCGTGCATCCCCTACCTTTCGCCGAGCGCTCGGCCAGCGTCATGCGGCCGTAACTCCAGCCGGAATCTGAACCGCCGCTTCGACGATTTCATCAAGTGATTTGTCGCACTGATTAGCCGGCTTATATCTGAGGATGCCGGTGATCCCATCGTAGGTCGACGGGGACCGATCCTCACATCGGATCGGTTCCCGGATGCTTGGCGGGAATCGGGTGGGAAGCCCTGTCGCGAGCGGGTAATTTCCGGTCGATAGCAACGGAGATCTTGCCATGGCCATCCAGTTCACAGCTCTGCCGACCGAAGATGTAAGGGCCCTGCAGCGCGGCGGCCCCGATGCCTATGGCCAGACGCCCGAGCGGAAAATCTCTGACGGTGATGGCATGCCTTGCCGGCATTGCCTTGGGAATATCGCCGCCGGAGATGTCTACCTAGTCCTCGCCTACCGGCCATTTCCGAACCCTCAGCCCTACGCTGAAACAGGGCCGATCTTCCTGCATGCCCAGGAGTGCGAGCGTGCCGCCGGGACAGGGCTGCCGCCGGAGATTCTCGATAGCCCGGACTATATCGTGCGCGGCTATGGCAGCGATGATCGTATCGTCTACGGTAGCGGTGGCGTCATCCCGACCCAAGCAATTGCCGCACGAGCCGAGACCTTGTTCGAGCGTGAAGACATTGCCTATGTGCATGTCCGCTCGGCGCGCAACAATTGCTACCAGTGCCGTATCGAGCGCGCATGAGATGCAACGATTGCCGGAAGAAAGCTTCTGTCGCACTGCTGTCGCATGGACGCGCTAGAAAGCCGTTGTCGATCGATTGGCCGACCGCGGATGAACCGGCGGCAATCTCGATATCGAGGAAGCGGGGCTTTGGCTCCGCTTTTTTGTTGCCTGCGTTCAGCCCAAAGTCTTCGCCGCAAAGAAAAGCCCGCCGGCATGCCGACGGGCTTCGACTGTTTGCCTGGAGGGGCTTAGTTGAACTTGTACTTCGCGCCGATACGCACCGTGTGGAAGGAAGCCTTGGAAGTGATGGAGTCGTCGGGGAGGCCGAGATCCGACGAGAAATCCTTCTTGGCGAACTGCGAATAGCGGTATTCCAAACCGAGCGTAACGTTGCTGGACACTGCCGTTTCCAGGCCGCCACCGACTGAGAAGCCGCTGGAACCCCAGTCGATGATATCACCGACCGGATCGGAAGCGTTCAGATCGAAATGCTGCCAGCTGTAGCCAGCCAGTGCATAGGCAAGGGTCGATTCGTTCATCTTCATGCCGACGCGGCCCAGCACATCGAAGCCGTAGTCCGTATCCAGGTTGATCGATCCACCTGGGATATCGAGCTGGGTGGTCATGTTCGAATAGCGAGCGTCGACCATGACACCCGCAACCCAGCTGCCGAAGTCCTGGTCATAGCCGACGTTCAACTCGCCAAGCACGCCTTCACCGCCGAGGCCGTTGAAGTTCGCGCCGCCAAGCGGTGGGATTTCGATCTGGTGCACGGACGCACCCGCGCCCAAGCCGCCACCGATATAGAAGCCGGACCAGTTATAGGCGGGTGTTTCAAACGAAGTGGCGGCGCCGTTCTGCGCCCCGAAGCGATAGCTGGCGGCAACTTGGAATGTATGCCGAGACGTATCGAGATTGAGAAGGCCATCCGGAGCCCCGACAAGGCCGGCCTCGGAAAGGAGATCGTCCTTGGTGCCGAAGCGCGTATAGCGATACTCGGTCTTGATCGTCCAATTGCTGTTGATGGCTGTTTCGAGACCACCACCGACGAAATATCCGCTCTGGTCCCAATCGAAGCCAAAGCCAGCGTTGGAATCAAGCTTGTACTTCTGCCAGGAATAGCCGCCAAGCACGTAGCCCAATGTGTTCGGGGTAAACAGGTAACCTACGCGCAGACCGGCGTCGAAACCGTATGTCTCTTGGATCGAGGCGTTGAAACCACCAGCGTCGAGCTTGGTTTTGATATCGCCCGCATGAACGTCCAGCAATCCGCCGAGCAGGAAGCGGGGCGATACCATGTAGTCGTAACCGGCGGTAAGCTCGCCGTAGATGCCTTCACCACCGATGCCGTCCAAAGAGAAGGGAGCAAAATCGCTGCTCAACTTATGGACGTTAGCACCGGCGCCGACACCGAAGCCAACATAGACCCCGCTCCAGTTGAAACCGGATGCTTCGACCGGCTGCACAACATCAGCCGCATGAGCCGCCGACATCAAAGCCACAACAGAAACTGCACCAAGAAGAAGAGATTTCGCTGAAACGCGAACAAACATAGCCCGTACCCCTGATGATAAGCCCAAGATGTTCCTAGCAGGGAGTCGGCCAATACTGGTATGACAAAAATGCAACAACGGGAGGCGAAGTGCCCTTACGGCATACGCTTCAATGGATCCAGTGGGAAGCAGGTTTGGCGCATCATCGCCAAAAGAAAAAGCCCGCCGGAGCGAACCGGCGGGCAAGAACGTAAGTTGACTTTTTCTGGGTGTATTAGGCCGCCAGCACTGCCTTCGGCTCGACCAGTTCATAGCCGAGCGCTTCGGCGACCGCGCGGTTGGTGATCTTGCCCTTGTGGACGTTGAGGCCGTTGCGCAGGTGATGGTCGTCGACCAGGGCCTTCAGGCCCTTGTCGGCGAGCTGCAGGCCATAGTGCAGCGTTGCGTTATTCAGCGCATGGGCCGAAGTGACCGGCACCGCACCAGGCATGTTGGCGACGCAGTAGTGGATGACACCGTCGACCTCGTAGGTGGGTTCGGCGTGGGTGGTCGCGTGCGAGGTCTCGAAGCAGCCGCCTTGGTCGATGGCGACATCGACCAGCACCGAGCCCTTTTTCATGCCGGACAGCATTTCGCGGGTGACGAGCTTCGGCGCGGCAGCGCCCGGGATGAGCACGGCGCCGACGACGATGTCGGCCGAGAAGCATTCTTCCTCGAGCGCCTCGACGGTCGAGTAACGGGTGTGGACCCGGCCGGCGAAGAGGTCGTCGAGCTGGCGCAGACGCGGGATCGAGCGGTCGATGATGGTGACATCTGCGCCAAGGCCGGCGGCCATGCGGGCCGCGTGGAGGCCAACAACGCCGCCGCCGAGCACGGTGACCTTGCCGGGCAGCACGCCGGGCACGCCGCCGAGCAGCACGCCGCGGCCGCCATTGGCCTTCTGCAGCGCCGTGGCGCCGGCCTGGATCGACAGGCGGCCAGCGACTTCCGACATCGGCGCCAGAAGCGGCAGCCCGCCACGATCGTCGGTCACGGTTTCATAGGCAATCGCAGTGACGCCCGAAGCGAGCAAGCCCTTGGTCTGTTCCGGATCCGGGGCCAGGTGAAGATAGGTGTAGAGGATCTGGCCTTCGCGCAGCTGTACCCACTCATTGGGCTGCGGCTCCTTGACCTTGACGATCATGTCCGACTTGGCGAACACGTCGGCGGCCGTCTTGGCGATGGTGGCGCCGGCGGCGCGATAGGCATTGTCATCGGCGCCGATGCCGGCGCCCGCGCCGGCTTCGACCAGAACTTCATGGCCATGGGCGACATATTCACGTACCGAGCCCGGCGTGAGGCCGACACGGTATTCGTGGTTCTTGATTTCCTTGGGGCAGCCGACACGCATTTTCTTCTCCTAATCCGGGCCCTTTTGGGCTCACTCCCTGTATGGACGCAGTGAACCATGAATCGGCGCGCAGGTGTTTGCGAATGCGCTTGCGGGAGCGCGCGTCCTTCGATAATCGTTGCGAAAAATGTACCGATATTCGCAGGAATCACGAAGAATGCCGCTCGACAGGATTGATATCGCCATTCTGGAGACATTGCAGAAGGATGGCCGGATGCCGAACGCGGCCCTGGCCGAAAAGGTCGGCCTGTCGCAGTCGGCCTGTTCGCGCCGGCTCGACAATCTGGAAAAATCCGGAACCATTCGCGGCTACCACGCCCGGCTTTCCAACGCAGCCCTTGGCCACCAGATGACGGCGATCGTCCACATATCGCTCTCCGGCCAGTTCGAGAAGACGCTGTCGGATTTCGAAGCGGCGATCAAACGCTGTCCGAACGTGCTGTCGTGCCACCTGATGTCGGGCGAGTACGATTATATCCTGAGGATCGCGGCGAAGGATCTCGTCGACTACGAGCGCATCCACAAGGAATGGTTGTCGGCGATGCCGCATGTAACGAAGATCAATTCGTCCTTCGCCTTGCGTGAAATCGTCGACCGGACGGCCATGGGGCTGAAGCCGGAAATGGCTTAGAGCCCGACCGAAACCTCGTTCCTATGGTCATCTGAAGGCGTTTTCTGCCTTCGAAACGGGCTCTAACTTATGCCGTGGCAGCCTCCGTCACGATCCGGTCCATAGGGATGTCGTGCCACTGCGGATAGATGGTGGCGATGCGCTGCAATTCGTAGCCGACGCCGATGACCAGTGGCTTGAACGACATGGCGGCCAGCGTGCGGTCGAAGAAGCCGCCGCCATAGCCCAGCCGATAGCTTGCGGGATCAATGCCGACAATGGGCGAGATGACGATGTCCGGCAGCACCGGATCGCCTTCGGCCGGGATCGGGATGTTCCACACACCTTTCTCCAGCCGGTCGCCCGGTTTGTAGGCGCGAAAGATCAACGGCTGACCCTTTTCGACGACGATGGGCAACGCGGTGCGGCCGCCGTGCGCGTTGATCGACGCCATCCATGGCCGCAGATCCGGCTCGCCGCGAAACGGCCAGTAGAGGCTGACCATCCGGCCTCCTATGCCACCGATCACGGCGTCGAGGCCTTCCGCGATGCGTTGCGACATTGCCGTTCGCGCTTCGGCGGAAACGGCAAGGCGCGCCGCGATCAGGCGTTCACGCTCGGCCTTGCGCCAACGCCTGACGTCGGTCCAGTCGCTGAGCGGTGGCTGGAACGCTGGATCGAGCTCATGCATGAAGCAGGGCGGCGAGGCATACTGTGCCGGCCCCTGTTCGTCATGATCTTTAGCCATGCCTCACCTCATCTCGCGTTCGATGACGCTATACCTCGCGATACGATACAACATGCGCATTCACGACATGGCACGACGAGTCTCGCGCACTGTTCTGCCATTGTTGCATTGCACAAAAATACCTACATCTAGGCAGGCAATCTTGCCCATCAAGGGTGAATGAAATGAGCGATGCCAGACATCATGTCGTCGTCGTCGGCGCCGGGTTCGGTGGCCTTGAATTCACCCGCGCGCTGGCCGGTGTACCAGTGCGCATCACTATGATCGACAAGCGCAACCATCATCTGTTCCAGCCGCTGCTCTATCAGGTGGCAACCACGGCGCTGGCGACCTCGGAGGTTGCCTGGCCGATCCGCCATCTCCTGCGCAAGCGCAAGGATGTGGCCACGCTGCTGGCCAATGTCACGGGAGTCGACCGGGCCGGCAGATGTGTTTTGCTCGACGACGGCAGCGCTGTCGCCTACGACACGCTGGTGCTCGCCACCGGCGCGCGCCATGCCTATTTCGGCCATGACGAATGGGAGCCTTTCGCGCCGGGCCTGAAGACGTTGGAGGACGCCACCACCATTCGGCGACGCATTCTTCTGGCCTTCGAGCAGGCGGAGCGGGAATCCGACCCAGCCAGGCGCCAGGCGTTGCTGACCATTGCCATCGTCGGCGGCGGGCCGACCGGCGTCGAACTTGCCGGAACCATTGCCGAACTGGCGCATGACACGCTGCGCGGCGAATTCCGAAACATCGATACGCACCAGACGCGCGTGGTGCTGATCGAGGCCGGCGACCGCATTCTGGCCAATTTCGCGCCGACGCTCTCCGACTATGCCGGGAAGGCGCTGGAGCGGCTTGGTGTTGTGGTCGAGCTTGGCCGGGCCGTTACGCGCTGCGATGCCGAAGGCGTGGTTTTTGGCGACACGGTTCTGCCGGCCCGCACGATCCTGTGGGCAGCCGGCGTTGCCGCATCGCCCGCCGCCGAATGGCTGGGAGCGAAGGCGGACCGGGCCGGCAGGGTCTTGGTCGAGCCTGATCTCAGTGTGCCTGGCAGCCCGGAGATTTTTGTCATAGGCGACGCAGCACTTGTGCTGCGGCCCGACGGACGGCCGGTGCCCGGCGTGGCACCTTCCGCCAAGCAGGAGGGACGGCATGTTGCCGCGACCGTCAAGGCCAGGCTTGCCGGCGACACGAGCCCGCGGCATTTCCACTACAAGCATGCCGGTGATCTGGCGACGATCGGCAAGCGCGCGGCCGCGATCGATTTCGGCTGGATCAAGCTGACCGGCTGGCTCGCCTGGTGGCTCTGGGGCATTGCGCATATCTATTTCCTGATCGGTTTCCGCAACCGGCTTGCGGTTTCGCTGAGCTGGCTATGGATCTACGTCACAGGCCAGCGCAGCGCCCGGCTGATCACCCAGGGCGACGACGACAAGAGCTGACTTTCTTCACCGCGCTTTTCATCGGGCCGTCATCTGTAGCTGATGGATTGGCGTGCCGATGCGCGCGACTTCTTGAGTGGACTTGAGCCGGTTTCAGAGCGAAGTTCGCTTCGGGGCAGGGCCTGTCAGGTCGTCGAACTAAGGAGAAAACATGTCGCAACTGCTCCATCCCGTCTCTCGCCGTGGTCTCCTTGCGGGGGCCGCTGCCACAGGGGCGCTGATCATGCTTCATCCCTTCTCCGCCCGTGCGCAGGCCAACCAGGCGCATCTGAGAATCATGGAAACCACCGATATCCATGTGAACGTGCTGCCCTATGATTACTACGCCGACAAAGCCAATGACACGATGGGGCTGTCGCGCACGGCGTCCCTGATCGACGCCGTGCGCAAGGAAGCAGCCAATTCGATGCTGATCGACAATGGCGACCTTTTGCAGGGCAACCCGATGGGCGATTACATCGCCTATGAGAAGGGTCTGAAGGAGGGCGATCTCCATCCGATCATGAAAGGCATGAACCTGCTCGGCTATGAGTGTTCGACACTTGGCAACCACGAATTCAACTACGGCCTGTCCTTTCTGGACAAGGTACTGGCCGGCGCCAATTTCCCGTTCGTCTGCGCCAATCTGATCCGGGGGACCGAGCTTGCCGCCAACCCGCGCGACGACAAGCTCTACCTCAAGCCCTACATAATCCTGGACAAGAAAATCAAGGACGGGTCAGGCGCGGAACAGCCGATCAGGATCGGCATCATCGGTTTCGTACCGCCGCAGATCATGATCTGGGACCTCAAGAATCTCGAAGGCAACGTCAAGACGCGCGACATCGTCGAGGCGGCGAAGGCCTGGGTGCCGCAGATGAAGGAGGAGGGTGCCGATATTGTCATCGCGCTCTCGCATTCCGGCATCGACGTCAAACAGGGTGACATGATGGAGAACGCCTCGTTCTTCGTCGCCGGCGTCAAAGGCATCGACGCGGTCTTCACCGGCCACCAGCACCTGGTCTTCCCCGGCAAGAAGGATTTCCAGGCGTTAGAGGGTGTTGACGCACAGAAGGGGACGCTGCAAGGCAAGCCCGCCGTCATGGGCGGTTTCTGGGGCTCGCATATGGGCCTGATCGACCTGATGCTGGAACGCGACGGGTCGAAGTGGAAAGTGGTCTCGGCGACATCGGAGGCGCGGCCGATTTTCGAGCGTGTCGACAACAAGAACAAGCCGACCGTCCCGGACGACAAGCGCATCATCGCCGCTCTCGAGCAGGACCACGAGGCGACACTCGCCTATGTGCGCCGCCCTGTCGGCAAGACCTCGGCGCCGCTCTATTCCTATTTCGCGCTGGTGGCCGATGATCCGTCGGTGCAAATCGTCAACCAGGCGCAGAGCTGGTATCTCAAGGATATCCTGAAGAGCACCCCGTGGAAGGACGTGCCGATGTTGTCGGCGGCGGCGCCCTTCAAGGCCGGCGGGCGCAGCGGCGCCGACTACTACACCGACGTGCCGGTGGGCGACATCGCAATCAAGAACGTCGCCGACCTCTATCTCTATCCGAACACGGTTCGCGCGGTTGAGATCACGGGTGCGCAGGTGAAGGAATGGCTGGAGATGTCGGCCGGCATCTTCAAGAAGATCGAGGCAGGGAAGGCTGACCAGCCGCTGATCGACCCTGAATTCCCCTCCTACAATTTCGATGTCATCGATGGCGTCAGCTACAGGATAGACCTGTCGCAACCGCCGAAATACGATTCGAAGGGCGGCGTCGCCAATGCCGGTTCCAATCGCATTCTCGACCTGAAATTCGACGGCAAGCCGATTGATCCAGCAGCGAAATTCATCGTTGCGACCAACAACTATCGTGCCGGCGGCGGTGGCAACTTTCCCGACATCAATGCCTCGAAGATCATCTACGAGGCGCCTGACACCAACCGCGACGTCATCGTCCGCTACGTCGTCAGCCAAGGCACCATCAACCCGACGGCGGATGGCAACTGGTCGTTCGCGCCGTTGCCGGGAGCCAGCGTCGTCTTCGAGACAGGCGTCAAGGCAAAGGACTTCATCGCCGATGTGAAGTCGCTGAGGATCGAGCCTGCCGGCGAGGGCGAAGCCGGTTTTGCCAGATATCGCATTCTTCTCTGATAAGGCCGTCAAAGCCGGGTGCGGTCAGTCCTGGCCGCACCCCCAAGGCCTCCAGTCAGCTCTTTGGAGGGGTGGGCGGCGCGGATTGCCCTTGATCACCGGCATGACAAGATCCAGCGCATCCGTGGCAAAGCCGCTGTCAGCCTGGCCAGCCCTACGCCTTGTAGACCACCTGGCGCACGTCGATATAGCTGGTGCGGAAGCCGGCCTCGCAATAATGCAGGTAGAATTCCCAGAGCTTCTTGAAACGATCGTCGAAGCCGAGCGGCACGATCTTTTCCCACGATCCCCGGAAACGCTGGCGCCATTCGGCAAGCGTGCGGGCATAGTCCTCGGGGAAAACGCGTTCGCGTAGATGGGCAAGGCCGTGCGTCGCGCCAAGCGACTTCAAGATGGACGGCGTCGGCAGCATGCCGCCCGGGAAGACGTAGCGCTGGATGAAATCCGGCCTGGCGCGGTAGGTGTCGTAGGCGGCTTCGTTGATGGTGATGATCTGCAGCCCCGCAGTGCCGTCGGGCTTCAGGCAAGCCTTCATCTTGGAGAAGAATACCGGCCAGTATTTCTCGCCGACAGCCTCGAACATCTCAATCGAGGCGATGCGATCGTAAGTGCCGGTTTCATCGCGGTAATCTTGCAGCTTGATGTCGACCTTGTCGGCAAGCCCGGCCTTGGCGATGCGCGCCTTGGCGAAATCGTGCTGCTCGCGGCTGATGGTCAATCCGGTAACCCGGCAGCCGATTTCGCGCGCCGCGAATTCGGCAAAGCCGCCCCAGCCGCAGCCAATCTCCAGCACATGATCCTTACCACTTATGCCCGTATCCCTGGCCAACTCCCGGTATTTGGCGGCTTGGGCGCTCTCGAGATCGTTGGCGCCATTGGCATAAAGCGCCGAGGAATAGGTCATGCTCGGGTCGAGCCATTCCTTGTAGAAGGCGTTGCCGAGATCGTAATGCGCCGAGATATTGCGCTTCGACCCTGTGCGGGTGTTCTCGTTGAACCAGTGGCGGATGCGCTGGACCGTGTTGATGAGCCAGCTGGCGCCGCCCGCGACGCGTTCGCCGATCGCCGAGTTGACCACAAACAGTTCGAGGAAGCTGGTGACGTCAGGGCTTTCCCAATCGCCGTCCATATAGGATTCGGCAACGCCGATCGTGCCGCCGGAAAAGGCGCGGCCTGGCAGACGCCAGTTCTTGAGCACGAGTTCGGCGTCGGGACCCGGCGCCTTGCCGCCGACGAGAACGGCTCGGCCGTCCGGCATCCTGACCTTCAGCGAACCGCGCGGCAGGCTCATGGCCGCCGACAGCACCATGCGCGCCTTGGCCGGCAGGCCCTTGACGATCTCGGCGAAATTGAATTCATCGAGCCTGACCGCTTCGCTCGGCACTATGCCGTGATGTTCCCCGTGTCCCATTCCATGCCCCTGGATCTCCGTGGCGTCGGCGCAATTGCCGAGCTACGGTTCCCTTGGATCATCCGCCGGGTTCGAACGCCCTTGCCTCGACCGGTAGCTTGCGGATCCGGCGACAGGCGGGCTCGAACGAAAGCGCGCCCCCTTAGCCAGGGCTTCGGCGCTTCCAGTGAATGCCTGCCACAATCTTCCACGTCATGAGGGGGGACTTCAAGAGGCATGCCGAAAGCTGGACCCTGCCACGCGGCGCCCGGCATCTGACGCCTTGCGTAAGGTCGCTGCAACCCAATCAAAAACGCCTATGGCAGCAGCGGCGCTAGTGCGATAGCTTTAGCCATGCGTTATGTAATTGTCATTGCCGCCATCGCGTTCTTCCTGATCTGGGACGGCCTCTACAATCAGGGCCGGTATCTCGACGTCACGGTCAGGGAGGTTTCTCATGCGGTGCGCTACGTCACCGGCAAGACCTAGACATCCCCCTTCAAATTGGCAGCTGAGGTCCAGCACCGATCGAGGCGCGTCGCAAGGACGTGTGGCGCCATGACCGGTTGACGCGAAGAGACCGCCGTCACAAAAGACCCCGACATTCAGATCGAGGAGGCGGGATTGATCCGGCATATCGTTTTCTTCAGCGCACGGCGAAAGGAAGATGTGGAAGCAGTTCGCACCGGGCTGCTGGCGCTCGGCGATATTCCTCATTCCAGCCTTTTCGAGGTCACGTTGAACACCAAGGTCGACCCGCTGTCGGATGAAGTTGATGTCGTCGTCTACGCGGAATTCGCCGATGACGCGGCGCTGGCCGCCTACAAGGCGCACCCGCTCTATGCGCAGACCACCAGCAACGTCAAACCAATGCGCGAACTGCGCTATTCCGCTGATGTCGTGGCCGGAAGCTGATCCAGCGCTTGCTCCAGAAGGTGCCGTTCGCGGCGCCCCGTGAAATAACCGGGCAGCACGTGAAGGCCGCCGGGAAGCTTGATGGCCTTCCGCCAGGCCCGCAATTCGTCCAGCGCGACGCGCCGCCGCCGGCGATCAAGGTCTTGAACCGATCTTCCGAATGATGCACATCGCGCTTCCATGACCTCATCAGGCATTCATCCGCTCGATCATCTGGTTTTGCCGACACAGAGCCTCGATGCCGCGCGCGCCCGGCTCGACGCGCTTGGCTTCGTCGTCGCTCCGACCGGCATCCATCCCTTTGGCACGGAAAACTGCTGCGTTTTCCTTGCCGACGGTACCTATCTGGAGCCGCTTGCGATTGGCAGTGAACAGGCTGCGACAGAGGCGGCTGCCGAGGGCAATGTCTTCGTTGCGCGCGACCGCCTTTATCGCGAAAGCCATGGCAACGAGGGATTTTCCGCGGTGGCTCTTGGCACGGACAATGCCGATGGTGACCATGAACGCCATGTCAAAGCCGGCCTGTCCGCGGGAGACACGCTGAGCTTCTCGCGAGCTTTCACTGACACGGCGGGCAAAAGCGATACGGCCTCGTTCAAGCTCGCCTTTGCCGCGGCTCACGGCCAAACGGACGCATTTCTTTTTACCTGCCAGCGCATCAATGCGCCGAAAGTGGACCGCGCGGCACTGCAGGCTCACCCCAACGGCGTCGGCGGAATTGTCGAGGTGATTGCAATCAGCGGTGGCGCCGCTGCCGAGCAGCACCGGCTGCTTTCAGTGGCGGTCAACGACCCGTCCGCCGATACGCAAGGCGGCGCTTTTCATCTGCCGAACGCGATCTTGACCGTCCTGGACGCCGCCTCTTTCACGGCGCGCTTTGGAATGCCGGCCGGGGCGCCATCAGAATTGCGCTTCGCCGCCGTGGTTTTTTCGATCCGCGACATTGACGCCGCCGCAAGCCTGCTTGCGGCCAATGCCATCGAACACGATATGTCGGGCAATGACATCATCGTGCGGCCGGCACCCGGGCAGGGCGCGGCTTTCATCTTTCGGGAGATCCAATGAGCAACCCCCTGGCGCCCAATTCGTCGGTAACCGTCGGCAATGTCGTCTTCGACAATGCAGGCCCCCTGGCGCTGATCGCCGGCCCGTGCCAGTTCGAATCGCGCCAGCACGCCTTCGATATGGCCGGTGCGCTGAAGGAACTGACCGGCAGGCTCGGCATCGGCCTCGTCTACAAGACGAGCTATGACAAGGCCAACCGCACCTCGCTGTCGGCAACGCGTGGTGCCGGCATGGACGCCGCGCTTCCAGTTTTCGACGAATTGCGCAAGGAATTCTCGCTGCCCGTGTTGACCGATGTCCACACCGAGGAGCAGTGCGCGATTGTTGCTCCGCATGTCGATGTGCTGCAGATACCAGCTTTCCTGTCGCGCCAGACCGATATGCTGGTCGCCGCCGCAAGGACGGGCAAGGTCATCAATGTCAAGAAGGGGCAATTCCTCGCGCCTTGGGACATGAAGAACGTGGTCGCCAAGATCACCGGTTCCGGCAATGCCAATGTGCTGACCACCGAGCGTGGCGCTTCTTTCGGCTACAACACACTGGTGTCGGATATGCGCGCTCTGCCTGTTATGGCCGAGATCGGCGCCCCGGTGATCTTCGACGCCACCCATTCGGTGCAGCAGCCGGGCGGGCAGGGCGGGTCGTCTGGCGGGGAGCGCCGCTTTGTCGAGACGCTGGCCCGCGCGGCCGTTGCCGTCGGTGTTGCCGGCGTCTTTATCGAGACCCATCAGGACCCCGACAATTCGACCTCTTCCGATGGTCCCAACATGGTGCCGCTGAAAGACATGCCGGCACTGCTGGAAAGGCTGATGGCCTTCGACAGGATCGCAAAGGGCTGAAAAGCCACCGTCTTGTAGCGAACAAGCCCCGGTTGTACGCTTTGTCCTGCAAATGAGCGTTTTGGCAGGAGGAAGCCAATGTCTGTCGCCCGCGTCACCGAAATCACCTCGTCGTCCAGCAAGAGCTTTCAGGACGCCATCGAGCAGGGAATTGCGCGCGCCTCGAAGACCCTGAAGAACGTCGAGGGCGCTTGGATCCAGGACCAGAAGATCGTTGTCGAGGACGGCAAGATCGCGGCCTATCGCGTCAACATGAAGGTGACTTTCATCCTCGCGGAGTGATCAGGCAGCCGCCAAAAAGTCGGGAACTTTCGCCCGCGCCTCTCATTGTCAAGCAGTGATCAACGACAACGAGGAGTACGATAATGACAACCCAGACAGGCCACACCGAAGCCATTGCCGCTTCGCGAGTCATCGGCACTACCGTCTACAACACCCAGGGCGACAGCATCGGCAGCATCGAGGACGTCATGCTCGACAAGACGTCGAATGGCATCATGTTCGCGGTGATCGGATTTGGCGGCTTTCTTGGCATTGGCGAGAAGTACCACGCCGTTCCTTGGGCAACCCTCGACTATGATGAGGCAAGAGGCGGCTATGTCGTACCCTTCACCAAGGAACAGCTGAAGGCAGCGCCTGCCCATTCGATCAACGAACTGGCCGGCGCGGATGGCGAGAGCGCGCGCGACGAGTCCTATCAGTATTACAAAGTCACGCCCTATTGGCATTGACGCCACAATCGAAAAAGGGGGTCGTTTCGACGGCCCCCTTTTCGATTCAAGGCAACGCTACTCGCTGATGTGCGAAGCCGCCAAAGGCGCAAAGGCTTTTGGCGGTGACTGCTGATTGTCGCATGACGTCAGGAACGCCGCGGCGATCAGGAACAGACTGACGATACCGCTCAACTCAGACATGGCGAAACTCCTCCTGTTTCGCCCCGCGCGACAACATCCATAACCCGGAATGCGCGTGTGGTGGCATGACTTATGATGACAGAAACTTGCGCTTCGTGAATCGAGCGAACGGCAATATTCGGCCAGGGCCCGATTGCCTTTTGCGTCGCTTTGGCTAAGACGGGCGCGACCCCTTTCTCCAGATCAATCGAGGACATCGCAATGACCGCCATCATCGATATTGTCGGGCGTGAAATCCTGGACAGCCGTGGAAATCCGACCGTCGAGGTCGATGTCGTTCTCGAAGACGGTTCGATGGGCCGCGCCGCTGTGCCGTCAGGCGCCTCGACCGGCGCCCACGAAGCCGTCGAACTTCGCGACGGCGGCGCCCGCTATCTCGGCAAGGGCGTGCTGAAGGCCGTCGAGGCGGTCAATGGCGAACTGTTCGAGGCGATCGGCGGCATGGAAGCCGAAAACCAGATCCATATCGATCAGACGATGATCGAGCTTGACGGCACGCCCAACAAGAGCCGACTCGGCGCCAACGCCATTCTGGGCGTTTCGCTGGCGGTCGCGAAAGCCGCGGCCGATGCCGCCGGCCTGCCGCTCTATCGCTATGTCGGCGGCACCAAGGCGCATGTCCTGCCGGTGCCGATGATGAACATCATCAATGGCGGCGCGCATGCCGACAATCCGATCGACTTCCAGGAATTCATGATCCTGCCGGTCGGCGCGCCGACGCTGCGCGAAGGCGTGCGCTGGGGTTCGGAAATCTTCCACACACTGCGCAAGAAGCTGAAAGATGCCGGCCACAACACCAATGTCGGTGACGAGGGCGGCTTCGCACCGAACCTGAAGAGCGCGCCGGTGGCGCTCGACTTCATCATGGAATCGATCGAGAAGGCCGGATTCAAGCCAGGCGAAGAGATCGCGCTCGGCCTCGATTGCGCCGCGACCGAGTTCTTCAAGGACGGCAACTATGTCTATGAGGGCGAGAAGAAGACGCGCGACCCCAAGGCGCAGGCCAAGTACCTCGCCAAGCTCGCCGCCGATTATCCGATCATCTCGATAGAGGACGGCCTCGCCGAAGATGACTGGGAAGGCTGGAAATACCTGACCGACCTGATCGGCAAGAAGACGCAGCTTGTCGGCGACGATCTCTTCGTCACCAACACGGCGCGCCTGCGCGATGGCATCCGCATGGGTGTCGCCAATTCGATACTGGTCAAGGTCAACCAGATCGGCTCGCTGACCGAGACACTCGACGCGGTCGAGACCGCGCACAAGGCAGCCTACACGGCCGTCATGTCGCACCGTTCGGGCGAGACCGAGGATTCGACCATCGCCGATCTTGCCGTCGCCACCAATTGCGGACAGATCAAGACCGGCTCGCTGTCGCGCTCCGACCGCATGGCCAAATACAACCAGTTGATCCGCATCGAGGAAGAACTCGGCAAGCAGGCGCGTTACGCCGGCAAGTCGGTGATCAAGAGCTGAGCGGGAACACCATATCCGGAGGCGGCGAGGTCACATCTCGCCGTCCCGTCATCGGATAGGACAGTCGTTCGGTGATGGCTGACCTGCGAATCGTCCGGCCATCCAGCGCAATGTCTCTTCGGCGGAAGCGGTCGCCGTTGTGCGATGAATGCCGTTCAATATCGACACGAAGCGAATTTGTTCTCCGCGTCCACAAGCATTGACAACGAAGCGCTTCGTCACATCGGCAGAGACGACGGCATCGTCGGTGCCTTGCGCCACGAACAGCGGTGCACCAGCGGGACCGCCACCTGCCGAATTGGTGACAAGCAGCGAACGCCACGGCTCGATGGCGGTCAGGTCAACATCCGTAATCTGACGACGGAGGCGTGCCACTTGGATCTTGGTTCGAAGGGCCGGATCCTCGCTGCCACATGTAGAGGCGAGCCGATGCAGTAAGCGCCGGGCCGTCGGTTTGGCGATCGTTCCCGTATCCGCGTGATAGACCTTGGACCAGCTGTCGACCGCAAACGCCGTCAAAATCGTGCGAACCATCGGACTGGAGCTATCTCCAAGGTTCATGATCAAGTCTGTCGGTGGCGCTGCGGCGGCTACACCAAGCAGTTGCAGACCGGGCGCGTAGCCGTGCGCCTCCTGTCCAGTGAAGAGCGCGGCGTGCGCGCCTTGCGACAGCCCCCACACGACGAATTGCGTGCTGGCATTCGCATGCTCGACCTGTCGCGCGGCGCGGACCGAATCGAGCACCGCGTGTGCCGCGGCCTCCCCCACGAGGTAGGCATGAGGCCCCGGCGTTCCGAGCCCCGGGTAGTCCGTGGCCACAACGGTCCATCCCTGCCTGACCATTTGTTCGAGGGCCGGAATGGAAGCCAATGCGCGCGGTCCCAATGACGGGGCACAAGGCTCCGCGATGCCCGTGGTACCGTGCGCCCAAGCTACCACCTTGCGACCGCCACTCGGCGCAAGGCCGCTCGGCGCGACGAGCACGCCGGTCGATTGCACCGGGCGTCCCTCGTGTTCGGTCGTGTCGTAGCGAATGCGCCACGCCATCGCACCCGCAGGAGCGCCAGAGATCGCGGTCGCCGCAACCAGATGTCCCGACTCCGCCAAGGAGACAGGCAGGTGCGCGAAAACCAGAAAGAGAACAAACGCACATCGCGCCGTGATATCGAGTGCTCGCGTTTGCATTGGGGGTACTCCTCCTCGGGGACTCTGATCAGCGATCTCAGGCGGCTATGGCGTGCGCTGTATGTCCATCCTTTTTCGTTTCTTCGTTTCGGCAGCCTGCCAAATCCAGTCGTGCGTAACCGTCCATTAAGCACAATCGGGCGAGATAGATGCCAGGTCGTAGCGTTCGCGACCCGAAGGAATTTGGAACATGTGGACACGTCAGCACAAGCAGAGAAACACCGGCCGGCTGATCATTCCCTCGCTCTGCGTGGCGTTCCTGGCCTATTTCGGCTTTCATGCCTACCATGGTGAATTCGGCATCAATTCCAAATACAAGCTGGAGGCCGAGACGGTCGCGCTGCAGGGTCAGCTCGATGCGATCAAGGCGCGCAGGACGGAGCTCGAACGGCGCGTCAAGCTCATGCATGATGGCACGCTGGAGAAGGACATGCTCGACGAGCAGGCGCGTAAAGCGCTCAATTTATCCCAACCTGATGAGATCACCATCATGCTGCCGGTTTCGACGAAGTAACCCATTTTCGGTTAATCAGCAATATTTTCAATGATTTTAACCGCTTAGGCGCATGCCAGCTATGCAATTTCGACATGGCGGAACGCCTTTCTACGTGTTAGCCTCCCATAAATCGAAGGGGAGGGCGATCTCCCCGGAGCAGGTTGACCTTGCTCCAGTGTCCGCCAAGAGACGCCAACAGGGAGTGATGCATGGCCAACGCAGCCAGAAAAGCGCCTGCCAAATCGAAATCCGACGGCAAATCCGGTCTGTCGGCACCCAAGCCTGCTGACTTCACCAAGGACGAAGAGCTTGCCGCCTACCGGCACATGCTGCTCATCCGCCGCTTCGAGGAAAAGGCCGGCCAGCTCTACGGCATGGGCTTCATTGGCGGCTTCTGCCATCTCTATATCGGCCAGGAAGCGGTCGTCACCGGCATGAAGATGGCGCTGATCGACGGCGACCAGATGATCACGGCCTATCGCGACCACGGCCACATGCTGGCGATGGAGCTGTCGCCGCGCGGCGTGATGGCCGAGCTGACCGGACGCCGCGGCGGCCTGTCCAGGGGCAAGGGCGGCTCCATGCACATGTTCTCCAAGGAGAAGCATTTCTATGGCGGTCACGGCATTGTCGGCGCGCAGGTGTCGCTCGGCACCGGCCTGGCCTTCGCCAACCGCTACCGCGACAACAACAATGTCTCGCTGACCTATTTCGGCGACGGCGCCGCCAACCAGGGTCAGGTCTATGAGAGCTTCAACATGGCCTCGCTGTGGAAGTTGCCGGTGATCTACATCATCGAGAACAACCGCTACGCCATGGGCACCTCGGTTTCGCGCTCGTCGGCTGAAACCAATTTTTCGCATCGCGGCGCCTCCTTCAAGATTCCGGGCATCCAGGTCGACGGCATGGATGTACGTGCGGTGAAGGCGGCCGGCGATTTGGCTACCGAGTGGTGCCGTGCCGGCAACGGACCCATCATTCTCGAAATGCAGACCTACCGCTATCGCGGTCACTCGATGTCCGACCCGGCCAAATACCGCTCCAAGGAAGAAGTCCAGAAGATGCGCTCCGACCATGATCCGATCGAGCAGGTCAAGGCGCGCCTGATCGAGAAGAAGTGGGCAACCGAGGACGAACTCAAGACCGTCGACAAGGAGGTTCGCGACATCGTCGCCGACGCCGCCGAATTTGCCCAGCACGACGCCGAGCCGGATCCGTCCGAGCTCTGGACCGATATCGTATTGTAAGGGAGGGCCAGGACATGCCGATCGAAATTCTCATGCCCGCGCTCTCGCCGACCATGGAAGAGGGCAATCTTTCCAAATGGTTGAAGAACGAGGGCGACAAGGTCGTCGCCGGTGACGTGCTCGCCGAAATCGAAACCGACAAGGCGACGATGGAAGTCGAAGCCGTCGATGAAGGCACGTTGGGCAAGATCCTGATCGCCGCCGGCACCGAAGGCGTCAAGGTCAACACGCCGATCGCCGTTCTGCTGCAGGACGGCGAGAGCGCCGCCGATGTCGGCAAGTCCGCGGCTCCCGCCAAGGCGGAAGCACCGGCAAAGGCGGAAGCGCCGGCCGAGGACAAGGCGGAGGTGGCAAAGCCAACCGCCGCACCTGTCGCGGCCGCGCCGAAAACGGAAATCGCCGCCGATCCGGATATTCCGGCCGGCACCGAGATGGTCTCGACCACGGTGCGCGAGGCGTTGCGCGATGCCATGGCCGAGGAAATGCGCCGCGACGGCGATGTCTTCGTGATGGGCGAGGAAGTCGCCGAATACCAGGGCGCCTACAAGATCACGCAGGGCCTGCTGCAGGAATTCGGGCCGCGTCGCGTCGTCGACACGCCGATTACCGAACATGGTTTTGCCGGCGTTGGCGTCGGTGCGGCGATGGCTGGGCTGAAGCCGATCGTCGAGTTCATGACCTTCAACTTCGCCATGCAGGCGATCGACCAGATCATCAATTCGGCCGCCAAGACGCTCTATATGTCGGGCGGCCAGATGGGCGCGCCGATCGTGTTCCGGGGGCCGAACGGCGCGGCGGCCCGTGTCGCCGCACAGCACTCGCAGTGCTATGCCGCCTGGTACAGCCACATTCCGGGCCTGAAGGTCGTGATGCCGTATACGGCGGCCGACGCCAAGGGCTTGCTCAAGGCGGCGATCCGCGATCCGAACCCGATCATCTTCCTCGAGAACGAGATCCTCTACGGCCAGTCCTTCGACGTGCCGAAGCTGGATGATTTCGTGCTGCCGATCGGCAAGGCGCGCATCCACAAGGCAGGCAAGGATGTCACCATCGTCTCCTTCGGCATCGGCATGACCTATGCCGTCAAGGCTGAAGCCGAACTGCGCGGCATGGGCATCGATGCCGAGATCATCGACCTCAGGACCATCCGTCCACTCGATCTCGACACCATCATCGCCTCGGTCAAGAAGACCAACCGGCTGATCGTGGTCGAAGAAGGCTACCCGCAGAATTCGGTCGGCGACCATATCGCCAACCAGGTCTCGCAACGCGCCTTCGATTTCCTCGACGCGCCGGTGATCACCATTGCCGGCAAGGACGTGCCGATGCCCTATGCGGCCAACCTCGAAAAGCTGGCATTGCCGAATGTCGGCGAGGTCATCGAGGCGGTTAAGGCAGTCACATATCGCTAGGGAGCAATGCGGATGCTGTCTTTCTGGACGTTGGCAGCCATCATTGTTCCCACTGTCGTGGTCGCATTTTTCGTGCGATCGATGACCGGGAAGTTCGATGCGGTTTTGTTGATGCTCAGCGGTGCCGCGTCGCTGGTTCTTGCTATTGTGGCAACTGCTTCCGCAAAGGTCGACCAGACCGGCAGCATGATGGTGCTCGAGATGGGCAAGGGTAGCTACCATTTCGGTGTCTTGCCATCCGTGTTCATTGTCGCCACGCTGACCGTCATGCGCGGCCTTTTCAAATTCATCCAGGAGTGAGCGATGCCTATCAACATCACCATGCCGGCCCTGTCGCCCACGATGGAAGAAGGCAATCTGTCAAAATGGCTGGTCAAGGAAGGCGACAAGGTTTCGCCGGGCGATGTCATCGCCGAGATCGAGACCGACAAGGCGACGATGGAGGTCGAGGCCGTCGATGAGGGTACGGTTGCCAAGCTCGTCGTGCCGGCCGGAACCGAAGGCGTCAAGGTCAACGCGCTGATCGCCGTGCTTGCCGCCGAAGGCGAGGATGCGGGCGCTGCCGCCAAAAGCGGTGGCGATGCCGCACCGGCGAAAGCCGAAGCGCCGAAGGCTGAAGCCGCCAAGGCTGAAGCGCCCCAGCCCGAGGCATCAAAGCCCGAGGCATCAAAGGCCGAGACACCAAAGACCGAGGCGTCGAAGGCCGAGCCTGCCTCGGCAGCTCCAGCCACTGCCAATGGTCATGCGGCTGGCGACCGCACCTTTGCATCGCCGCTCGCACGCCGTGTCGCCAAGGAGGCGGGGGTCGACGTGTCGGCCATATCCGGCACCGGCCCGCATGGCCGGGTGGTGAAAGCAGACGTGGATGCCGCGATCGCCGGCGGTGGTGCCAAGGCAGCGCCCGCCGCCAAGGCTCCGGCTGGCGCACCAGCCGCCGCTCCGGCGGTGAAGCCAATGTCGGACGACCAGGTGCTGAAGCTGTTCGAGGAAGGCTCCTACGAACTCATTCCGCATGACAACATGCGCAAGACCATCGCGCGGCGCCTGGTCGAAGCCAAAACCACCATCCCGCATTTCTACCTGACACTCGATTGCGAACTCGATGCGCTGCTGGCCCTGCGCACGCAACTCAATGCCGCCGCGCCGGTGAAGAAGACCGACAAGGGTGAGGCGCCTGCCTACAAGCTGTCGGTCAACGACATGGTGATCAAGGCGATGGCCATGGCGCTGAAGGCGGTGCCGGATGCCAATGCCTCGTGGACCGAGAGCGCCATGGTCAAGCACAAGCATGCCGATGTCGGCG